>JAYUZE010000114.1:0-5727 GCA_043752035.1 Gammaproteobacteria bacterium
GAGCTGGCCTGGATATCGGCCAGATACCGCGCCATGTCGTTGGCGAGTTCCGGGATCGCCGATTCCGGCCAGATCACCAGCTGCGCTTTGCCGCTCTGATCGTTCAGCGCGCGGTAGCGTATTTTGGTGGGTTCGAGATTGTCGACCTGCCACTTTTCGTCCTGCGGAATCGCGCCCTGCAGGATCGCCACCGCCACCGGCGGCCCGCTCGCCTCTGTCCAGCTCACTTTTCCCAGCAGCTGGCCGCCAACCCATAGCGCCACGGCAAGGGCCAGCACGATTGTCCGTAGTTGGCCACTGCCGCGCCACGCGGCGAGCAGCGCGCCCGCCTGCCAGAGCGCGAGACCGGAAACGCCATAAACGCCCAGCAGCGGCGCGTAGCCCGCCAGCGGGCTATCGATCAGGCTGTAGCCCAGTGACAGCCACGGGAAACCGGAGATGAACCACCCGCGCCACCATTCGAACAGTAGCCACAGCGCCGGCAGGCCCGCCAGCAGCCGCCAGGCGCCCCCACGGGGCAAAAGCCAGGCGCTGCAGGCGCCGAGCAGCGCGTAGTAGGCCGCCATCAGCGACACCAGCGCGAGTATCAACAGCAAAGTAAGCCATAGCGGCGCGGCTTCGATGACGTAGATGGAGATATAGAGCCACCAGACGCCGGCACCAAACAAGCCCGCGCCAAACCAGAAACCGAGTGCCGCGGCCTCGCGCGGTGCAGCCTCGCGCCATTGCCACATCAGGAACGCGGGACAGAGGATCGCCAGCGGCCAGAAGCCGAAAGGCGCGAAGGCGAAAGTCTGCAACGCGCCGGCCAGCAGCGCTGCCCCGCGCCACAGCCAGCGCGAGCGCGCGCCAGTGGGCATCAGGCGTCGCCGGGCGCGGCGTCTTGCGCCGTCACGACCCGCAGGCTTTCGATGCGCCGCCGATCGGTGCGCAGCACCTGAAATTCGAGCACGCCAATGCTCACGCTCTCGCCGCGCCGCGGCACACGCCCGAACTGCTGCATCACCAGCCCCGCGATGGTGTCGAACTCGGCATCGGCCAGGTTGGTGCCGAAATGCTCGTTGAATTCATCGATGCGCGTGGCGCCGCGCACCACGAACTGCCGCTCGCCCTGCGGACGGATATTCTGGTCGTCCTCCACATCGAACTCGTCGTCGATCTCGCCGATGATCTGCTCGATCACATCTTCGATGGTGATCAGGCCGGCGACGCCACCGTATTCGTCGACCACGATCGCCAGGTGATTACGGTTGCCGCGGAATTCCTTCAGCAGCACATTCAGGCGCTTGGCCTCGGGCACGAAAACTACCGGCCGCAGGAATTCGCGCATGTCGAAGCGGGCGCGCGCCGCACTGCTGGCGCTGGCCGCGCGCAGCAGATCTTTGGCGAGCAACATGCCGACCACATCGTCCTTGTCGCCATCGACCACCGGGAAGCGCGAGTGCCCGGACTCGATCACCATCGGCAGTATCGTCGCCAGTGTGGCTTCGCGCCGGACGCACAGCATCTCGGCGCGCGCGACCATCAGATCGCGAGCCTGCAGCTCGGCCATGCTCAGCGCGCCCTCGACCATCGCCAGCGCGTCGGCATCGAGCAGGCCGCGCTTGTAGGCCTCGCGCAGCAGCTCGAGTATCTGGCTGCGCTCCTTGAGGCCGCCGGCCAGCGTACGCGTGAGCAGGTCGCGCCAGCCTGAGGCCTTGCTCTTGGGTTTTGCTTTAGCCTGCGCCATGGATCAGCTGCTCCGGTAAGGATTGGCGACGCCGAGTGAGCGCAGCACGCGCACTTCGCGCTGCTCCATGCGCCGCGCCTCGGCAGCGCGCTGGTGATCGTGGCCGATCAGGTGCAGCACACCGTGCACGAACAGGTGGGTCCAGTGCGCGCGCGGCAGCTTGTGCTGCGCGCGCGCCTCGCGCACCAGCACCGCCGGGCAGATCACGATATCGCCGAGCTGCGCGCCGGCACCGGCCGGCTGCGCGGCCGCAGGAAAGGACAGCACATTGGTGGCGTAGTCGCGACCGCGATAACGGCGATTGAGAGTGCGGGCGCGCGCCGTGCCTACGATCAGCAGCGAGAGCTCGCTGCCGCGTGCGTGCCGGCCCAGCGCCAGCGTGGCCCAGCGACGCAGCGATGCCGCACCCGGCACCCAGCCGCGACGCGTGCAACGGCGCAGCGTCACTGTGAGATCGGCAGCGCGACCGGCAGTGCGGCTGCGGGCGCGCCCGGCGACACTCGCGCGCCTGCGCCTGGATTTCATGGCGGGTCTTCATTGCGCGGGCCGCCGCTACCGTTGCCGGAACCGAAAGCCTCGTAGGCCTGCACGATGCGCTGGACCAGCGGATGGCGTACCACATCAGCGGCGCCGAAGTGATTGAAGGCCACATCCTTCACGCCATTGAGCACCTGCAGCGCGTGCCGCAGCCCCGAGGCGCGGCCGGCCGGCAGATCGGTCTGTGTGACATCGCCGGTGACTACAGTCTTCGAACCAAAGCCGATGCGCGTCAGGAACATCTTCATCTGCTCGATGGTGGTGTTCTGCGCTTCATCGAGGATGATGAAGGAATCATTCAATGAGCGGCCGCGCATGAAAGCCAGTGGCGCCACTTCGATCACCGCGCGCTCCATCAGCCGCGCGACTCGATCGAAACCGAACATTTCATAGAGCGCGTCGTAGATCGGCCGCAGGTAAGGATCGACCTTCTGCGCCAGATCGCCCGGCAGAAAACCCAGCCGCTCACCGGCCTCGACTGCCGGGCGCACCAGCACCAGCCGCCGCACACGCTCGGCGCTCAGCGCCTCGACCGCACAGGCCACGGCCAGGTAGGTCTTGCCCGTGCCGGCGGGCCCGAGTCCGAAGGTGAGATCGGAATCGCGGATGGAAGCCAGATAGGCGCGCTGATTTTCGCCACGCGCGCGGATCAGGCCGCGCGGTGTGCGCACCGCCTGCGGATCGAAATGGCTGAAGCGATCTTCGACACCGCCGGCCGCGCGCGCGCCGCCTGCGGCGTCTGGGGCAGGAGTGTCACCCAGGCCCGCGATACACAGGTGCACCTGCTCGGCATTGACTTCGCCCACCAGCGATTGCGCGTGCAACTGGCGCAGGGCGCGCTCGGCGGCCTCGGCCTGCTCACCCTGCACGCGAAAGCCATGACCGCGGCGGCGGATCTGCACACTCAGGCGTGCTTCGAGCTGGTGCAGGTGCGCATCGAGCGGCCCGCACAGGCTGGCCAGTCGCGCGTTGTCCGCGGGCTCGAGCTGAAATTCACGTACCGCGCCGATCTGGGGAGCGTTCAGTCTCAAGCCCTCGCCTGCATTGGGGGAGCCGCGTACTCAGGTGCCAGCAGGCGCCCGCGCAGTGAATGCGGCCGCGCCTCGGTCACCTGCACATCGACAAAGCGCTGCAGCAGCCGCGTGGGGCCCGCGAAATTGACCCAGCGATTGTTCTCGGTGCGCCCTGCCAGCTCCGCCTGATCTTTCTTGGCCGGGCGCTCGACCAGTACGCGCTGCGTGCTGCCCACCATCGTGCGGCTGATCGCCAGCGCCTGCGCATCGAGCTGCGCTTGCAGCCGCGCCAGCCGTTGCTGCTTGATCTCCAGACTCACTGTGTCAGGCAATGCAGCCGCCGGCGTGCCGGGGCGTGCGCTGTAGATGAAGCTGAAGGACTGATCGAGCCCGGCTTCGCGCACCAGGCGCAAGGTGGCCTCGAAGTCGTGTTCGCTCTCGCCCGGGAAGCCCACAATGATATCGGTTGAGATCGCAATATCGGGACGCACCGCGCGCAGCCGGCGCAGTTTGTCTTTGTATTCGAGCGCGGTGTAGCCGCGCTTCATCAGCGCCAACACACGATCAGACCCGCTCTGCACCGGCAGATGCAGATGATTGGCAAGCTTCGGCACATTCGCGTAGGCCTCGATCAGGCTGTCGGAAAACTCCAGCGGATGCGAGGTGGTGAAGCGGATACGCAGGATGCCATCGATGCGCGCCACATGGTGTATCAGCGTGGCGAGATCGGCCGTGCCGCCGCTGGCCAGCGCGCCGGCGTAGGCATTCACGTTCTGGCCCAGCAGCGTGAGCTCGCCCACGCCCTGCGCCGCCAGCACGCGCACTTCTTCCAGCACCGATGCCATCGGCCGGCTGACTTCGTCGCCGCGCGTGTAGGGCACCACGCAGAAACTGCAGTACTTGCTGCAACCTTCCATCACCGAGACATAGGCGCGCGCACCTTCGGCCCTGGGCGCAGGGAGCGCATCGAACTTCTCGATCTCCGGAAAACTCACATCGACCACGGTGCGGCCGTGCGCGCGCAGCGACTGGATCATTTCCGGCAGGCGATGAATGGTCTGCGGCCCGAACACCAGATCGACCCAGGGCGCGCGCGCGCTCAAGGCCGCGCCTTCCTGGCTGGCCACGCACCCGCCCACGCCGATGATCAGGTCGGGACGCTGCTGCTTGAGCACGCGCCACTCGCCCAGCAGCGAATACACTTTATCCTGCGCCTTCTCGCGCACCGAACAGGTATTCATCAGCAGCAGGTCGGCGCTGGCCTCATCGTCCGTGGGCTCATAGCCCAGCGCGGCACGGAGTACGTCCGCCATGCGGGCGGAGTCGTACTCGTTCATCTGGCAACCGTAGGTTTTTATGTAGTAGTGCTGCGCCATGTATCAGAACGGAATGTCGTCATCAAACTCTTCAGCGCTGGCGCCGGCCCCCGCCGGTACGCCCTCGGGCATCGCGCTGCGCTCGCGCGCCTCGTAGTTGCCCGTGGCACTGCCACCCGAGCCTGCGCCTGCGCCTGCGCCGCCGCCGCCACTGGCGCCGCCACGACCGCCGAGCATCTGCATCTCATCGGCAATGACTTCGGTGGTGTAGCGATCGCGACCTTCTTTATCCTGCCACTTGCGGGTGCGCAGCGACCCCTCGATATAGACCTGCGAACCCTTGCGCAGGTATTCGCCGGCGATCTCGCCCAGCCGCCCGAACAGCGCCACGTGGTGCCACTCGGTGCGCTCTTTCTGTTCACCCGATTGCTTGTCCTTCCAACTCTCGCTGGTGGCAATGCGGATATTCGCCACGGTCATGCCCGAGGGCATGGCCCGGGTTTCCGGATCGGCTCCGAGGTTGCCGACCAATATGACTTTATTCACTCCGCGCGCCATGTGCAGACCCTCTTGCGGGCTATTGTTTTGGGGAGGGCTATTGTAGTCGCCACCCGCCTCCCCGGCAGCGCTCCTTTATGGAGCCTACTGGGCATTTCGGCTCTGCCGGCCAGCCGTGCGGGGCGTGGCCCGGGCTCCGGCTGAACCCACCCGGCTGAACCCAAATGGGGCGTGATTGGGGCCCTGGCTGCACCCCTGCGGCTCCAGCGCCCCAGCATACCCACCGCGCCTCCCGACGCCCGCTGCCCGCCTTCCGGCGCCCCGCATCGGCCGCCGCTGGTAGAATGGCCGACCCCCGCCCTGGGGATTGGCTGCCTCCGACCTGGAACCGGAAAGGGAACATGAAGACCATCAGCGTGCGCGGCGCACGCACCCACAACCTCAAGGGGTTCGATCTGGACCTGCCGCGTGACCGGCTGGTCGTGCTGACCGGGCTGTCGGGCTCGGGCAAGTCCTCGCTGGCCTTCGATACGCTGTACGCGGAGGGCCAGCGCCGCTACGTCGAATCGCTCTCGGCCTACGCCCGCCAGTTCCTGTCGATGATGGACAAGCCCGATGTCGACAGCATCGAGGG
>JAYUZE010000115.1:0-13295 GCA_043752035.1 Gammaproteobacteria bacterium
ACTTGAGCGCGCGAAGTCTAGCAGAATGAGCCGCGCGCGCCGCGCGGCCGATCAATCGAAATCGGCGCGCAGGGCAAGGCTCAAGGCCGCGGGCAAGGGATCAACCGTATGCGTGCAGGCTGGATGGTCGACACCGGCGGCCAGCGCCGCCCCGGATTTGATCGCGCGGGCCATCGCCACCGTGAACTCGAACCGCAGGAAATGCACCGCCGAGGTCTTGTGCTCGTTCTCGCGCTCCAGGTCTTCATCGGCGATTGCGTACACCCGCTCGCATCCCGCGGTCTGCATCCAGCAATGCCGCTCCATGCCGCGCAGTGCCGCCAGCCGCAGTGCGCGCTCCTCAGGATCGGGATACTCGATCAGCAAGGTCGCCTTCAGATCGCGGCCGCCGGGTATCAGCGGATTGTAGGCCGCCAGCTCTTCGGCGATGCCCGCTGGCTCGAAGATACGCTCGGTGCGCAGCATCTCCTGCACCTGGTAGCGCACGGTCTCGCGATCCTCGAAACTCCAGGTGCAGTTCGGGCCCACCTCCAGCCGTCGCGCGGCGCGATAGCCGATCATGCGTGCACGCATGCCGGCGCGCTCGCGCGCATAACTCTCAAGGGTCAGCAGGTCGGCTGGCGTCAGGCTCTGCATGGCTGGTGGGCAGTTCGCGGCTTCAGATGCCGTAGGCGATGCGCAGGAGTTTCAGCGGATGCTCCGGCGCGCCCGCGCCCACGGACAGGCCGCTCTCGATCTGGTGCCCGGCCATCGGGCAATCGCTCGCATAGTGATCGGCCGCGGTCTTCTCCACCTTCTGCATCACCGGGCGGCCGATCTTCATCGAGGCTGCGCGGAACTCGCTCTTCACCGCGTAGGTGCCATCATGTCCGGAGCAGCGCTCGATCACTTCGATCGTCGTGCCGGGCACGAGCTTGAGCGCATCGCGGGTCTTGAGGCCGATGTTCTGCACCCGCAGGTGACAGGGCACGTGGTAGGAAACGCTGCCGAGCTGCGCCTTGAAATCGGTGCGCAGCAGGCCCGCCTTGTGGCGCAGCATCAGGTATTCGAAAGGATCGAAGATGCGGCTCCGGATGAGCTGCACGTCGGCGTCCTTGGGAAACATCAGCGGCAGTTCCTGTTTGAACATCAGCACGCAGGAGGGAATCGGCGCGACGATGTCGAAGCCCTGCTCCACCAGGCGCTTGAGCTGCGGAATGTTGAATTCCTTGAGACGAGCGACCGCCTCGAGGTCGCCCAGCTCCAGCTTGGGCATGCCGCAGCAGCGCTCAGCAGCAGCCAGCGTGAGCTCGATGCCATTGTGCGCAAACACAGCCGCGAGATCGGTGGCGAGATCCGGCTCATTGCGGTTGGCATAGCAGGTGGTGAATAGCACCACGCGGCCGGTAGTCTCGGCAGTGGCCTGCGCAGACATGGGCGGCGCCGGCATATTCTGCAGTCGCGAGCGCGCGCTGCGCGTCTCATACCGCGGCAGCGGCGCTTCGGGATGCACGCCGAGCGCGCGATCCAGAAGCTTGCGCCCCAGTTTGGTGGCATTCACGGCATTCACCAGCTGCGCCACCACCGGAATTCCGGCGATGCTGCCCACGGTGTCGGTGGCACTCAGCATGCGATCGCGAAAGCGTGTGCCGCCGCTCCTGGCGCGCACGGCCTTGGCACGCAACATCAGGTGCGGAAAATCCAGGTTCCACGGATGCGGCGGCACGTACGGACACTTGGTCATGTAGCACATGTCGCACAGGTAGCAGTGATCGACCACCTGCCAGTAAGCGCGCTTGTCTACGGCATCGAGCTCGCCGCTCGAGCTCGCGTCGATGGTATCGAACAGCGTGGGGAACGACTGGCACAGGCTGAAGCAACGCCGGCACCCGTGGCAGATGTCGAACACGCGCTCGAGCTCCTGCTCGAGCGCGTGTGCGTCATAAAACGACGGATCGCGCCAGTTCAGCGGGTGGCGTGTCGGCGCCTGCAGATTTCCCTCGCGTTGACCGCCATCCGCGCCGGACATCAGAGCGTATCCAGCGCCTTCTGGAAGCGATTGGCGTGCGAACGCTCGGCCTTCGCCAGCGTCTCGAACCAGTCGGCGATCTCACTGAAACCTTCGGCGCGCGCCGCCTTGGCCATGCCCGGATACATATCCGAGTACTCGTGAGTTTCACCGGCAATCGCTGATTTCAGATTGGCGCGCGTTTCTCCGATCGGCAGACCGGTCGCCGGATCGCCTACGGCCTCCAGGTATTCGAGATGGCCGTGCGCATGGCCGGTCTCGCCTTCGGCGGTCGAGCGAAACACTGCCGAGACGTCGTTGTAGCCTTCGACATCGGCCTTGCCCGCGAAATACAGGTAGCGGCGGTTGGCCTGCGATTCGCCGGCGAACGCGTCCTTCAGATTCTGTTCGGTCTTGGTACCTTTGAGGCTCATCGGCTGCTCCCGTCCGTTAGGGGTTATTTAGACTTAGTCTAATCGGGCGAGAATGTACGGCCAGTCCTGCCCCCAAGTCAACCGGGATTGACCGCTGCGCGCAACGCTGTGTAGGGTCGCGCATCAATAGTACTGAACAGGTTCAAACGGTGGCCGCCAAACCCAAACCAGCCGGATTCGAGCAGACCCTGGCCGAGCTCGAACAACTCGTGGCGCAAATGGAAAGCGGCAACCTGCCACTCGACGAAGCGTTGAAGCAGTTCGAGCGTGGCGTACAGCTGACGCGCGAATGCCAGGAAGCTCTGCAGTCGGCGCAGGCGCGCGTGCAGGTGCTGGTGCAGCGCCCGGGTGGACCAGCCGTCGAGGAGTTCGCCGCCGCGGAGGCGGGAGACGGCGGCGGCAAGGCCACCTGAGCGCGTGGATCCCTCGATTTTTCGTGCGCGTGCCGAAAGCGCGCAGCAGCGCATCCTCGCGGCGCTCGAGCGCGCCGTGGGTACGCGCGATCCGGCGGTCGAAAGGCTGCTGCAGGCGATGCGTTACAGTGTGCTGGCCGGCGGCAAGCGGCTGCGCCCATTGCTGGTCTACATCACCGGCGAAGCGCTGGGGGCGCGTCCCGAACAGCTCGATGCGCCCGCTGTAGCGGTAGAACTGATTCATGCCTACAGCCTGATCCACGACGATCTACCGGCGATGGACAACGACGATCTGCGCCGCGGCCAACCCACCTGCCACAAGGCTTTCGATGAGGGCACGGCGATACTCGCCGGCGACGCACTGCAAGCACTCGCCTTCGACGTGCTGGCCAACGGCGTCGGCCTCGACGAGCATGCGCGCCTGCAAATGATCATGGTGTTGTCAGCGGCGATCGGCACGCTGGGCATGGCCGGCGGACAGGCCATGGACCTGGCCGCCGCAGGCAGCCAGCTCCAGGCAAAAGGCATCGAGGAAATGCATCGGCGCAAGACCGGGGCGCTGATACGCGCCAGCGTCGAGCTCGGCGCCATAGCCGCGGGCCGTATCGACAGCGCGGAGCGGCGCGCGCTGCAGCGTTATGGTGACGAGATCGGCCTGGCCTTCCAGATCCAGGACGACATACTCGATGTCACGGGCGACACCGCCGTACTCGGCAAGCGCGCGGGCGCCGATGCGGCCTTGAGCAAACCCACTTATCCGAGTGTTTTCGGCCTGGCGCGGGCCAGGGAGCTGGCCTGCCTGCACCGCGACCGCGCGCTCGATGAATTGGCCAGCCTGGGCGCTGCCGCAGCACCGCTGCGCGCCCTCGCCCACGCCGTGGTTGAACGCGTAAGCTAGCCCGCGGCGGCAGCGTGTAGACTGGCAAATATGGCCACTTCGAAGGATCCCTACCCGCTATTGCGGCAGATCGGCTCGCCGGCCGACCTGCGCGCGCTGCCCGAGCGGCACCTCAAGGATCTGGCGCTGGAACTGCGTGAATTCCTGGTGCAGACCGTCAGCACGCGCGGTGGCCATTTCGCCGCGGGCCTCGGTACCGTGGAACTTACCATCGCGCTGCACTACGTGTATCAGACCCCGCACGACCGGCTGGTCTGGGATGTCGGTCACCAGGCCTACCCTCACAAGGTGCTCACCGGGCGACGCGACCAGCTGCATACCATTAAGCAGCACGGTGGCCTGGCGCCCTTTCCCAATCGTGCCGAGAGCGAGTACGACACCTTCGGCGTCGGCCATTCGAGCACTTCGGTGAGCGCGGCGCTGGGCATGGCCGTGGCCGCCGCGCGCAAAGGCGAATCGCGCCGCGCGGTCGCGGTGATCGGCGATGGGGCGATGAGCGCCGGCATGGCCTTCGAGGCGCTCAATCATGCTGGCAGCCTGCCGACCGACCTGCTGGTGGTGCTCAACGACAATGACATGTCGATCTCCGAAAATGTCGGCGCGTTGTCCAATTACCTGGCGCGGGTGCTCTCGGGTCGCTTCTATGCGCACCTGCGGGAGGGCGGCAAGCGCGTGTTGCGCAAGATGCCGCACATCCGCGAGTTTGCACGCCGCTCCGAGGAGCACGTCAAGGGCATGTGGCTGCCCGGTACGCTGTTCGAGGAAATGGGCTTCAACTACCTCGGCCCCGTCGACGGCCACGATCTGAAATTGCTGCTGCGCACGCTGCGCAATCTGCGCGATCTGCACGGACCGCAACTACTCCATGTGGTCACGCAGAAGGGCAAGGGCTACGCTCCGGCCGAAGCCGACCCGATCACCTGGCATGGTCCGGGTCCTTTCGACCCGCAGACTGGTCGACTGCTGAAAGACAAGGCCGCAGGCCCGTCCTACTCACAGGTATTCGGTGACTGGCTGTGCGACATGGCCGCGAGCGATGCGCGCATCATGGCCATAACGCCGGCGATGCGCGAGGGCTCGGGGCTGGTTGAATTTTCCAAGCGCTTCCCCGAACGTTATTTCGATGTCGCAATCGCCGAGCAACATGCCGTGACCTTTGCGGCCGGCCTGGCCTGCGAAGGCCTGCGACCGGTGGTCGCAATCTATTCGACCTTCCTGCAGCGTGGCTACGATCAGCTGATACACGACGTGGCGCTGCAAAATCTGCCGGTGGTGTTTGCGCTCGATCGCGCCGGCGTGGTCGGCGGCGATGGCGCCACGCATAACGGCAGCTTCGATTATTCCTTCCTGCGCTGCGTGCCCAACATGGTGGTGATGGCGCCGGCCGACGAAAACGAGTGCCGGCAAATGCTCTACACCGCCACCCAGCTCGGTGGGCCGGCCGCGGTGCGCTATCCACGCGGCCAGGGACCCGGCATAGCAATCGAGTCGGCGATGAGCGCAGTACCACTGGGCAAGGCACTGGTGCGGCGCCGCGGCGAGTCCGGCCTGCTGCTGCTCTCATTCGGCACCATGCTGGCCGCCGCGCTGGCTGCCGGCGAGCGCCTGGATGCTACTGTCATCAATATGCGTTTTGTGAAGCCGCTGGACGAAACCTTGCTGCGCGAACTGGTGCCCCAGCACACAGCGCTGGTAACGCTCGAGGAAAATACCGTCGGCGGCGGGGCCGGCGGCGCGGTCGCGGAACTGCTGGACGCCGCCGGCCTGCAGGGCGCGCGCCTGCACGTCGGCCTGCCGGATCGCTTCATCGAACATGGCAGCCGCGAACAGTGCCTGGTGGACGCTGGCCTGGATACTCCTTCGGTGCTGGCAGCGATAGAAAAATGGTGGCTGCCGCAGGCGCCGAGGTTGAATACCAGCCGGCCCCCCACCAGAATAGTGGCGGCGGCCCGCTCCGGGCCGGCCTGAACACCGCCTCAACCCCTAGGTGCGCCATGGACACTGCCGTAGCTGACCGAAACGATACCCGGACCACTGTCGAGGACGTGCAGAGCCGTGCCGATACGCGCCAGATCGCCATCAACCGGGTCGGCATCAAGGACATCCGCCATCCGGTGCGGGTCAAGGACCGCACTGCCGGCGAACAGCACACGGTCGCGACCTTCAACATGTACGTCAACCTGCCGCACAACTTCAAGGGTACGCACATGTCGCGCTTCGTCGAGGTGCTGCACCACGCGCCGGAGATCTCGGTCGACTCGTTTCGCACCATGCTGGTCGAGATGACCGAGCGGCTGGATGCCGACGCCGGCCACGTTGAAATGAGTTTTCCGTATTTCGTCACCAAGCGCGCGCCGGTATCCGGGGTCGAGAGCCTGATTGATTACCACGCCACCTTGATCGGCGAATGCTGCCACGGCGAAACGCAGCTGTGGATCCGGGTGGTGGTACCGGTCACGAGCCTGTGCCCCTGCTCGAAGAAGATCTCCGAGCGCGGCGCCCACAACCAGCGCTCACATGTCACCATCAAGGCGCGGCTGCGCGAGCACATGTGGATCGAAGAGCTGATCGACATCGCCGAGGCCGAAGCCTCATGCGAGCTGTACGGCATCCTCAAGCGACCCGATGAGAAATACGTGACCGAACGCGCCTACGACAATCCGAAGTTTGTCGAAGACATGGTGCGCGACGTGGCGGTGCGGCTCAATAGCGAGGAGCGCATCAGCGCCTACGTAGTGGAGAGCGAGAATTTCGAGTCGATCCACAATCACTCGGCCTACGCGCTGATCGAGCGCGACAAGCCGCGCACGCCGGCAGGCTAGGCGGGGCGAACCTCAACGCCCTGCAGCCGGCCGATCAGGGTGCGCAGGAACACGCGGTTAAAGCGCAACTGGCAGGAAGCCGAAACCTGCTCGAGCAACGTGGAGCTCACCTTCAGCACGGTCACGCCATCGGTGGCACGGATGGTGGCGCTGCGCTTGGCGCCCTGCACATAGCTGGTTTCACCAAAGCACTCGCCCATCGACAGCAGGCCCACCGAGCCACCGTTGCGTTCGACCGCGCAGTTGCCGCTGACGATGATGTAGAAGCGATCGTCCATCTCGCCTTCCTTGACGATCTCCTCACCTGAGCTGTAATCCTGCCAGTGACTGGCGCGCATCACTTCCATGATCTCGGCGTGCGAGAACTCGTGGAAGAACTTCAGGCGCCGCAGCAGGCTGAACTGCTCCTGCTGGTTCATGCGCGAATTCTTCTGGCGCAGCTGCTGGTGCACGCGCGTCAGTTCGCCAGCCAGCTCCAGGCCGCTCTTCTGGCGGCGCTCGGGGTCCTTCTGCATCGCCGTGGCGACCACGACCTCGAGCTCTTCCGGGACATCCTTGCGCAGCGTGTGGATCGGCGGTGGCGTGGCGTAGACGATCTGGTGCAGCAGCTTGGCCAAATTGCCGGCGCGGAATGGGCGCGAACCGGTCAGCAGTTCGTACATCACGCCGCCCAGCGAATATAGATCGGAGCGGTTGGTCAGATCCAGGCTCTGCACCTGCTCGGGCGACATGTAGCTGGGCGACCCAGCGATGCCCTCGATGCGCGAGATATCCGAGCCGGCCACCAACGCGATGCCAAAATCGATGATGCGCACGTCATTGTTCTGCGTGAGCATGATGTTCGAGGGCTTGATATCGCGGTGGATCACACCGCGCGAATGCGCGTAGTGCAGCGCCTTGGCGCACTTGAACATGATCTCGACCACATCATCGATGCGCAGCAGGTTGTCGGGCCGGCAATAGGCGGCCAGTGTGCGCGCCCCGTGCACGTGCTCGGTGACGATATAGCAATGACCGTTTTCCTCGCCGGCATCGTAGATCGGCAGGATGTTCGGATGGTGCAGCATGCCCACCATGTGGGCTTCCGAGAGGAACATCTTGCGCGTCACGCGCACACGTTCGTCATCGCCCCCGGTCTCGATGTTGTAGACCTTGATGGCCACGTCGCGGCCGTAGTACGGATCGTGCGAGAGATACACGGTGCCGGTGCTGCCGCGGCCGACCTCGTTGACAATGAGGTACTTGCCGATGCGTTCGGGAATCGATCGGGAGCTGGGTGTGATCGCTGCTTGCACTGACATCGGGTTGTGGTCCGCGGACGGCGACTTTGGGGACGCATTTGAGGATACGGAGTGCCGCGGGACGGAACTGTGACCGGTATCGCGGATCACCGGCCGGCGCCCGGCGGGCGCCGGAGCGGCTCAGCCCGCCCTAAGATTTGAAGTGATCGAAGGGCGATTGCGAGAACTGGATCACGCTACTTCCGGAGCGCAATTCCACTGCGGTGCCGGCCTGCAGCGCGCCGCAACGGGTCAGCGGCAGGGACAATCCGGCGGCCAGTTGCTGCAGCCGCCCGGCCTGCGCTGCAGCCGCCGTGAAGCACAGTTCGTAGTCTTCTCCGCCCTGCAACGCCTGCTGCCAGCTGCTCTCCTGCGCCACCGCGCGCAGTGCTGCCGAGACCGGCAAGCGGTCGACCGCGATGGTCGCGCCGCAGCCGCTGGCCTGTGCCAATCGCGGCACATCCGCCAGCAGGCCGTCGGACAGATCCATGCAACTGCTGGCGATGCCGCGCAGTGCATTGCCGAGTGCCACGCGCGGCGTCGGATATTCGAAGCGCGCGCGCAGCCACTCGCGATCGGCTGCGCGGGCGATGCTGGTGGTGCTGGTGCTGGTGGCGCCGGTGGCGCTGCAGATCTGCAGGCCCGTAGCGGCATCGCCCAATGTGCCGCTGACCCAGAGCTCATCACCGGGCAATGCGCCGCTCCGTCGCAACGCTGTGCCAGTGGGGACCATGCCGGAAAGCTGCACCGTGATCGACAGCGCTCCACGACTCAGGTTGCCACCGACCAGCGCCACGTTGTGGCTGCGCGCCAGCAGGCCGAAGCCGGTAGCGAATTCGCCCAGCCACAGCTCGTCGACTGTGGGCAGGCTGAGCGATAACAGCGCCCAGCAAGGCGTGGCACCCATCGCCGCCAGGTCGCTCAGGTTCACAGCCAGCGCCCGATGCCCGAGCGAACGCGCCGGCGCGCCCGCAGGAAAATGCACGCCTTCGATCAGTGAGTCGGTGGTCTGCGCCAGATCCATGCCGGGCGCCGCGCGCAGCAGCGCTGCATCATCGCCGACGCCCAGGACGACGTCGGTGCGCACCGAGCCCAGGTGGCGGAAGTAGCGTTCGATCAGCCCTGATTCGCCCTCACTGCTCATCAGCGGCGTGCTCAGCGCTCGTCGGGACGCCAGGCACGCGCGGCGCGATCGAGCACACCGTTGATGAATTTGTGGCCGTCTGTCGCGCCGTAGCGCCGCGCCAGACTTACGGCTTCATTGATCACAACCCGAAACGGAACCGCGGGCTGATCGCGCAGCTCTATCGCAGCTACCAGCAGCACCGCATGCTCGACCGGATCCAGATGCTCGGCGCTGCGCGACAGAAATGGTGCCAGTGCCGCATCGAGCTGCTCCCGCTGCTCGACTGCGGTCTGCACCAGGGTGCGAAAATACTCAGCCTCGGCGCGCGCCATGTCGGGCTCGGCCGCAAATTCATTGATCAAGTCTTGCCATGGCCCGGCATTGAGCTGCCAGCGGTACAAGGCCTGCACTGCCAGGCGGCGCGCCAGCGCCCGCGCCGCAGATTGCGGATTGAAATTTCTGCCCATATGGATTCGGCTGTGGTACGCGCCAGCTACAGCGCGCGCAGCAAGCGCGCCATCACGACGGCAGTGAGCAGTGCCTCGGCACCCTTGTTGGCAGGCCCGGGTGCCGCGCGCTCTTCGGCCTGCGCGCGCGTCTCCGTAGTGAGCACGCCAAAGCTGATCGGCACGCCGGTAGATAGCATCGCCTGCTGCAGCCCGCGGGCGCACTCACCGGCCACAAAATCGAAGTGCGCGGTATCGCCGCGGATCACGCAACCGAGCGCCACGATCGCATCGCACCCACCACGTTGCGCGATGACTTGTGCGGCCAGTGGCAATTCGAAGGCGCCGGGCACGCGCTCGAGGCGCAGCGAACGCGCCTCGCCACCCGCGGCCCGCCAGGCCGCCTGGGCCCCGGCAACCAGCGCCTCGACGATCGCTTCGTTATAGCGCGCAGCGACAATGGCGACCCGCAACCCTGCGGCATCGACCCTGCCCGCAGCCTCGGTTGGTTTGCCCATGCCGCTAATTATAGCGTCGCCGGGCGTGCCGGTTCAGCCAGATTCGTCGATGTAGCTGACGATCTCCAGGTCGAAGGCCGACAGGCCATGCAGCTGTCTGGGCGCCGAGAGCACATGCATGCGCCGCACGCCCAGATCCCGGAGGATCTGCGCACCGACGCCAAAGGTGCGCAGCACGCCGCCGCCGGGGGCGCCAGCGCGCTCGCGGCGCGCGGGTTCAGGCCCCGGCTGGCGCACGGCATCGGCCAGCTCGCGCGGCGACTCGCCCTGCCGCAGGATTACCACTACACCGCTTTCGGCGTTGGCGATGCGGACCAGCGCCGCGCGCAAGGTCCATGCGCCGCTGGCATCCTGCACGCCCAGCACGTCACGCAGCGTATCGACCAGGTGTACGCGCACCAGAGGTGTTGCCGAATCGTTCAGCGTGCCGTGCACTAGCGCCAGGTGCACGTCGTGATGCACATGATCTTCATAGGCGAAAAGCCGAAAGCTCCCGTGCTCAGTGCGCACCGCCTGCTCAGCTATGCGCTCGACCGAGCGTTCATTGCGCAGCCGGTAGCGGATCAGATCGGCGATCGTGCCGATCTTCAGGCCATGCGCCTGAGCGAACAGCTCGAGCTGCGGGCGCCGCGCCATCGTGCCATCCTCATTCATCACCTCGACGATCACCGCTGCCGGCTCGAAACCTGCCAGCCGCGTGAGATCGCACCCGGCTTCGGTGTGACCAGCGCGCGTGAGCACGCCACCGGACTGCGCCATCACCGGAAAGATGTGGCCCGGCTGGCGCAGGTCTTCCGGGCGGGCGTCGGGATTCACGGCCGCGCGCACTGTCTGCGCGCGATCGTAGGCAGAGATACCGGTGGTGATCCCCTCGGCCGCCTCGATCGAGAGCGTGAAATTGGTGCGCTGCTCGCGATCGGTCTCACTCACCATCAGCGGCAGGCGCAGCCTGGCGCAACGCTCGCGAGTCAGCGTCAGGCAGATCAGCCCGCGGCCATAGCGCGCCATGAAGTTGATGTCTTCGGCGCGCGCAGTCTGGGCCGCTATCAGCAGATCGCCTTCGTTCTCTCGGTTCTCGTCATCCATGATGACGACCATGCGCCCGGCGCGCAGTTCGTCCAGGATCTCTTCGGTATTGTTCAGTTGCATGCCTGTTCCTTCATTGCGCGCCGCCCGCAGCACTTTCCAGCAACCGCGCGGTGTAACGGGCGATGAGATCGATTTCCAGATTAACCTGCGCCCCCACCGCCAGGGTGCCCAGCGTAGTCACCTGCAGCGTGTGCGGAATCAGATTGACGGTGAACTCCTGTGCGCTCACCGAGTTCACGGTCAATGACACACCGTCCAGCGCCACCGAGCCCTTGGTGGCGATGAAGCGCATCAGCGCGGGCGCTGCCCGCCAGCATGAGGCTTGCGAGCGCGCATCGCTGTGTCTGGACACGAGTTGCGCCAGGCCATCGACATGGCCCGAGACCAGGTGACCGCCGAGCGCATCTCCGGCGCGCAGCGCCGGCTCGAGATTCACGCGTTGCCCCTGGCGCCACCCGCCTATCGTCGTCAGCGACAGCGTCTCGCGCGAGACATCGGCCACGAAACCACCAGGCACGATTTCAGCGACGGTCAGGCAGACACCGGCGACCGCGACGCTCTCGCCCACAGCCAAGCGCGCCGCATCGATGCCAGGTGCGTCGATCTGCAGGCGCAGGTCACCACCCCGCTCACTCACTACCGCGACGTTGCCGAGGGCCTGGATAATGCCGGTAAACATCAGCGGGGCGTCTCGGGCCGTAATACCAGCCGCAGATCCTCGCCGCTGCGCGTCACTTCGTGGAAGCGCATTGCCAACCGCTGATCGAGATCGCTGAGCTGCGGCAGCTCCGCCAGCGGCATCGCACCGGCCCCCAGCAGGCAGGGCGCAACGTACAACACCAATTCGTCCACCAGCCGCTGCGCCAGAAACGCGCCGGCGAGCCGCGCCCCGGCTTCCACCCACAGTTCGTTGGCCTCGAGCGCGGCGAGGCGCGCGAGCACCGCATGCAGATCGAGCCCGCCGCCGGGTGCCGGCGCCACAGCTTCCACGCGAATGCCGGCGCGCTTAAAGGGTTCGGCGCGCGCGGCAAGATCCGGCAGTGTGCTCGACACGAAGATCAGCGCCGGACCCTCACGATTGAACATGCGGGCGCCAGCCGGTGCGCGCAGCGCGCTGTCGAGCACCACGCGCAAGGGCTGGCGGCTTGCGCCCTCGATGCGCACGTTGAGCGCCGGGTCATCGGCCAGCACGGTGCCGATGCCGCTCAGCACCACGGAACTGCGCGCGCGATAGAGTTGCGCATCGGCGCGCGCCGGCTTGCTGGTGATCCAGCGGCTGGCACCATTGGCAAGCGCAGTGCGGCCGTCGAGACTGGCGCCCAGCTTCAATCGCACCCAGGGTCGGTGGCGCTCGAGCCGCGAATAAAAGCCGGGATTCAGTTCGCGCGCTTCTGCGGCCAGCAGGCCTGAGGCCACCTCGATACCGGCCTGGCGCAACAACTGCGCCCCTCCCTGCATGCGCGGATTCGGATCGGGCGAGGCGTAGACCACGCGGCGCACGCCGGCGGCGATCAGCGCGCTGGTGCACGGCGGCGTGCGCCCCTGCGACGCACAGGGCTCGAGCGTAACGTAGGCGGTCGTGCCGCGCGCACCAGACCCTGCGGTCTGCAACGCGCGCACCTCGGCATGCTCGGCGCCGGCACGCTCGTGCCAGCCCTCGCCGACGACGATGTCGGCACGCGTGAGCACGCAGCCCACGCGCGGATTGGGATCGGTGGTATTGGTACCCAGTGCCGCGAGCCCCAGCGCGTGACGCATGTGTTCCACTTCGACGGCGCGCCATTCACTCATTGCGCACCACGCTTCTTGCCACCCTTGCTACCCGTGCTGCCGCCTTCGATCGGCAGCAACGGCAACTGCTCGCGATTGAGATCACGATCGGGTTCACGGCGCCGGCGGTGCGAGCGCAGCGTATCGATCGCTTCCCTGAAGGCCTCGACATCCTGGAAGCTGCGGTACACGGAAGCGAAGCGCACGTAGCCGACTTCGTCGAGGTGGCGCAATTCTTCCATCACCAGCTCACCGACCTGCCGGGACGGCACCTCGCGTTCGCCCAGCACGCGCAGCCGGTGACAGATGCGCGCCACGGCGGCCTCGATCGCTTCGCTGCTCACCGGGCGCTTCTCCAGCGCTTTGACCATGCCGGCGTTCAACTTTGCTTCATCAAAAGGCTCGCGACTGCCATCGCTCTTGATGACCCGCGGCAACAGCAGTTCGGCGGACTCAAAGGTGGTAAACCGCTCGCCACAATCCAGGCATTCGCGCCGGCGGCGAATCTGCCG
>JAYUZE010000116.1:0-5936 GCA_043752035.1 Gammaproteobacteria bacterium
AGCACGCCGACTTCCTTGCGGCCGCTCGATTGCACATGAAATACCGCGCGCTGCAGCACGCGCTGGAAACCCAGGGTCGGCTGCACCTCGCGCTCTTCGCCTTCCGGCAGGCGCGGCGTATTGCTTTCGATGTGCTCCTTCAGCTCGCGGGCCAGTTTTTCCAGCGACCCGCCGCAACCTTCCAGCACTTCGCGCACCCGCGGAGTATCGAGGACCGCCAGCAGCAGTTGCTCGACCGTCAGGAATTCCTGGCGCAGCGCGCGGGCGTCGCGGAACGCCTGGTTGAGACACACTTCAAGTTCGTTGGACAACACGTTGGGTAGCTCCCCGGTTGATGCTTCAGGCCTGTTCGAGCGTACACAGTAACGGATGCTGCTGTTCGCGCGAGTAGCTGGTCACCTGCGCTACTTTGGTCTCGGCGATCTCATAGGTAAAGACCCCGCAGATGCCCTTGCCGCGCGTGTGCACCTCGAGCATAACGCGCGTGGCCATGTGGCGGCTCATGCCAAAGAACCTTTCCAGCACCTCGACCACGAACTCCATGGGGGTGTAGTCGTCGTTAATCAAGACCACACGATAGAGCGGCGGCACCTTGGTTTCAGGATCGGCCTCCGCTACGGCGACGCCACGATCTGGCCGTTCACCGGGCCCCGGTTCACTCATCGCTCTCACCACTCCTTGCGGGGTCGCAGGCTGCGCCCTTCGGTTGCCACATGGATTATAGAGCCGCGACCGAAGAAATCTGCAAAAACAGACAGTTGAGAGCCATGCGTCGTGCGCCGTATGATGGCCTGTCACGGCCCGGCTAGGCCGTAGTCAGGGGAACAGCCGATCATGAGCCCGCCAGCCTGGCTGGAAGATCTGAAGAGCGCGCAGGGTCGCCAGGCTGCGATGGCCGAGTACGGCCCGCGTATTGCCGTTTTGCTGCTGGGCGGGCTGATCGCGATCCAGGCCGGCTTCCTGGTGACGAGTTCGAGTACCAGCGCCAGCCACACGACACCACTTACGACCATGCAGCCGCTGCCCGGCGGCGTCAACCGCGACGCCAGCCTGGCGCTGCAGCCTGACAGCATTGTGAATGCGCACCTGTTTGGCGAGGCGCAGAGTGCCGCGTCCAGCGATGCACCGCAGACCTCCGCGGCCCTGGTGCTGGCCGGCGTGCTGGCGGTGCCCGACCCGCAAAAGGGCATGGCGATCATCGGGCCCAGTGCCGGCGCCGCAAAGCTCTATCCCGTGGGCGGCGCGGTACCTGGCGGCGTACGCCTGCATGCAGTCTATGCCGACCGTGTGCTGCTCGATCGTAATGGCGTGCTCGAATCGCTCCTGCTACCCAAGAAGCTGGCTGGCATTGCGCCACCTGTCGCATTATTGATGCAGAGCCCGGCGCAGCGACTGGCGGCACTGGCACAGAACGGCGGCGGTGGCTTGCTGGGTGGGCTGATACGCGCGACCGCGGTTTTCGCGGGCGGCAAGCTCAGCGGCTATCGCATTTTCCCGGGCGGACGTACCAACGTGGCGGCATTTACTCAACTGGGGCTGCACCCCGGCGACCTGGTCACCGCGGTGAATGGCACCGCGCTCGATGATCCGAACCGCGCCAATGAGATCCTGCAGACCCTCAGTTCCACGGGCAGCGCCAATGTCACCGTGTTGCGCAATGGCCAGTCGCAGGATGTCAATCTCAATCTCGAAACGGTCGCCAACGATGCCGAAAGCGCGGCCTCGCAGGGCGGCATCAATGAACGGCGCGGCGGCGCCTTCGGCGGACCGGTCGGCGCCGGCAACGGTATTCCGGGCATGCGCGGCAGCGTGATCGCTCCGGCGCCAGTGCCGGCACCGGCGCCAGCCGACAACGGCAACGCGCCGGCGCCTGAAGAACCCATCGAACGATCGACGAGCGAACAATAGTCCGCCGCGGCGGTCCCAATCCAGATGCGACAACAGCTACACCATGATAAGCGCAGGAAGCACACCGCCATGCCACATCTGAAGGCCCAGACTGCCGCAGTCCGCACCGGCGGCCGCGTCGCCCTGCTCGCCCTGCTCTGTGCCGGGCTGCAGGCCGGCAGCATCAGCGCCGAACAGCAGGGCATGCGCATCACGCCCAATTTCAAGGACGCCGATATTTCGCAGATCATTGAGGCGGTGAGCACTGCCACCGGCCGCAACATCATCATCGACCCGCGGGTGCGCGCCCAGGTGACGCTGCTCTCGGACAAGCCGATGACGCCGGATCAGTTCTACCAGGCTTTCCTCTCGATCCTGCAGGTGCACGGTTTCGTGGCGGTGCCTTCCGGCAATGTGCTGAAGATCCTGCCCGACGCCAACATGCGCCAGATTCCAGGCAATGACCTGCCCAACCACGTCAGTGCCACTTCCGACGAAGTGGTCACGCAAGTGCTGACGGTCAAGAGTGTGAGCGCCGCGCAGCTGGTACCGGTGCTGCGGCCGCTGATTCCGCAGAACGGTCAGCTCTCGCAGGTCACGGGCACCAACCTGCTGATCATTTCCGACCGCGCCGCGAACGTGAACCGGATCATGCGCATCATTGCGCGCATCGACCAGGCCAGTGGCTCGGATATCGAAGTGATTCCGCTGCAGAGCGCGACCGCCGCCGACACCGTGCGCGTGCTGACCACGCTGGTCAGCCAGGGCGGCGAGAGCGGCCCGAGCGTCAAGATGGTGGCCGATGATCGCTCCAACAGCGTGCTGCTGAGTGGCGATCCGGCCGCACGCTTGCGCATCCGCACGCTGATCGCCAATCTCGATACGCCGCTCGATACCGGCGGCGAGACCAACGTGCGCTACCTGAAGTACGCGAAGGCCGAGGATCTGGCTTCCAAGCTCAAGGAACAGATCACCAGCAGCAGTACGGGTTCGGGCGCAACGCCCAATCGCGGCCCCAACCAGGCGGCGCAGCCTGTGCCCACCAATGCAGCCTCGGCGGCCTCGTTCTCGCTGGCCGGCGGCACCGGCTCCATCTGGGCCGACAAAGATACCAACGCACTGGTGATCACGGCGCCGCAGCGGACCATGCGCGCGATCAACGCGGTGATCGACAAGCTCGACATCCGCCGCGCGATGGTGCGCGTGCAGGCGATCATCGC
This sequence comes from Gammaproteobacteria bacterium, assembly GCA_043752035.1. Taxonomy (GTDB): domain Bacteria; phylum Pseudomonadota; class Gammaproteobacteria; order Steroidobacterales; family Steroidobacteraceae; genus FEN-1191. The sequence goes on from JAYUZE010000116.1 coordinate 3,108, forward strand.
CGAAGTGTCGGTGGACAAGACTTCCGACCTGGGCGTGAACTGGGTGATCGACGGCTCGAACAGCAAGCTCGCGGTCGGCGGCTTCATTGAGCCGATCGGCGGCACGTCGGCGATCGATCTCTATGGCGCACTCAAGGGCACCAGCACCAACCTGGCCGCGGCAACCGGCACCACCATCGGCATCGGGCGCCTCTCGGCGACCGGCGTGAACTTCGGCGCCATCGTGCGCGCGCTGCAGGGCGATTCTCGCACCAACATCATTTCGAAGCCCGACATCATTGCGCGCGACAACGACGAGGCCAAGATCGAAGTCGGCCAGGAAGTGCCCTTCGTCACCGGGCAGTACACCGGCAGCACCGGCACCACCAGTGCCTTCCAGACCGTGCAGCGTCAGCAGGTCGGCACGATCCTGACGGTAACGCCACAGGTGAATGGTGGCGGCAACACGATCCTGCTGAAGATTCAGCTGGAGAGTTCAAGCCTGCAGGGCACGTCGCTGGCAACTTCTGAACAGGTGACCAACAAGCGTACGATCACCACGGCGGTGCAGATTCCTGACGGCGAAACCCTGGTGCTCGGTGGCCTGATCCAGGAGAGCGCCACCAATTCCGAGCAGCGCGTGCCCTTTCTCGGGCGTATTCCGCTGCTGGGTGAACTGTTTCGCACCCGCGATACCGGCAAGAAGAAGACCAACCTGATGGTGTTCATTCAGCCGCACATCATTCCCGATGACGGTTCGGCGATCATCGAGACCAACAGCAAATACGACTACATCCGCGAGGAGCAGCGCAAGGTCGATCGCGATTCCACCATACTGCCGCTGCAGCGCTTCCAGAAGGTCGAGCCGTTGCCACCACTCAACCAGCCGCCGCCCGCGCCGCCCGAGGCAACGCCCAAGACGGCACCCGCCGATCCAGGGAAGACGCCTTGAACGAAGCGGCCGGCCTGCCTGCAAACGTCCACCATGACGCCGCACTGCGGCTGCCGTTTGCGTTCGCGCGCCGCCACGGCCTGCTGGTGCGCGCCAATGTCGATGGCAGTGCCGAGTGCCTGTATCGCCCGCCCGTGTCGCCCACCGCCGTGGCCGAGGCGCGCCGCCACCTGCAGGTGGCCTTCAAGCTCACGCCGGTGGCGCCCGAAGAGTTCGACGAATTGCTGCGCAAGACTTACGAGGCCGGCAACGAGTCGATGCAGGCGGTCGAGGGGCTGGAGGGCAATACCGATCTCGCGCACCTGGTGCAGGAACTGCCCGAACAGGCCGACCTGCTCGAGAGCGACGATGACGCACCGATCATCCGCCTGATTAATGCGGTGCTGACTCAGGCCGTACGCGAGGGCGCTTCCGACATCCACATTGAGCCCTTCGAGAATCGCCTGGTAGTGCGCTTTCGCGTCGATGGCATCCTGCGCGAAGTGCTGCAATCCAAGCGCGCAGTGGCGCCAATGGTGGTCTCGCGCATCAAGGTGATGTCCAAGCTCGACATTGCCGAGAAGCGCCTGCCGCAGGATGGCCGCATCAGCCTCAGGGTGGCCGGGCGCGCGGTCGATGTGCGCGTCTCAACCATTCCTTCAGGCCATGGCGAGCGCGTGGTACTGCGCCTGCTCGACAAACAGGCCGGTCGCCTGGAACTCGGCTCACTCGGCATGGACCCGGCGACCCAGAAGTTGATCGATGATCTGATTCATAAGCCGCACGGCATCCTGCTGGTCACGGGACCCACCGGCTCGGGCAAGACCACGACGCTGTACGCGGGGCTCGAGCGCCTCAACGACAACACCCGCAACATCATGACGGTCGAGGATCCGATCGAGTATTACATCGACGGCATCGGCCAAACGCAGGTCAACACCAAGGTGGAGATGACCTTCGCGCGCGGCCTGCGCGCGATTCTGCGCCAGGATCCCGATGTGGTGATGGTGGGCGAAATCCGCGATCTCGAGACTGCGCAAATCGCGGTGCAGGCTTCGCTCACCGGTCACCTGGTGCTCTCGACGCTGCACACCAACACCGCCGCCGGCGCACTCACCCGACTGCGCGACATGGGCATCGAGCCCTTCCTGCTCTCCTCCAGCCTGATCGGCGTGCTCGCGCAGCGACTGGTGCGCGTGCTGAGCCCCGAGACGCGCCAGGCTTTCCAGGCCGGCGACTATGAACGACGCCTGCTCGGCCTCAAGCCGGACCAGCCCTCGCCGACGCTTTACCGCCCGGCTCGTGGCAGCGCCGGCTACCGCGGCCGCACCGGCATCTATGAGCTGATCGTGGTCGACGATGCCATGCGTACGATGATCCACGACGGCGCCAGCGAGCAGGAACTCGAGCGTCACGCGCGCCAGGCCACACCATCGATTCGCGATGACGGCCTCGCCAAGGTGCTGCGTGGCGAGACCACGATCGAGGAAGTCCTGCGCGTCACGCGCGAGGACTAGCCGGCGCGCGTACGCATGGGCGCATTTTCCTATACGGCGCTCGATGCCGCAGGCAAGTCACGCACCGGTGTGCTCGAGGGCGATACCGCGCGTCACGTGCGCGCGCAGCTGCGTGAGCGCTCGCTGCTGCCGGTCAGCGTCAACGAAGTCGCGGCCCAGGAATCGCGCCAGCAGCGCAGCAGCCAGGCACTGACGGTCTTCAAGCGCGTCTCGACCGCCGATCTCGCGCTACTTACGCGCCAGCTCGCGACCCTGGTGCGCGCCGGACTGCCGCTCGAGGAAGGCCTGGGCGCGGTCGCGCAACAGACCGAACGGCCGCGGGTGCAAAGCATATTGCTGGGCGTACGCGCGCGCGTGATGGAAGGCCATCCGCTGGCCGCGGGCCTGGGCGATTTTCCGCGC
>JAYUZE010000117.1:0-3512 GCA_043752035.1 Gammaproteobacteria bacterium
TCTCCGCCCTGTGCAATCCAGCGCACATTGATTTGGTAGGTCGACGGCAGAGGGGCTACGCCGGGAGCGTAGGTGACCGTGGCGTTGCCACCAGGCAACGTGACCACCTGCGTCTGCCAGACGAACAAATCATTGGCAGCCAGCAAGGCCGGCGCGCAATCGACGGAGCCCGCGCCGTAACAGTTATTGTTGGCCGCGGGTAAGGTATAGGCCAACTGACCGCCAGGATTGGCGCGAATACGATCCGCCAAGTCGGCGGCAAGATTGACTGCCTGCATGCGATAAATGGCTCCGCCGCTCGAACGCAGAGTAGTGACGTATAGGCCGGCGATGCCGAGCATGCCGACGGCGAGCACGACCAACGCCACCATCGCTTCGACTAGAGTAAAGCCGCGCTCACAACGACGGATGATTAGGGCACGCTCCGATTTCACGGACAACCTCCACCGACCAGAGGTAAGGCGGTGGTGGCCAGGTCGCTGAAGCTGGACGTTGCGCGGGCGCGGCCGGTCGGCGTAATCAGCAGAGCACGGGCGGTGGAACTGGCACCCACCGCCGCGACACCACGCGAGTCGCACATCACCAGGGTGCCCATCGGTCGCCGCGCACCTGCCGGGTTCGCGAAGCCACCGGGACCGAAGCTGACAATTCGATCTTGGGCGTCAGTCTTGACTGTAATGCCGGCGTCGAGCAATGCATGTCGTTCAATCACAGGTTCGCCAGCGTCATGCTGCCAATTGCCGTTCGTATCCTGAAACACGAACCAGCCTTTGAAAGTGGCGTAATCACAAGTCATCGCCGCGTCCGCGCCGGTAACAGTTGCGGTGCCGCAGACAACTACATTCCCCTGCTGGCGCTTGATGGCTTCGGATCGCGCCACCTGAATCGAATGCAGCATATCGTTCACGCCGCCAGATAGCCGGTTGTTCCGAATGAAGTCCCGCATGTTGGGAATGGCGATGGCCACGAGGATGGCCACCACCCCGAGGGTGATCATCAGTTCGACGAGCGTGAAACCCGTTTGGCGCGACCTGTTCATGCGACCGATGGTAAAGGCCGTTTCCGGCCGCCGCTGGAACTGCCGATTAGCGGCCGCCTGGAGCGGATGAACGGCAAGATCTGAGCTTCGATTTACCTTAAGTTGTGACCATATGGCTGCAGTCCGCCCGCCGCGCGAGCTGTGCCTGCTTGCGGTGCAGCTGAATTCCGCTTGCGCGTGGCCAGCTCAGTGCGCGCGAATACTCCTGCGAGCGTCTGACTTAATTCAGCAGCCCATGCCTGACGTCGCAAACTCTCGGAGCTTTGCCCAGTGGCAGTAGTACTACTCCTTGATTAAGTTGACTAGGGCTTGGCTTTCATGGTGGGCTAGGCATAATTGAGGCAGCATCGCTGCAACTGCGGCCGGCATCACAAACTAGCGCTTCGGCGGCAAGATCAAGAGGGCCCATGGAACGTCGTCTGCATACCCGACATCGCGCGCGTACTACGGTGTACATTATGATGCCGGCCGGCAAGCGTCGCCTGTGCCGCGCGATAAACCTCAGTGCCAACGGCGTATTCATCCGCACCGCATCGCTGGGCCTGCGCAAGGGCCAGCAGGTCGAACTCGCATTCGCGATCGACCTCGGTCAGGTCACCAAGGTGCATCGCCGCACGGCCATCGTCGCGCATATTTCCGGCGGCGGCACCGGCCTGATGATGGATGCTTACGCCGCCCGTTGAGTGCGCCGCCCGCTGAATTTGGTGCCGGCAGAGAGATTTGAACTCCCGACCAACGGTTTACAAAACCGCTGCTCTACCACTGAGCTATGCCGGCGAATCCCTGTGCTGGCGCCTGTTACCTAGGCCCCTCGGGCAATCAGTGTCGATTCTATCGTCTTGACCGCCTGACTCGCATTGGCCGCTGGCATGCGCGAGATGATCAGCGCCTGATCCGGATGCTTGCCCAGATAGTAGGCGATGTCGGCTGCGTAGTAGCTTTGTGCGATCAGCGCCAGCACCTGCGGCGACATCGGCGCCTTGCCGTGTATCACGACCTGGTCGAAATCCAGATAGTGCCACTTGCGCGGCTTCACAACCGCAAGGAATTTGTCGATCTGCGCGCGCTGCTGCTCGTCGCTGCGGCGCTTGTCCTCCAGCTTCTGCTGCTCCTGCAGAATTTCCCGCTGGCGGTTCGCGGCATTCGGATCCGCTTCGCCGCTGACACTCGGTGTGCTGCGAACCTGCACCGGTAACGCCACGGTCATTACGATGGCCAGGGTGGCCGGCAATAACGTCTTGCGATTCATGCTGATCACTCGCGAGACCTTTGCTTAAGGACAGGCCGCCCACTGCGGCGCGCTGCCGAGATTGAGTCCGCTCACCAGCGCCGCCACCGCCGGCAATGGTACGTCGCCGGGCAGATTTACGTCGAGCCAGAACTGTTCCACGCTGTGGCTGCGCGGTTCGATCACCGGCTCGAAACCCGCGGCGCGCACGGCGGCGGCGCGCTTGTCGGCGCCGGCCTGCTCGTTGAACAGGCCCACCGACACCTGGCCGCTGTCGGCCAGCGCCGCAGCGTCGCGCAAGCCGGCGCTGCTGAGGCGTTGCAACGCCCGGGTGCGGGCCTGCGCATCGCCCAGCTTGTCGATGTACACCCAGTAGCCTTCGGTCTGCACGGCTGTGGCCTGGCGCTCGCGTGCCTGCAGGTCGCGCGCCTGCAGCGCCACGCGCAGCGCCGTGGCATCGGCAGCCGCGGCCAGCGGCCCGAGCGAAGCGCAGCGCGCGCTGGACGATCGACCGGACACTTTTGCGGCGGGCCCTGCCACCCCGGTAGTCGCGGGCAACAGCGGCGTGGCCCGATGGGCGCCGGGACGCGGTGAATCGATCCAGTGCGCCCAGGTAAAGAACAGCACGTTGGCCAGCAGTAGTGCGTAGAGGAGCGCGCGCATGCGGCAATCTTAGCCGGATTGACCGGCAGCGAGTACGCCGAGTCCGCGCAGCACCAGATCGTCGGCGCGCAGCGGCCTGATCTTAAGACGCGGCGCGATGCGCGCGGCGCCGCCACCGGCCAGCAGCAGTCGCGGCCGGCGCCCCAGCAGCGTCGCGGCCTCGCGCAGCGCCCGCTCGATCAGCGCAGCCGCGGCGAGTTCGCTGCCCGAACGCAGACCGCTGCGGGTGCTGCGCGCAAACACCACTCTGGCAGCGGTACTCAGCGGACGGTTGCGCGCGCCGGCGCGCCGGCGGATGCCGGCTGTGTGGCGCAGCAGCGCATCGACCATCAGCTCAGGCCCGGGCACCAGCAGGCCACCGCGATGACGGCCGCGCTCATCGAGCAGATCGATCGTGAGTGCGGTGCCGATATCAACGACGCATAGCGCGCGCGCCGGGCAAAACGCGCGCGCGCCGATCATCGCCAGCCAGCGATCGGCGCCCAGCCGCCAGGTGTCGGCGTAACCGTTGCGCACGCCTGCGGCGCGCCGCGCGCTGCGGATGAACAGCGGTCGCGGCAGCTGTGCCGCGCGCGCGGCTTG
>JAYUZE010000118.1:0-15428 GCA_043752035.1 Gammaproteobacteria bacterium
TTCCGCCCACCCTGGGATCCATGTGATCCACGGTGCAAGTGAAGCCATTGGGCGGAATCCACTTGGCCATCGCGTCCGCTTCGGTGAACGCGCGATAAACCTTCTCGGGTTTCGTGGCCAGCACGCGGTGCAGTCTTACAGTGTTAGGCATGATGATTGCTCCTCAACCGCCAGGAATCGCGAGCACAGGCATGACTTCAACAGAGTCGCCTGGGAATATCGTGAAATGTGGATGTTTCTCGAACATCTTTGCGGCGGCTTCGTGCGAATCGGCGCGCACGACCGTGAAGGCGCCCAGGTTGTTGCTGGTGTCCTGGGTGCCGCTAGCCGAGACCTGCTTGGTTTTGCCTAAAGGCCCGCCCATGGTGACCAGCGCAGCCTGATGCTTTTGCACCCAGGCCATCCAGGCGGCGATGCCCTCCTTTTCTTTCACGCTGCGATCGGCGGCCGACAGCGCATCCCAGGCGGCGCGACGCTGGCTGCTCTTGCTGCCGAGGAACACGGCGAGATAAGTATTGTTCGCGCTCATGAGGTTTCCTTTGCTTGGTGTTTTTCGGATCTGAACAACAACTCGATGTAACGGTGCAGATGATCGATGCTCGCTGCAGCGACGGCCGCGCTGCCCGCGGCTTTCGCTAGAATGAAAGCCCCCTGTAGCACTGCCTGCGTGTGCAGCGCCAGGCTTGCGGCCGTCCAGCGCACGCGCAGCCGACGACGCTTCATCGCCGCGGAAATATCTGCCTCGAGCTTCGCGGCGTGCCCGCAAATGCTGGCCTCGCAGGCCGCGCGTATCTCGGGCCTGGTGCCATAGATCTCCTGCACCATCGTGCCCACGAGACAGGTGAACTCGGCAATGTCTCCTTTCAGGATCGCCTTGCGAAAATCGAGATATCCCAGCACCCGCAGCAACGGGTCGCGCAACTGGTGATACGGCGCAGTCTCGAAGAAGGCCCCGGTGATTTCGGACCAGTGATTGGCCGCGGCAACACCCAGCGCGTCCTTAGTCTTGAAATGGTGAAAGAACGCACCCTTGGTGACACCGGCTTCGGCACAGAGCTCGTCAACCGAAGTCGATGAATAGCCCTGCTCGCGAATCAATGACAGGGCGGCGGCGAGCAGCTTCGGGCGGGCGCCAGGCTTGTGCGTCGGTGTTGCGATTGCTGGCTCCATCTCATGATCATACCAACTGGTCGGTTTGTCGTCAAGCTCGACCGCCGATGGCCGGGGCCGGCGGCCGCGCTTGTTTAATCACCCTCCCGGCACAATATTTTAGCTTCTCAAACGTCTACCTCTGCGTAAGGCCATGAACGCATATGCCGCCACCATGACAGTGGATCAGAACCGGAAGGTCTCCGAGGCCTTCCGCCGGGAAGCCTCCAAGCTTGGGCGCTTCATCCGCGGCAAGGTGACCGATGCCAGTGTCGCCGAAGACATTCTGCAGGACGTGTTCTCGGAGTTCATCGAGGCCGAGCGGTTGTTGCAGCCGGTTGAGCAGGTCGGCGCTTGGTTGTTTCGGGTGGCTCGCAACCGCCTCACCGACTGGTTTCGGCTGAAGAAACCCGAGTCGCTGCAGACCGTGGCAGACGAAGACAGCGGCGAGAGCTGGGAAGACCTGCTGCCCTCGCCCGAAGACGGGCCCGAGGCACGCTACCTGCGTGAAGCCATGCTGAGCGAGCTGGCCGAGGCGATTGATGAGCTACCGGAGTTACAGCGCGCCGTGTTCGTCGCACACGAGATCGAGGGTCTGAGTTTTCGCGAGCTCACACAGCAATCCGGCGTAAGCCAGAACACGCTGCTCTCGCGCAAGCACCAGGCCGTGCGGCAGTTGCGCCAGCGACTGCAAGGCCTCTATCAGGATCAGAAGCATTTCAAGGAGTAAAGTTGTGAAGAGATTTTGGGTATTAAAAGGAATCAAGTTCGCGGTGTTCGCCGCCGTCCTGGTGATCGTGGGCACCTTTGTGATGATGGGCCTGTGGAACGCGCTGATGCCGGCGCTCTTTGGCGGGCCCGTGCTGCACTTCGCGCAGGCACTCGGCATCCTGGTGCTGAGCCGCATCCTGTTCGGCCGCTGGGGCCACGGACGCGGACATCACATGGGCTGGCAGTACGGGCCGGGCGGTCGCTGGCAGCACCTGACGGAGGAAGAGCGCGCACAGTTTCGCGAGCGCTTCGGTGGGCATTGCATTGCGCGGCACGAAGTGGCGAGCGACCCGAAGGCCTGAGGGCACGCGCGGCACGGCGCAAGCGCGACCGTGCCGCGCGCCATGCTAGGAGTGTCGGTCGAGGTACGCACGCTACGGCAGGAAGTAGTACTTCCGCCAGCCTTCGCCGCGATCGTCACCGGCGCGCCGCTGAAGGTGCCATGCAGAGTCGGGTTGAGGTACATGTTGTCGAGGCGGCCCGGCTTGGTCGGGAGATCTACGGCGACGGTTGCGGTATGTGGCATGACCAGTCCTCTTTCGCGACTGCCGGGCAAGACGTGTCGAGGAAACTGCCATTTTCTATACATATTTCGCGGACGTGTAAAGCGCTCCCGGCCGTGCCATATAGATTTTGCGTTACGTGCCTCGGGCTGACTTTAGCCCCTTCGCCGGCACCATACTCTTCAGCAATGCACCCGCCGCCTCCGTGCGCTCGCCATCAATCACGTTGGCGTTCGACAGCCAGAAGGAATCCACGTGCCCGTCCAGGTGTGTGATCACGATCCATCGCGCCTTGATCATCGATTTGACCTCAACGGAGGCCATATCCGCATAAGGCATATTCACATCCGGTGCGCTCTGCTCCCCCTTGATCGGAAGCCTCAGCAAGGTCAGCGACTTTTCGGACAGCACCACGGTGCCCCGCCAGGGATGCATGGTGCCCAGTATTGAGAACGAACTCTTATTGGGTACCCAGGAGGCCTGACTGAACGTACCTGGCGGATCGGCGGCAGCACTAGCGCCAGCACCTAGCATCATGGGTGATGGCCCCACGAACATCACCGGCTTCGGGCCGAGCTCATCCAGCCACGCCGTCTGCTGAGCCAGTTGCGCCTTATCGTCGACGAGACCCGCGGCACGGTCGCGCTGCGCGCTGCGAATGCTCTCGAGCACACCCAGATCGCCGCCTTCCATTCCAGCCACCGCACGCGCGGCACAGCCTCTGGCCTGTTTGAGATCGAGCAAGCCCACGACTCGTCGGTCGGCATCCGTCACGACCCAGCGCCAATCCTCTGGTGAGAGCACATTGACGCTCGCTGCGCCGCAGTTTGAAAAGCAGCCACCACCACCGCCGCCAGCCATCACCAGAAACACCAGCACCGCAATCCCGGTGTTCTTCGCAGAGTTCTTGGTGTGTTTCGCAGCGGCCTCGCCTGAGGTAAACGGTATGCCACCACGATTGCGCGCATACCAACGGATGTCTTCGGCACGCACGAGTTCCACATCGAGATCCGCGCAGCTCGCGCCTTTCTCTGCGGCCCCCGGAACGGCCAGCGACGGAAACGCCGTCTGCTCAGGCGCAGCATCCAATGCGAACGGATGCGGCGGCGTCGCGTAGTACACCAGCGCGATCTAGTCGAAGGGCACGCTTTCAAGCGGCCCGCTTCCCATCATCCCCCGGGTCGAAGTCGTGCCGCTAAAGGTGTGACCGACAAAAGCAGCCTGGTCAGCGCGCTCAGTAACGCCAGGGCGCTCCATCCCGCACGGCTTTTATTCATGGCTACTCCCCCGTGGCTACCTGCAGCGCTGCTTCACCGCGCCTCAGGGTCAGAACATACACCTGCGCCATACCAGCCTCGCATACAAATCACTTACAGATGTTGCCGCGCGCGGGCGATGTGAATGCCCACGCATCACCCGGTTCTACTTCGTGGGTTTGCCTGGGGGCGCCACGGTGATGATGATGCCCTTGCCCAGATTTTCGTGGGTCTTATCCACAATCCAAGGCGAGCTTGGCTTGGCGATGGTCTCTTTGGACTTGCCTGCAGTTGCCGTGGGTGCGGCAGTGCCAGAACCCGCGGGCTTCTTGATGTCGCTGGACATGATGATCTCCTCATTCGTTGCCGACTGGCCGCATCTCCTTGCGGGAACCAGCAAGGCTACGGCCCGACGGGCGTGATGAGCGCCTCATCGATCGCGTAGGTCGTACTGAGGATCGCCGGATCGATCCAGACCAACATGGTGCCCGAGCTGTTGCCGGCGGCGGCAAAGTTCTCGTACGCCTCCAGCGCCAGCGGAAACCCGTTCGCATTGGTTGACAGACGGGTCAGAGCAGTGGCGCTGCTTGTCAGGCGCGCGCCGCGCACTGCGTAGCTGGAATTGGGCTGCGGCAGCGACGCACTGGGCACAACGCTCCAGAACACCAGTACGGTTCCCTGATCGCTGACGACCGTCGGGTACAACTGCTGCTCTGTATTTACAGTAGTGATTGCCGCGCCACCGGACGCCGCCGGTCCATCGAGCAGGACACCACCCGAGGAGACGCGTGCCGCGTACAGTGTATTGTGAAATAGATCTGTGCCACGATAGTCTTGCCACACGACGATGTACTGACCATGATCGGCGATGGCCACAGGAAAGTGAGGCGTCTCGCTAGCGGCAGATTCAGGTGCGTGCACCAGGATTCCCGATCCATCCGGAAGGGATCCGTTGGTTCCAATTCGCGCGGCGTACACACCGGAGGTGGTCCCGACGTTCTGCTCCCACGCTGCGAAGTATTGGGTGCCGTCGTAGAGCAGGCTGCCATTCTGCATGCTCATATCCGAATTCGGCTGACTGATGGTAAATGCGGCGCTGACTGACGGACCGGTCAGCGGATCAGTCGTGATAAATGCAGCTTCCAGGCTGAGCAGAATGTTGCTGGCGCCGGTGTACTTTCGGTACACCAGCAGGAAGCGGCTACCATCGAATGCGAGAGTTGGCATCGTCGCGATCGACGACGCCAGTTCGACGGCCGGGCCGACCGTAGTACCGGCGGGCGAGACCAGCTGGCCGATCAGCGAGGGGCCCGAGAGTGAGTGCTCATGCTCGTAGACGAACAGGTAGTTGGAGCCATCGAATGCCGCCGCCGCGTGGTTTCCGGCATTCACGTCGTAAACCTGTGCCGAGGGACTGGCGTGCTGCTGCAAGAAGGCGTGCATGCCAGTCGACGAGAGTGGCACCGTGTCCCATTGGCCAGTGAAGTTGCCAGCAGTTCCGGCGTAGACGCGGCCGAACACCATGTATGAACTGCCATCGGTTGCCACCACTGGTCGCGCTACCGGTGGATTTGGCACTGACGAGACGTTCGGCGACACCCCTGCAACAAGTTTGCTCTGGGCGACGCCGTGGCTCGCACCATCGACGGTGAATTTCAACGCCTGCGATTCGCTGCTGCTGGTCAACCCATTGGAGGTGATCGCAATCGATTCCTTGATCATGCCAGCGCCGGGGTAATACCAGCGTATATTGGTTCCGGCCACGCTGAAGCTCTGGTTAGTGCCCGAGTCATTCGCCGTACCCGCCACGCCGTTCTTTTGGCGCAGCGCGCCCCTGAAGTAACCTGCCGAGGTTGCAACATCCTCAAATAATTCGTTCGAAATCGTCTGGATCATGTTGAAGGTAACCGGCTTGCCCTGCGCATCGTTGCCAATAGCAAGATTTGTGGCAGTCATTTTCGACTGCTGCCCCGTGGCTACCGGAAACAGCAGTTGTACGAACGGCACAAGTTGCGGTGTCAGTACGTCCGTCGGATCCGAAGTGCCGACATACGTCACCCCGCCATTGCCGGTCACATAATAGTTTTGACTCGAGCCGATGCCACCGGCGCTGTCCTGCTGGTCGAAAATGGCAGCAGATGCGCCCAGCACCATTTTGGTTCCCGGAATGGTGACCCGCAACAAACCCGCCGACGCTGCGTTGTTCGTATCTATGGCGACGTAGGTCATGTCCCAGGCATTGCCCACAGCAGTTGGGAAATAGTTCAGCGTATCGCCGGGGCCCGTGTTGGACGCAAATCCGCCGCCGGAAACTGTCGTGCCTCCGCCCCGGCCCCCGCCCCCACCGCTGCTTCCGCCCCCGCCACAAGCCGCGAGCAATAGTGTGCCTAGGAATATCAACAGGGCGCTATCGCAAATTCGTTGCCCGTTCATGTCCGCTCCTTTGTGCCAGCTGATGAAGACGACGCATCCGCTCGGTAGCGGGTGGGTGGCTCGTGAGGTATGCAACGCCCGCGACCTCGGGATGCGACTTGGAAAGTTGCTCAAGTGCGTCGGCCAGCAAGGCGGGTGACATGCCGTTCGCGTCCATCACCGCAGATCCGAATTCGTCCGCCTGCCACTCGAGCGATTGGGAATATTTCGCCTCAACCAGCGCTGCCGGTGCCGCTGCCAGCAGCTGACTGAAATCGCCGAGATAGAACGCCAGAAATGCACCGACTGCGGAACTGCGCAGCAGCAGCTGCATGCCATGGCGCTCCTGTGCGTGACCGGCCTCGTGAGCGAGCACAGCCATAATCAGCTGATCGTCCTTGAGCATCGTGACCAGATCGTCGAGCAGCACAATTGTGCCGTCGGGCAGTGTGAACGCATTGGCGCCCAGCGCCGGAGACCGGCGAAACTGCAGGATCCACGGCATCTGGCCGCCGCCCGGGGCACGCAAGGCATGGAACCGCGCGCGCAACGCGGCCTGTCGCTCAACATCCAGCATGCTCGGCAGCAGCAGACCTGCGTCGAGCGCTTTCAGCGCCTGCACAGACAAGGCCCTGCTGATCGCCGTCGGCAAACGCTGCGCCATCGCGCCCGCCGCCCAAGGCAAGCCCCAACGATAGGCCGCGGCGACCAGGACCACGCAGGCCACGACTGATAGCAAAACCCAGCGCAAATGCCGCTGCGTTCGATCGACCCAGCCCTCACGCAAGCCCGCTGAGGCCATCAGCAGGCGAACCCCTTCGAAATCGCGCACCTCGCAGAACGCCCCGTCTGCAAGTCGCACCCGGCGGGGAGCCCTCCCGAGCTGCTCATCAAATGTCACTGACGTCAGTGGCACCGTGCGCTCGACATCGTCGCCGGCGATGACCAGATTGCCTCCGGAGACGTGGACGACTACATTGCGAACGCGCGTAGAGCGCCCGTCGACATACTGTGCCTGAAGCATTCGGACCGAGTGATCTCCCTAAAGCGAAATATCGAAGTCGAACGCGGTAGCCGCCTCCTCACCCACGGCGCCTAGTTCTTCCGGTTCACCGTCCGCGAATTCCTGCAGGTCGCTCACCGGCAACACTCGCACGGAATCCAGCTGGTACTTCGCCATCCGCACAGCAGCCCAGGGCGTGTACAGGCCCAGCGTCGGAATCAGCAGCACCAGATTGCTGACTGTGATCCACGCGAGTTTAAAGGGCGACATCCGGCACTCGATGCGATGCTCGCCGATCCGCGTGTTGTTCCAGATCAGATTGGTGATGAGCGCGTGAAATGCCGGCCCGATCGATACACCAATAATGATGGCGAGGCCGTACACGATAATCATCATCCTGATAAGTGCACGAGGGTCAATGCGAGCACCCTGCCGAGCCGCGCCAAGCGAATTCAACGTGCCAACGACACCGCTCATGACAATTACCACGAAGAAGCCAATGACAGCCGCCAGCAACAGCAGATAGACAAGATAGAACCGGCCAGCGCTGGCATGAAAGGAACAGCGGGTGCGCCCAAACCAGCTGTTGTCGTGCTGGTAGGCCTTTAGCCGTTGATGCATGAAAGGCGCCATGATGTAGAGCGTGATCAACGCCAGGAAGCCATTCAGCAGGAATACCCGATACGCCGCGGCAACCGTGCCCTTGAAATGAAAGCGCGTGCCGCGCCAGCTGGTGTTGTACAGTCGGAAACGCAGCGAATTGCGCAACAGCCACGGCATTACCAGCGCTAGCAAGACCAGCACCAGCACTGTCATCAGCGAATGCAGGCGTATCGAGTAGCTATAGGCGAAAAACATGCCCAACGCAATTAGACGACCGAAGAACATCCTGAGCGGCCGGCCGTGAAAGTCGAAGCTGGATCCGGCCAGTTCCGTATGCCGGTAGAAGTACTGCATGCGCCGCACCTTGGCCCACGAGGCATACACGCCCAGCGTGACGAGTGTCAGCAGCAGATTCACCATCCAGATGCCGAAGTACTCAGATCCCCTGCCGGTGAATCGTAGCGGCTGCGCCGGTGGCGCGGGCACTGCACTCGGTTGTGGCGCGTCCATCAATGCCTGTTCCATGGCGTTGAGCCCTTTTGTTGTTGTTATTTCCATGAGCCTAGCACAGGTCTGCGGCGATGGCCGGCTCGTCCGGCTCAAATCCCTAGCCAGCGCCCAAGGCAATTGACAGTATTGACGCTCGCCTACCCAATACTAGGTTTTAGCGCCTGAACCCTTAGCCGCAGAGGCCTTCATGATCGGCATCCGTATCACCGCCAGCACACTGTCTGTTGTCGCCGCTTCGTTGTTGTCCGCATGCGGCACCGGCTCTGCGCCGACGCCCCCGCCCCCGCCACCTCCGCCGACGCCATTCACGGCACTTGGCAACCAGCCGCCAGATCCCGGCTACTTGAGTCTCCTGCTGACCGACGGCCGCGTGATGATGCAGTCGGCCTACGACGCGGGCGTTTTTTACAGCCTGACCCCGGATTCGCAAGGCAGCTACGCCCATGGCACGTGGCACCAGCTGGCCCGCCCGCCCGCGGGCTACGCGCCTTACGCCGGCGCACAGGCCGTGCTTGCCGACGGACGCGTGCTGTTCGTCGGCGGCGAATACAATCAGAACCAGTACAGCCTGCCGTTTGCACCCAGCGGTCTCACCAACATGTCGGCCGTCTATGACCCTGTCGCCAACAACTGGAGCATGATCGCGCCACCATCGGGCGTGCCCTACATCGGCGATGTCACATCGGTGATCATGCCCGACGGCAGCTTCGTGTTCGGCGAGAAGCTCGGACGCGGCATGTGGCGACTGGATCCGATCAGCCTGACGTGGTCGTCAGTGCTATCGCAAGGCAAGGCAGACGACTTCGCCGAAGAAGGCTGGACACTGCTACCCAACGGCGTGCTCTTCACCATCGACGTTGGCATGCCGAACCACGCCGAGCACTTCGTTCCGATCGCCGCGCAATGGTACTCCGACGGCAACACACCCTCGCGCTTGCCTGCGCCAACGGACCGGCCCGCCGGCCTGACCTATGGGCCAGCCCCGGTTCAGGTCGTTGGCGGTGTCAGCTACGGACCCGGACCCACGGGCACCTACTTCCCGCCTGGGGAAATTGGCCCCGCGCTGCTGTTGCCGGATGGCACAGTATTCGCAAGCGGCACTGTCGTCGGCAGTGCACGCGCGCACACCGCCATGTACACGCCAGGCGCGACGCCGACGGACCCGGGTACCTTTGCCGCTGGACCTGATTTCCTGTCTGGCGATGATGCCGCCGACACCAGCGCTGCCTTACTGCCTTCCGGCCACGTGCTCGTCGCCACCGCGTCGGGGCGCTTCTATGAATACAGCGGCTCGCAGATGCCGATCACGGGTACGCTGACCACCAACGGCGGCGGCACGCAGTACTTCGTGCTGCCGCTGCCGAACGGTCAGGTGCTCGTCACCGGTGGCGTCGCGCAGGTCTACACGGGTTCTGGCAGTGCCAACCCCGCATGGGCGCCCACCGTCACGGCCAGTCCCGCGACGGTGACCCGGGGTTCGAGCTACGCGATCTCCGGTACGCAGTTCAACGGCCTGTCGCAGGCCGCCAGTTACGGTGACGAACTGAGCGCGGCGACCAACTACCCCCTGGTGCGCATCACCAATACCGCAACCGGCCGAGTGGTGTACGCGCGCACCCACGGACACAGCACGATGGCGGTCGCAACGGGCAGCGCGATCGTGTCCACTCAGTTTGATGTGCCGGTCCTGGCCGATGCTGGCGCCAGTACGTTGGTCGTCGTCGCCAACGGGATCGCGTCGGCGCCTGTACTGGTGACAGTCAACTGAGCCGTTGCAGCAGCAGCACCAAGGAGTATCCCATGGGCAAATACGTCGATGTCATGGTCACACCGGTACCGAAGCGAGTCACGGCGGCTTACGCCCGACTCTCACGCACCTTCGGCAAGATCTGGCGCGAGCACGGCGCCCTCGAATATCGTGAATGCATAGCCGACGACGTGAGCGTTGGTAAACGCACCTCTTTTCCCCGCAGCGTGAAGCTTAAACGCGGTGAAGTCGTGTGGGCGGCAACGATCGTGTACCGCTCCCGCAGGCACCGCAACGCGGTCAATACTCGCGCAATGAAGGATCCGCGCGTTGCGCCCTTCCTGAAACCCAAGTCGCTCCCGTTTGACACTCGTCGCATGTATTTTGGCGGGTTTAGCGCCAAGGTTGAGCTTTAGGCAGCGATGCCCCGCGCCCTTGAGTAGCAGGATTGGTTTGAGTCTAACCCCGGCTGACCTTGCCCAATTTTCGAATGGAACCAAGTACTGCACGGGTTCAGCCTTGCATAACATCCCCACAACACAGCCTTTTTCAGCAGCCTGTTAGTGCGTCCGGTACTGAGCAGCCACATTGCCAACAGCAACAGCCACGCTACAACGCGTGCAGGCGCGTACCTGTGCAAAGGCACAAGACTCGCAGGGCTATCGATACCCGAGCTGCCGGCCAGCGGCGCTCAACGGCGCCAGAGAATGCTGACGCCGCATGCAACGGCTTTCGGTTGCACACCGCCCGGGTCATGTTCTCGTGCCCGGGCGGTGGCGGGTGCTTACATCTCCTCGCTACTTACGCCGCGCACGTGCGGGCGCAGGCGACTTGCGCCCGCCCCGAGTAACCCGTGCGGCCTTTGACGTCAGCAACGTCGCCAGTGAATTCGCCTGAGTGCGGGTGTCGTGCGCGAGCCGCTCGAGGGCAACGGGTACCGCTTTCCTGATGGAGCGGTCGATCTCCTCAAGCGAAGGCGCAGCCGGTGGCAGTTTGTGATGACTCACCCTAAATTCTGCCGCCATCTGCTTGGTCACTTCGGCCGCGATGTACTCGAGCAAGGGCGGCGGGTCCGGACGCGGAATATGGATCGGCAGTTCGCGTTGGATGAACGGCGGGATTAACTCCCAGAGCCAGCCAAAACGTACACATTGCGGAGCGTACCGCCCGAGCGCGTCATAAGCAGCGCGGCCAAAGTGGTACGGCAAACCGATCACATCCTGTGCCTCCGCAATAATGTCGCCCCAAAGGATAGGCCACCACGCTGCGGCCCTCATTTGTGCCTGCCGGTCAGGCGGGGCAAGCCAGATCGCCGCATTAACGAAGTAGTGCTCGATCTTCTTCGCAGTCGTCAACCAGTCCGGTGTGCCAGGATTCACAAATCCCGTGCGGCCGGGTGTGCCCAGGCCCCGTAAGTTGATATCGAAGTGATGATGCCAGGTAGAGTCGGCGAGGATGCGACCCACGTTTGTGCTATGGCCATTGTAGGCAGATAGCACGCCCACGCGACGGCCCACGGTGCTGGAGCTGGGATCGACAATCGTGCCCCAGGCAATCACGTCCGCGCCCAAACCCCCTGGCCACTCGCTGGACGGACTTGGGGTAGGGGCCAGCGATTCACCCTCATGCTGGTGATCGGGAAAAATGTCGATTGGTCCGAGCGGACTGCACAACACGGGGTGAGGGGCACGCCAGAACGGTAGCCACGCCCAGTACCACCGGAGTGTCAGCGGCTGCGGATACGCGTCAGATTGATCTTCAAACTCGTATAGGCTGTTCGCACCGCTGCGCAGAGTAGTATTCCACGTAGGTGCTGCACTCGGCGGGGCCGGCAGCTGGCGCATCTTGCCCGCGCGTGGAAGATTTCCGAAGGCTGCGCCCAGACTGGCGTGGTCGCCAGTGATCAGCACCCCGCCTTTGCGAGTGTCCATAAACGCCTGTGCGCTCGCCAACTCCTGGGACGTAAGTTGCGGTGCCGCGTCATAGCTGTAGATCCACAGCTCGTCGAAGTTGCCCAAGGCGAGAGCGGCACTCAGGTCCAGGCCGCTGTGATCTGCACTCGGATCTGCCAGGCGGTTTGCAGTGGTGACATCAAACACCACCCACGGATAGTGCTGCGCCGTCAGGGTCGCGATGACCTGCTTGAGTCCAAAAAATGGACCGCCATCGTACTGAATGCCGCCGTCTGCGTAAAAGAGAACCTTGACGTGTGGCGGCCGCGGCCACCAGGGAAAACGTTTCCCCCAGTCAGGGATATTCCAGCGCGTGATCACCTCTGTGCGAATCGCGTCTAGTTCAGGGATTTTTGACATGAGCGTATCCTCCTGGCGAATGTTGCAGGTGCGTGAGTGGAACTAATGCAGGGCAATGGGACCGGTGGCATGCGTGCGAGGCAGTCTTGCGGCGTACGCCCACGCGAATCTGGCTGCACTAGTCTCGGTCGCAATGCACAAGGCACTGGATTGACTTGCATTGTGCTGCGAATCCTCGACGGCGTCAGGGCCGCAAAAAAAGTCCCCATAACCTTCTTCTGTCGCGACCGCGGAAAATCTCTCACCCCACTGCGAGTGATCTGACTATCGCGTTGTGGAGTACCGATTTCGGCGACTACGTAAGAACCCCGACAATCTCAAGCGCAACCACTGCGACTCGAATTTCCGATTCCGCAGGACTATTCTTTAATGCCACAATTTGTGACCTTAGAGACCCCCTTCTCCATCAGGCAGTTGCCCAACGACTCGCACCGCCCCGCCCCGGATCCTCCCCATCAAACACCAGCTCCCGCTCCGGCCAGCGCATCGCCGCCAGGCGCCCGTGGAACGGCGGCTCGTGGCCCGCGTGGCGCTGCACGAAGCGTGAGCCCACGCTGAAGTCGGTGCAGAACACCTTGTGATCGTGCGCCATGAACGGCGCAACCGGGTCGTCCGCGAACAGGTTCGGCTAACCGCGGCTCAGCGTCCGGTGATGCGCCGGATCCCACCAGCGCCAGTAATACCCGAACAGCACCGGGATGGGGCTCTGGTACTCCTGCCACCACGGGTAGCGATCGACATAGCGCTTGCAGCCGCCGTCCATGAAGGGCGCACGGGTCAGCCGCTCGACGCCCGAGGTGACGACGCGGATGGGTTTCCCATCTGGATGTATTCATCGTAGCGCCCCAGCGCCTCGGCTTCCGCAGGCGTCGCCTCTGCGCCCGGCGCGGACTTGAGCCGCGCCTTGGCCACATCGCGCGCGGCCTTCAGCGACAGGAACTGCGGGCTCGCTCTCTTCTGCGCATCGAACTCGTTGTAGGCGGCGTCCAGCGGTTTGTTCACCCGCCGGCATTGCTCGATGCTCGAATCGATCCACGCCGCGTGGACAATGCGCAAGTGTTCATTTTCCAGCGCCACGGGGAGCGTCCGCAGGAAGGCGAGCATCGGCTCCCGTTCCTCTTCGCTGATTGCCGCGCACTCACCAAACACCGGCTCCTGCGGATCGTGCGTAGCCCCATAGAACCAATGATTGCCGTGCTTTTGAGATCCGCGCAGGAGATTCAGTTCATGATTGCCCGCTACCGCCTGCGCCCGACCCGACTCGACCAGCCACTCCACCAGGCGCATCACGCCCAGACTATCTGGGCCGCGATCGCAGAAATCGCCTACAAATACGAGGCACCGGCTGGAGGCGTGATGACCCTCGGCGTCGTAGCCCAATTTCGCGAGCAGGTTTGCCAGTGCCTCGCGCTCACCGTGGATGTCGCCGATGACGTCCACGGGACCCAGCGCCAGCGGCCGCACGAGCTGATGCGCTGTATTCATATCAATACCTTCCTTTCGGCGGCGTGTGGTTCCTTCGGCGTCCTTCGCGGATCGCCGCACTCGATATTGGTTTTAGAGCCGGGCGGACTCCGTGAATTTCAATCTGAATGACTCGTCCTGCGGGATGAGTGTTTGCGTTGTGGCGGCGTGCCACGGTTGCTGGGGGGCCACCGTCCCTGCGCGGGTCAGTTGGAGGGAACGGTTTGTCCCGCCCGACACGCCCAGAATTTTAGCAAGAAATAAGGCTTGAGACGAATCGCACAGCAGCGGTAACTTACGCAAGCTCGTCAATCGCACCGATAGTCGCTGTAGCGCGATCATGTTCGCGCTTCCTGCGATGACTGGGAGGTCGTCAATGCTGCTTACACCCATGATGACGTGGGGAGCGGCCGCCCTGATATGTGCGGCCACCGGCGCCATGGGGCAACAACCCATACCAGCTCCGATCTTGAAACCCTTTGCGGACAATCGACAGTGGGTGCTTTTTAGTGACCTGAACTATGTGGTGGGCACCACGTCGATTGTTATTACGGTACCAAAGGGGTTCGTTACAGATTTTGCCAGCATCCCGCAGGCGCTTTGGTCATTCGGTCTCTCCCCGAATGGCACCTACAGCAAGGCGGCGATAGTTCACGACTATCTATATTGGATCCAGCGCTGCACCCGGCTGCAGGCTGACAATATTCTCGACATTGCCATGAAGGAAGCGAAGGTCGAGCCGATCACTCGAACTGCGATTTACGAAGGCGTAAGAGCAGGTGGCCGATCCGCCTGGCGACAGAATGCTTCGGAAAAGTTGGCCGGGCTACCCAGGCTAATTCCCGAGAGCGCCATTGAATTTGGTCCGACTGTATTTTGGGCCGAGTACAGAAAAACACTCAAAGACCAGCGCGTCAGGGATCCAATTGTCCCTTCTCATCCCGCGTACTGCGCCATAGGCAACACTACCAATGTACCGACGAAGTGAGCGCACCTGTGGACCCGCTGCGCATCCAACGCATATATGGGATTGGCGCACCTGGAGAGATTCGCGCTCCCGACCCTCAGGTTCGCAGGCGGTCGTGGACGGTTCTATGGTCTTTATAATCCAACACTTGCAACGCTTGCCGTTCGTATTCCAACCTCTCTCAGGCACCATTTAGGCACAGCCAGTCTGACTTCGACACCTATGGGTCCACGTGCGCCGGGCATTACGTGGACGTCATCCAATTTGCGTAGTTCATGCGACCGTTATCGGCCCGAACCGGCCGCTCGGTTGGTCGCAAGCGCGTTTCTATACCGGTCGTTCGCCGCGATGACTACAATCTCAAAATGCGCATCGCAAGCGTCGGTCATGCGGTCTTTGCGGCGACGATGATCGCTCTGGGCATCCTGGGCTTGATCAAGGGCGATTTCGCCCCGATTTGGCAGTCGGTACCCACGGGTCTGCCTGCACGAGAGGCGCTGGCGTACCTGTGCGCCTTCATGTCCATCGCAACTGGCATCGGCCTGTTTTTGCGACGCGCAGCTCCCACTGCTGCCCGCGGGCTGTTCGTGTATTTACTGCTCTGGCTACTGCTGTTTAAGCTCCGCTTCATTTTCCTTGCGCCCACTGTGGAAGGTTCCTATCAGAGCTGCGGTGAGACCGCGGTGATCGTGGCAGGCGCCTGGGTACTGTATGCCTGGTTCGCATCTGAC
>JAYUZE010000119.1:0-3210 GCA_043752035.1 Gammaproteobacteria bacterium
GCGTGCGGCAGCACTAGACCCCCTTTCACCGTTGATCGCCTGGCAAGCGGCCTATGCCGGACTGATATCTGGCCGATTCAATGTCATTGAGAGCTACTCGGCGCACGCGCGTGAAAACGGCTGGGGCGACTGGCAGGCAATGATCATGCCCGGCGGCGTTGCCTTGATACACGGCGATTTCGACCGAGCTGAAAAGATCATGGTTGAGGCGCTTCCTGACCGAGCGGTACAGGTTCGCATGGCGCTCGCGGCGATACGCCGCAGGCAGATCGACGCTCCGACACGAGCTATGCTGTCTGAGCTTGAGCCCTATGGGCCTCCCGGCATCGGTCGTTTCGCGACGCAGATATTGGCGGGCGATGTCGATGCCGCGCTCGCTACCGTGTATGGAACCGTAGCCGCTGATTCCCTCCACGCTCAGGATGCATCGGAGGCAACCGTGCGGCCAGCACCGGGCAATGCAAGCGGCAGCGTCCTCCGTGCGGACTGGTGGTTTCCACCGGCGGCCGCGATGCGTCGTGACCCGCGTTTTGCTCAGTTCGTTCGCGATATCGGACTAGTGAAGTTCTGGCGTGCAAATGGTTGGCCTGATCTCTGTGGACCAGTCGGTGAGGGCGTCGTGTGCAAGTAGCCCTGGCGAATTGTGTCTGTACGGAGAGGTGTGGCGTGATACTAATTAAACATAGCGTCTTAAGTAATGCAGCATAGTCGCCAAAGTATCTTGTT
Source organism: Gammaproteobacteria bacterium (assembly GCA_043752035.1). Taxonomy (GTDB): domain Bacteria; phylum Pseudomonadota; class Gammaproteobacteria; order Steroidobacterales; family Steroidobacteraceae; genus FEN-1191. The sequence goes on from JAYUZE010000119.1 coordinate 727, forward strand.
TGGACGGCGCCATCGATTGAAGCAGGCGTTGACGGCCAGCAAGACTTCGGGGAGCGTTGCAAAGTAGCGGTTGTGCGTTGCGAGGCGCCGGGTCAGCTTCCAGACTCGCTCGATCGGGGCGAGCTGCGGACTGTAAGGCGGCAGGAACAGGAGCGTCAGAGTTCGCCGGCAGCGGCGCAGGAATGGGGCCAGAAGGACGGCGTGATGATAACGAGCGTTGTCGAGCACAAGGATCATGCGGCGCCCTGGGGTGTGCTGGCGCAACAGTCGCTGCAGGAAGCGCTGAAAAGTGATGGCATTGAAGATCGGGCACATCATGCGTATGAATTTGCCGGTGCGCAAACTGACCGCACCAAAGCAGGCCACCGATTTGCGAGTCGGCGCATGGCGCAAGATCGGGTCCTTGATCTCCGGCGCCACCCACAGGCGGCAGCGCGACCCGTGTTGCTGAAAATGACATTCATCCAGACTCCACAGTTCGACGTCGGCGCGTCTGGCCAGGCGGCGGAGTTTTTTTTACTGCCGCGACTTTCAGCGGATCCGATTGAGCGACTTGGGGCCGGGGCTTTCGGAGTCGAAAGCCCAATTGTCGAAACAAGCGCTGACATTGCCGTACCCCCAGTTCGACCCCGAAGCGGCGGCGTAAGTGCTCGGAAAGGATCGGACCATCCCAAAGGGTAGCCGCTAAACCAAATTCACGCGGCTCCTTGCGCAGATCGACCTGCAGCCGCCGCCAATCCTTCGCCTCCAAAGTGGCCGGTCGACCCGAGCGCTCCCCTTCCCGCAGGGCGTCCAGCCCGCCTTGCTCGAAGCGGCGCACCCAACGCTGCACCGTCGTGCCGTCCTCGCCGAACAACTGCGCGACTTCCCGGCAAGATTGCCCCGTCGTTACCAGCAGCAATCCATGCAGGCGGTGGTCGTACCGGGACTCCTCGCTTCGCACAATCTCCTGCTGAATGGCTATACGCATCACCTCAGCATCCTCAATCTGCAGCTTACGCATCGTCCTTCTCCCTGAGAAAAGTACGGCGCGATTATATCAGTATGCTGCATTATTTATGTCGTCATATTTTGTAATTAGACGATGCCCTGAAAGGACCGCATGGGAGCCGGCGTTGAAGCCCGTTCTTGAACCTGCAAACCAGTGGGTTATTCCGCAGCGGGCGCGCTTGGGGCGTACGATCGAGCAGCAAATGACCAGTATGTCGTCGGAACCATGACTAAGGTCGCGACCTCGACTAGACGCCTGCTGAAGGAAGTTCGAGCGTGCACGCTGTGTGCCGCGCACTTGCCACTTGGGCCAAGACCGGTACTGCAATTGGATTCTCAAGCCACGATACTAATTGCCGGTCAGGCCCCCGGAGCCAAAGTGCACGCCAGCGGTATTCCGTTCCAGGATGCCAGCCGAGTCGCGATTCTGCCGATGGGATTGTGTTATCCAGGGCGCGGGAAATCCGGTGATCGGCTACCCAGGCCGGAATGCGCGGCTACTTGGCGCGCTCGGCTGCTGGAAACGCTAGTCAATGTGAAATTGACGCTGGTCATCGGGCAATATGCGCAAGATTGGCACATCAGCGAGCGCCAGAAAGCTACACTAACGGAAACGGTTCGGGCCTGGCGCGACTACTGGCCAACCCACCTGTCGTTGCCGCATCCGAGCCCGCGCAACAATATCTGGCTGAAGAGGAATGGCTGGTTCGCAATCGATGTGCTGCCGCGCCTCCGTCTGCGCGTGGGCGAACTTATCCGTTAATCATAGCGACCGCGGCGCCCATCGAGCCGGAGTGATTAGTCAAGGATTCCCCAAGCCCGACGATGCGCAATGCGTGCGATGCCTTTATTTGCAGCGGATTACGCTATTTGGCAGATCAATTGACGGTATTTCCTCGCGCTGAAATCGCGGCAAAATTTTTACCGTCAGAAATACCGTCAGAAATTTTCGCGTGGGGTCGAGAGGTCAAATATATTGCATAGCTACAACTCTGATTTTTCATGGACTTCCGCATGCAGGCGATAGATCGCGATAGATGCCGAAAGGTCTTTTTCACTCCCACTCAATCGTCTCCGACAATTGTAAGCGCCTGAAATAACGAGACTTCTTGTCGCGGCATAACAAACTTACCGTCAAATCTACCGGCAAAACATTCCGCTTGAGAGCGATAGACGGCGATAGATGCCGAAAGGAATTATGAATCATGCAGCTTCTCTTGCAACCACACCTTGATCAGGGATTGATATGGCACATCTCGCGCGTTGGCAGCTGACTTAATAGAGTCAAGAAGATGCTGCGGTAACCGCAAAGAGATCGTCTGGGTTGACGGCTTTAGATTAGGAAGTACAGACACCTGTGCTTTTTTCTAATCCATATAAACCGTTGAGTCGTTCCTTACATTCCGCACATCGCGGGCATGATTTGGCGTGAATTTCCGCCGTGCGATCTCAGCCGACGAATGCTTTGACCGGGACGCCGAGCAGAGTCAGGGT
>JAYUZE010000120.1:0-10503 GCA_043752035.1 Gammaproteobacteria bacterium
GTGCCACTCTCGCGCGCAAAGGTGTACAGAAACCCGGTCTTGGTCGCCTGTATCACAGCCGGCACATGCGCACCATCGTGCAGCAGATCCACCAGTGCCGGCTGTGATGCGACGTCGTAATCCCAGAGGTCGTGGTGGACGAGTTGCTGTCCCCATTTCAGCGCGCCGGTGTTGCCATCGAGCGCCACCACGGAGTTCGCCCAGCGATTGTCGCCCGCCCGTTCGCCGCCGAAAAAATCGGGGCTGGCCGAGCCCGTGGGCACGAACACCAGGTGACGCAGCGGATCCACCGACAATGGCGCCCAGGCATTCGCTGCACTGGCTGCCTTCAGGTTCTCGGCGTTCCATTGGCTGTAGACCGGGTTACTCGGATCGCGCGGGATCGGATCCCAGCTCCACAGCAATTTGCCGCTGCGTGCATCGAAGGCGCGCACCGTGCCGAGTTCTTCCAGCACCGCGCGGTTGTCACCGATCGATGAGCCGACGATCACCTTGCCATCGAGGATTGCGGGCGGCGAGGTAACGAGGTAGTCGCGCCACTCATCGCCTGCTGCAAACTGTGAGCGAATATCTTTGAGCAGGTTCACCGCGCCCTGCTCGCCGAAATCTGTGCAGGCCTTGCCAGTGGCGGCATCTAATGCCAGCAGCCGCCCGTCGAGCGTGGGCGCGTAAATGCGCGCGTGACACACGGCATTGTGCGCGCTCGCATCGTCCACCCACAGCGATACGCCGCGCGACACACCATCGGAATAGTGCAAGTCCTTGCGGCTCGCGCTGTCGTGGCGCCAGCGCAGCTTGCCGTTGCCAGCATTCACTGCAACCACGTCGGTGCTGCTGGTGGTCAGGTAGAGCGTGCCCTCGTATAGAATCGGCGTGGCTTCGAAGGCCGAGCGATTCCAGTCCTTCACGCCCTGGCCAAGCTCGCCGGTGCGAAAAGTCCAGGCGATGCGCAGGTTGGCGACGTTCGCTGGTGTGATTTCGGTGAGGGGCGAGTAGCGCGTGCCACCGGCATCGCCACCGTAGGCGCTCCAGCCCGTATCGGGTACTGCGGCCTTGAGCACGGCGCTGCCCAGCAGCGCCAGCAGCATCAGCGGAATTTTCGTTCGCACCGGAGCACCTCGACAGCTATGGGTTGCTCTGCACCTGTTTTCATCGCGCCTGTATACTAAGCTAATGGCGACATAATCCCTGGCTTCAAAGCAGGCTAAAGGTCCTGCGGCGCCGGCCGATACCAATCCCGGACTCCTGTAATCAGGTATCTGAGGTGGTTCTCGTGGTATCCGCTGTCGGTTCAGCTGCATCTGTTTCGATACCTGGCACTGCGCCTTCGCGAACAGCGTTGCAGGCCGACGTCGATTCTTGTCGCCGGCAGATGGCCGACTGGGTGACCTGCCCTTCAGCGACGACGCCGGAAGGCAAAGCAAAGATCGAACAGATTTCCAGCCGCATGGCGGCGGCAGAGGCGCGCCTCAAGGCCACGTCCGCTGCGCCTGCGATTGGATCAGCGACTGCATCGGCATCCGACCCGGGGCGCCTGGTAGATGTTTACGCCTGAGTGGCGCTGCGCGCCGCCGCGCCTGTCGTCAGTGCTGCGGCGACACCGCCAGCAAGTTGCGGATCGAGGCCTCCATCCGCACGGCCGTTGAATCCCCAGCGTGTACTTCGCCAATCGTCTGTGAGCTCAGTGATCCGTCGCGGTCGATGAGATAGAACGCCGGCCAGTAGCGGTTGCCGATCGCGTTCCAATAAGACGAATCGGCATCCAGCATCACCGGGTAGTTGACGCCAAGACGCCGCACGGCGGCCCGCACATTATCGGCGGGCCGCTCTTCAGGCAGCTCCGGCGTGTGCACGCCGATAACCACGAAATCACTGCCCGCCAGCCGCGAGTGCACGTCCTTCACCCACGCCAGTGTGCGCAGGCAGTTGATGCAGTCGAAGGTCCAGAATTCCAGCAGCACTACTTTGCCGCGCAAACGTGCCAACGACAGCGGCGCGCTGTTGATCCATTCGGTTGCGGTGCCGTGCGTGAACTCCGGGATCGGGCTGGCACTACTCAAGGCAGGCCATGCGCTCAGCCCCAAAATCAGGGCGCAGAGCATGCCGGTGCGTAGCACTTTCATAGGGGCTCCATGGTGGCAGGCGAAAAAAATCACTGCTCTATGCTATAGATCGCGCCCCGGGCAGGCAAAGTTACATGACAGCAGAAATTACTGCCATCTACCCCTTTAGCCTACAATTCCGGACAATGTCCCACACTTCTACCGGGGTAAGCATATGAAACGCAGAACTTTCATTCAAGGCGGCTCGGCCTTGGCGGCGCTGAGCACGATAGGCGCTGTGCGGCTCGCCATCGCCAGCACCTCGAGCACGGCCGACGCTGCCAGCTCTGTCGACGCGCTGCTTGCCGATTGGGTCGGGCCGCACGGCGGCTTTCCGCGCTTTGATCAGGTGACGGTGGCGGCCTTCGAGCCGGCGATCAGGAAAGGCATGGACCTGGCGCGCGTGCAGATCAAGGCAATTGCAGCCGCCCGCAGCAAACCGACCTTCGCCAACACGCTGCTGAAGTTCGAAGACAGTGGCCGCCCCCTGAATCGCGCGCAGCGCCTGTTCGGCGTCTGGACCTCGACCTTCAACGACGCCGCAATGCAGAAAGTTGAAGCGAAGATGACGCCGGTATTTGCGGCGTTTGGCGATGAGGTCACGCAGAATGCGGCCCTGTTCGCGCGCATCAAGGCCGTGTACGAGCAGCGCGCGTCGCTCGGGCTCACGCCAGAGCAGCAACGCCTGTGCGACGTGCAATACCGGGGCTTCGCGCGCCAGGGTGCCGCGCTCGACCGGGCGGGCAAGGCCCAGCTGGCGAAAATCAATCAGAGGCTGGCAGAGCTGTTCACGAGCTTTTCGCAGAATCAGCTGCACGACGAGAGTACCTATACGGTGGTGCTGCAGAGCGAGGCCGACCTCGCGGGCCTGTCCGACAGCCTGCGCGCTGCCGCAGCGGCCACGGCCGAGCGGCACGACCTGAAGGGCAAGTGGGTGATCGCCAATACGCGCTCTTCGGCCGAGCCGTTCCTGACCTATTCCACGCGCCGCGATCTGCGCGAGCAAGTGTTTCGCATGTGGACGCGCCGCGGCGAGATGGACGCCGCGCATGACAACAAGCCGGCCATCGCCGCGATTCTCAAGCTGCGTGCCGAACGCGCGCGGCTCCTTGGCTACGCCTCACATGCGCACTGGATCGTCGATGACAACATGGCAAAGACGCCCGATGCGGCCATGGGTCTGATGCAGCGGGTGTGGAAAGCGGCGGTGGCACGCGTACGCGAAGACGTGACGGCGATGCAGAAGATTGCCGGCGCCGAAGGCGCCAGCTTAACAATCGAGCCTTGGGACTACCGCTTCTACGCCGAGAAGCTGCGCAAGGCGCAGTACGACATCGACAACAACGAAGTGCGCCAGTATCTCCAGCTCGACAAGGTGCGCGAGGGCATGTTCTGGGCTGCCGCGCAGGTGTATGGCCTGCAGTTCGCAAAGCTTGAAGGTCTGCCGGTGGCGGAGCCCGACATCACCGTGTACGAAGTCAGCCGCGACGGTCAGCGCGTGGGCCTGTGGTACTTCGACCCCTATGCGCGCGATGGCAAGAACTCTGGCGCGTGGATGAACGAATACCGAACGCAGGAGCGCCTCAAGGAGCCGGTGACACCCATTGTTTCGAACAATGCCAATTTCGTGAAGACCGGTTCGGGCGAGCCGGTGCTGATTTCCTGGGACGATGCGCAAACCATGTTTCATGAGTTCGGCCATGCACTGCACGGCCTGCAGTCGAACGTCACTTATCCAACGCTGGCGGGCACGGCGGTCAAACGCGACTTCGTCGAGTTTCCCAGCCAGGTGAACGAGCGCTGGCTATTCACCAACGAAGTGCTGAGCCGCTTTGCTTTGCATCACAAGACCGGCGAGCCCATGCCGATGCCGTTGGTGCAGAAGATCCTGAAAGCCAAGACCTTCAACCAAGGTTTTATTACGGTGGAATACCTGGCCAGTGCGCTGTACGACATGAAAATTCACCTGGCCGCCACGCCCGATGCCGATATCGACGCCGGTGCATTTGAAAAGCAGACAATGGCTGAACTGGGCATGCCTGCTGAGATTGTCATGCGCCATCGGCCGACGGCCTTTGGTCATATCTTCTCCAGCGATGGCTATTCCGCCGGCTACTACGTCTATATCTGGGCCGACACGATGGCAGCCGATGCCTCCGAGGCCTTCGAAGAAGCAGGTAGCTATTACGATCGTAAGACCTGCGACCGTTTTCGCCACACGATCTTCGAAGTGGGCAACTCGGTAACGCCCGACGTCGCGTTCCGCAATTTCCGCGGCCGCAATGTCGACACCAACGCGCTGATGCGGGCGCGCGGATTCCCGGTGGCGTAGCGTCTGACACGGGAGAGCACCATGCAGAGATCCGCAACGTGCGGTCGGTCAATGCTGCGAGCGACGCTGCTGTGGATGCCGTCGATCTTCGGGACCGCACCGGCCGGTCGCCCGCTGGCCGACGACGACTGGTAGCGGTTTCTCGCGGTCTCCGATCTGCAGCTTGCGCCAGACGGTGGCTCGGCGGTGTACCTGCTCACCCGCTATTACAAGGAGTCTGACCAGAGCCGGGGAGAATTGTGGACGGTGAGGTGGGCGGGTGGCGAGGCGCGGCAGCTGAGTCACGTGAGCAGCGAGATCAGCGAATACAGCTGGTCGCCAGATGGCAGGCACCTGGCGCTCGCTGTGCGCACGACCGACGCTGCCAAAACGCCACGCCCGATCGTCATCGATGCACTGCAGTTCAAGGAAGACGGCTCTGGCTACCGCCACGCCGGCATGCACACAGCGCCGTGGCGGCTTGAGGTCGAGAAGGGTGATGCTGAACCTTTAACTTGGACGGACGATCGCGACGACAGCGCGCTGGCAATCTCGCCCGATGGCCTCCGCTTCGCCTACGTCAGCAACCGCATCGCCGATGCTGGCAGCAGCGGATAACATGAGATCTGGGTGACGACAATCGGCGCGCCAGCGTCGGCGGCGCACAAGCTGACCAGCGTGTTTTCACCGAACCGACAATGGTTACGCTGGAGTCCGGACGGTTGCAGTCTCGCGCTGCTGGTCGGAAACACGCCGGCTCAATCGGCCTACGTCAGTGATCGCCGCGCACTGCTCGATCCGCGCCGACTGGGGACATCACGAAGTCGACGATCTGTGCGCTGGTATTGATGCCGTGATCGCGCGCGGTGTCGCCAACTCCGATCGGCTCGGCATCGGTGGCTGGAGTTACGGCGGCATACTCAGCGACTGCACCATCGCCATCGATCCGCGTCTTCGCGCCGCGATCAGTGGCGCGGGCAGTGCCAATCAAGCCGCGATGCATGGGGTTGATGAGTACGTACTGCAATATAACGCCGAGCTCGGGGCGCCCTGGCGAAATCCTGCGCTATGGAACAAGGTCTCCTACGCATTCCTGCACGCCGACCACATTCACACACCAACCTTGTTCATAGGCGGAGATCAGGATTTCAACCTCCCGGTCACCGGTGGCGAACAGATGTATCAGGCGCTGCGCACGCTGGGTGTGCCCGCGCCGCTGGTGGTGTATCTCAGTGAACACCACGTGCTGACGCGGCCGAGTTTTCTGGTAGATCGCTGGCGGCGATTTCTCGGCTGGATGGACCAATACCTGAAGACGCCAGACAGCTCAAAGTAGCGCGGCCGATCGGGTGCGGAAGCTTGCGCAGGAGGATGAGAGGCAGCCCTCTTGAATCTCAGCGATACTCAAAATTAGTGAACTGCCAATGAGCGGAATCAGCATGTACGGTCGAAGCACTAGGCACACCGTCGACCGTGCCGGGCTCCTTTCGTCGGCGCTGTGCCTTACTGCCTGTGGGGGTGGTGGACGAGGCGGCGGCAATTGCTTCACTCCGGTCCCCGCCATTACACTCACGCAGTCGGACGTCTCCGTCACCAGCGCTACGTCCAGTTCGAGCGCGCTGCTTTGCCGGGAAATGGCACCGATGCAGCACCCTGCTCAGGCAGCATTCAGTGGGGAGCGTCGGGCAGCGTGCTTTGCGCCCACGACGTCGAATTGTTCCCGAGCGACAGCTATCGCCTGGCCTTGGATGCCACCAGCATGACCTCGACGCAGATGATCTCGGGGGATAATTTTCTTTATGCGGGGTCGATCTAATATCGCAGCGGATTGCTCTACACGGCTGGCGGAGTGATCTACGACACGGCGAGCGGCACGGTGTTGGGGCAAGTGCCAACACCAGTCAATGTATTGCTGCGGGGCGTCTTCTCGCCAGAAACCCACCGCGTGATCGCAATAAATGACCACGCGCAGGGCCTGAACGGAATACGGATAACCGCCTTCGACACGAACACCTTTACAGAGATCGCGCACATCGACCTTGCGAATCTCCAATTGCAGAAAAATCCCGATGGCACCACGCGTCCTGAGTCGGAAGCGTGGAACGCCATCCGGTGGGTTGCGGATAGGTACGCAGTTCCCCTTACCGATGGCCGCGTGCTGATGATCAAGGGCGCGTTCGTTGGCCCGTGACCAGAACATCACCACCTACATCTGGTGAAAAAGATGAGCATGCGAGTCGCTGACATTCAGCTTTTCATCGCGGCGCTTGAGCTGCAATTTGACATGACCCAGCATATCCCGCGAGACACCGGCGATTGCGTTGGCGTTGACGATGGTCGAGCGGTGCACTTGCCAAAAAACTGAAGGGTCAAGTTCATCGCGCAGTTCATTCAGAGACTTTCTGATGAGTGCTTCACACGTTGCAGTAACCACCCGGGTATATTTCGTGTCCGCTTGAAAATACAAGACCTCGTCTACGGTGATCAGCTGCATCAGCTGCCCTACGGACGCATTAATCCACCGCAGGTAGTTGCGCGGCTCGGCGTTCTTGATCAGCTCGCGGAGGAGTACTTCGAGATTCGGCGGTGTTGAGCCCAATCGTTGTCTGGCGCGATCGACCGCCAATCGCAATCGCTCACGCTCCAGAGGCTTCAACACGTAGTCCAGTGCGCCGGTTTCGAAGGCGGTAACCGCATATGCATCATAAGCCGTCACAAATACAATGTGGCAGCGTCCTCGCGCCTGAAGCGCGACCTCCAAGCCGGTCATCGCCGGCATCTGTATGTCGAGGAAAATCAGATCCGGCGCATGTCTTTCCAGCAATTGTAATGCTTCAATCCCGGTGCCGGCCTCTCCCAGCACGATCAGCTCGGGCCACAGCTCGCGCAACAGCAGCCGCAGCTCATCGCGCAACGCCTTTTCGTCCTCCGCGAGAATTGCGGTCGGTGGGTTCATTGATTTTCAGCCGCGAGCGCTCTTGAGCTCAATGATGAGTATACGGACATTACTGCCGCCGATATTTTCGACCTCGTGCGTCTCCGCGTTGCTCCAGAAGACCGAGCCGACTGGGATATCACTCCGGACCTCAACTTTGCCGTCCGGCGTTTTGACACGGACTTTGCCGTTCGAAAGGAGGACGGTGAGATGCGCCGGATGCGAATGCATTCCATCGCCGCAGACCCCCATACCAGGACGGCCGTTGTAATCAAGCACGCGCAACTTGTCATTTTCAAATGCGACTCGATAGTTCTGCGGTTGGCTTTGAACGGCGTCTTGGGCACTCGATTCTTCTGCGATTGCAAGCATGGGTAGCAGCACCAGCAAGGCCCGGCGCAAGCCATCGGGTAGTTCATCATTCATAGCATGCTCCTTATGATTGGTTCCGCGATTAAAGTTATCTCCAGCACGGTCTTCGTCGATGGATCTCGTCTGACGGCAAAGGCCTCACCGTACAGACTCTGTAAGCGAGTGCACAGAGGTTGCACGAAATCAACAGCAGCCTCGCGAAGGCCGCTAAAAGTCAGAGTTACCTGGCCGTTGGCAGACTGTGCCGTCAGAAGTGAAGTCGAGTCGCCGGCTCCCAACGCCAGCAGCGGCAGCATTAGCAGGCTCGGAAACTGCGCGTGCAGGGGTTCGTTTTGCAACTCCTGGATGCTCCAGCCAGGGCCCGATCGGCATTCATTTTGTAATCGCACATAAGCGCGCGCCAAGCGCAATTCCGCGTCCACGGTAGATACGGGTTCGCGCAGACCGGGCATCGCACAGCGCAGAAAATCAACCAACGTCTCCAACAGGCGCTCGGCGCCGCCGGGCTCATTGCGGTAGCGCGTCTCGAGTTCAGCCATCGAGTTCAGCAACAGCACGGGATCCACCTGTCTTTGCAGCGCGTGGAGTCGGGCCTCATCGAGGATTGCCTGGGTACGACTGCGAGCGACCGCATTTGCGTGCAACAGCATACGCATGCGCTCGCTTCGTAACGTCAACGAGTAGGCCATCATCAACAGGCCGCCATAGAACAAATTGATCCACAGGTTGTATACCGCGAGCGACATCGTGAGTGGACGAAACGGTAGTTGCGCGGGCCTGTGCGTTGTGAGCGCAGCTGCGGCGGGCAGGGCTTCTCCGATCCAAGTCTGCAGGTGATTGCTGAGCAACGGCTGCACAACAGCCGAGGTCGCTGCGACAATCAGCCAACCGAGCAGCGAGCCGCGCATGTTGCGCTGGCGCGCGGCGTGATCAGCCACCCACACAAACATGCACCCCACTAGGCACCACAGGGGAGTCAGCCAATCGGTCAGCCACCACCACAGCATACTCACAGTAGCCCAGGCATCACCAGGTGTAAATGTCAGTTGCTCGACGACTGTAATGGCAATTCCCCAGGTCGTACCCCAGGCGAGAATCCGCCGACGGCGCTTGCTCGAATCGCCGATCATTGGGACGGCACGAGGTTACACGGCAGCCTCAGCGTGGCGCGCACGCCCGTCGGTGTGTTGGTCTCCACCCGCAATGACGCGACCGCGCCATACAGTGTCGATAGGCGCGAACACACATTGCTGAGGCCGATCCCGGTGCCGCTGCCGGAGCTTGAATCGAAACCTGCCCCGGTGTCGGTGACACTCAGCACAAGCTGCTGCGCGACTTCGCGCGCGCGGATGACGATTTCTCCGCCGTGCTGCGCGCGTGATATGCCGTGCTTGACGGCATTCTCAACCAAAGTTGCCAACGCCAGCGGCGGGACTCGTGCGCGCCGCATGTTGAGGGGGACGTCGATGGCGACGCGCAGGCGCCCACCCATGCGCATCTGGACCACCTCAAGATAGGCTCGCAGCAAGTCAATCTCTTCCCCGAGAGCGACCTCGCTGTGCTGAAGCATCGGCCCTATGCGGCGCAGGTAGTCGATGAAGTTGGCGAGGAGGCGCGCTCCGGCCTCGGGCTCGGTACGCTGTAGCCAGCGCAGTGTCGCCAGCGTATTGAACAGGAAATGAGGCTCGATCTGGCTCCTGAGCGCAGCCAGCCGCGTGTTGGTCAATTGATGCTCGATGTTCAGGCTGCGCAATGTTTCGTTGCGCAATTGTTCATTCGAGTCGGAAGACATGCGCCACAGGTAAAATGTCCCGGCTACCGCCAGTGCGATCGCACTCCAACGCAATACGTGCGCGGTCAGAGAGCTGCTGCCGTCAGACAGACCGTATAGCCGGCGGACAATCATTTCGCCACCCACCGCGCCGATGACTACTCCTACTGCCAAAAGTAGCGCCCGTAGTTGCAGCGACTTGGTACGCACCAGCGCCGTTACAGCGATGGCGGCGGCCATGAGCACCGTCACGATCAGGCGATCGCGAAAAATGACCAGCCAGCCCTCCAGCACTTCGTCCGCTGGCCAATTGCGCCAGACAAAAGGCTGCGCCAGATACTGCAACGACAATGCAAACGCGATCGCGACGCTGAGCCATAGTGCAGCAATCAACCGTGCGCCTGCCGGTGCCGCCGCCAGCGCGCCTGGTTTCAACTCCAACTCTGTGGGAGCGGTAGACAAGATGAAATGACCTCGCTGAGCTTGCCCGCTCGCAGCACTTTCAACGAATCCGCAAGGCAGAGCAATACCCAAGACGTGCCTGCGCACCGCTGCGCCATGGTTTGCCGATGCGTCGCAGTCGATTCATGTCCGGATCGAAGGGTTTCATACTCGAAAAGAGCCCGCTCGTCGCAAACCGGAGCGCCGAGTGTGGCGCGTTGGCCTAATGACTCAGCAGTCGCCCGCATACCGTTGCCAAGGAGAACATCATGTTTCGCTCAATCGGATCTGTGACTGTTCTGGCTCTGCTCATGGTCGGATGTGGGGGCGGCGATGGCTCGAGTCCACCGCCAGTCGGCTATACGGTCGGTGGAACCGTAACCGGCCTTGCCGGCTTGGGCCTGGTATTGGCAAGCGACTTTGGCGGCGACCTGGCAGTCAGCGCCTCCGGCTCATTCACGTTCGGCACACGAATTCCGGCTGGCAGCACCTTCAGAGTTACGGTGAAGAATCAGCCGACTTCGTCGCCAGCTCAATTTTGCGAAGTCGCGAACGGCACGGGAACGATCGC
>JAYUZE010000121.1:0-6629 GCA_043752035.1 Gammaproteobacteria bacterium
TGCTCAGCACCAGGGCGGCATCGGGCTACCAGCTGCGGCTGACTCTCAGCGCCGGCGACGCACCCGCGACTGTGCGGGTCGATGCCGGAACCACCGTCGCGCAACCAGCCCCCGCTGACGATGACGAGGACGCATCGCCCGCGCGCACCGTGCGCCCGGCGCACATGCCCAGCCGTCGCGACATCGTGGTGGCGGTCGATGCCGGCCACGGCGGCGAAGATCCGGGGGCCAGCGGACAGGGCGGCACGCACGAAAAAGACGTGGTGCTGGCGATCGCGCGAGCACTGGCGGCGCGCCTAAACGAGCGTCCGCGGATGCGTGCTGTGCTCACGCGCGATGCTGATCGACTCATCGACCTGCGCGAGCGCATGGAGCGCGCACGCGCCTCGCACGCGGACCTGTTCGTATCGATCCACGCCGACGCAGTGCGCGATCGCTCGATTGCCGGCGCCTCGGTCTACACGCTGTCCTATCGCGGCGCCTCGAGTGAAGCGGCCAAGCGACTGGCCGATCACGAAAACGCGCTGGTGCTCAAGGGCGGCACCTCGCTCGCGAATGTGGATCCGGCGCTGGGCTCGGTGCTGCTCGATGTGGCTCAGGAAGCGAACATGGGCGCCAGCGTCGAGGCTGCCGACGAAGTGCTCAACTCGCTCGATCGGGTCGGCGCGATCCGCAAGAAAATTGTGCAGCACGCGGCCTTCGTGGTGCTGAAATCCCCGGACCTGCCTTCGATGCTGGTCGAGACGGCCTACATCTCGAATCCTGGCGAGGAGCGCAAGCTCCGCTCGAGCGCCTACCAGGCGCAGCTCGCCGCCGCCATCGAGGCGGGCGTTGTCAGCTATTTTCGGAGCCACCCGCCCGACGGCACCGCGTACACTGCGCGATTACGCTAGGGCTCGGCTGTGCCCCGGCGACGGGGCTCCATGGCGATTCGCTTGCTCTCTGCCAACCTGATCGATCAGATTGCCGCCGGCGAGGTCATCGAACGTCCGGCCTCGGTGGTCAAGGAGCTGGTCGAAAACGCGCTCGATGCCGGCGCGCGCCGCATCGATATCGACATCGAGCAGGGCGGGCTCGGCCTGATCCGGGTGCGCGATGACGGCGGCGGCATCGAGGCGGACGAATTGCCGCTGGCGGTGCAGCGCCACGCCACCAGCAAGATCGCCTCACTGGAAGACCTGGAAGCCGTGGCCAGCCTCGGGTTCCGGGGCGAGGCGCTGCCCTCGATTGGATCGGTGGCACGACTGCGCGTGTGCAGCCGCACTGCGCAGGCCCGCGCCGCCAGCGAACTGCAGGTCGAGGGTGGAGTGCAGGGCGCCGTGCGTCCGGCCGCACACCCGCAGGGCACGACGGTCGAGGTGCGCGATCTCTTTTACAACGTGCCGGCGCGGCGCAAGTTTGTGCGCACCGAACCCACCGAATTCGGTCATATCGCGCGCACCGTGGAACGCCTGGCGCTGGCCGCGCCGCAGGTTGCGATGCGCCTGCGGCACAACGCGCGGCTGGTGCTCGATCTGCCCTCGGCCACCGACGCCGCGGCGCGCGATCAGCGCGTGGCGCGCGTGCTGGGCGCCGAATTTCCGGCGCGCAGCGTGGGCATCGCGCAGGAGGGCGCGATCCAGCTCTACGGCTGGCTAGGCCTGCCCACCGCCTCGCGCGCCAACACCGAGGCGCAGTTCTGGTTCGTGAACGGTCGTCCGGTGCGCGACCGGTTGTTGGGCAATGCGGCGCGACTCGGCTATCGCGACGTGCTGTATCACGGGCGGCATCCGGCCTATGTGCTGGACCTGCGCATCGATCCGCGCCTAGTCGATGTGAACGCGCACCCGGCCAAGCTGGAGCTGCGCTTTCGCGACAGCCGCGCAGTGCATGATTTTGTATTTCGCGCCGTGGAGCGCGTGCTGGCTGCGCCCGGCGTTGGCGCGCAGGCGGCCTCGGGTGCGCTGGCGATGCCCACGACACTGGCAGTGCCTGCGAGCCTGGCGAGGCAATTCGAGTTCACGCATGCCTCGGCGCACACCTCGCCGTATGAGCCCACGTTCCACGCGAATTTCGCGGTTGGCGAGCCGCAGCTGCCGCGACCCTCAAGCGCTGCGGGCGACAACCAGCCGCTGGGCACGCCGATCGCGCAGCTGCATGGGTTGTATATCCTGGCTCAGAACCGCCAGGGCCTGGTGCTCGTGGACATGCACGCGGCGCACGAGCGCGTGCTCTACGAGGCGCTGAAACTCCAGCACGCGCGGCAGACTCCGGCGGCGCAGCAGCTGCTCGAACCCCTGCCAGTGAGCGCCGACGAGCACGAGCTCGACCTGTTGATGGCCGCGCGCGATGATTTCGCGCGGCTGGGCTTCGAGCTCGATCGCATCGCACCCACGCAGCTCGCGGTGCGCGCGGTGCCGGCGATGCTGGCCGATGCCGACGTGCCGGCGATGCTGAGCGCGATCATTCACGATCTCGCTGGCGAGCGCGGCGCACACCACCTGGAAGCCTCGGCGCAGCGGGTGCTGGCGACGATCGCCTGTCGTAGTGCCATCCACGCGCAGCGTCGGCTGACACTGGCCGAGATGGCCTCGCTCCTGCGGCAGATGGAACAGACCGAGCGCGCGGGCCAGTGCAATCACGGCCGACCCACTTGGACAGCGGTGACGCTGGCGGAGCTCGACCGGTTGTTCCTGCGGGGCCGCTGAGCATGGGCAGCGCGGCGCCCGATCAACTTTCAACGGGCGCACTGCCACCACGGGCGCTGATCCTCACCGGCCCCACGGGCAGCGGCAAGAGTGCCTGGGCGCTGCGTCTGGCCGGGGAGTTGCCGATCGAGATCATCAGTGTCGATTCGGCGCAGGTGTACCGCGGGCTCGACATCGGCACCGCCAAACCCAGTGCCGCCGAGCGTGCGCAGGTTGCGCACCACTTGCTGGATTTGCGCGATCCGGCCGAGCGCTATTCGGCCGGCGATTTCGTCGCCGATGCCAGCGCGAAACTGCGCGAGATCCATGCGCGCGGCAGGCTCCCGGTGCTGGTGGGCGGCACCATGCTGTACCTGCGTGCGTTGCTGCGCGGTATCGCGACCCTGCCGAGGGCGTCGCAGGAGTTGCGCGCCCAGATCGATGCCGAGGCGCGCGAGCGAGGCTGGCCCGCGATGCACGCCGAGCTCCAGCGGGTCGATGAGCGTGCGGCGGCGCGCATCCACCCGAACGACCCGCAGCGCATACAGCGTGCGCTCGAGGTTTACAGGCTGACCGGTCGCGGCATCAGCGAGTGGCAGGCCGGTACGCGTGCACCGATTGCGGGCGTGCGGTGGCTGCGCTTTGCACTGATACCGGGCGATCGGCAACTGCTGGCGCAGCGTCTCGCGCAGCGCTTCGATGCCATGCTCGCCGCCGGGTTGGTGGAGGAAGTGCGCGCGCTGTACGGGCGCGGCGATCTGCACGCGGACCTGCCGGCGATCCGTGCGGTTGGATACCGACAATTGTGGGACTTTTGTGCGGGTTCCTGCGAGCTTGCGCGCGCCACGCAGCTGGCGGTGACGGCCACTGCGCAACTGGCCAAGCGCCAGCTCACCTGGCTGCGCTCGGAGAGCGGTTTCCAGGGCATTGATCCGGCCATTGATTCCGGCTTCGTTGCGCTCCTGGCCGCGGTGCGCACGGGTGCCGGCGCCGGTGCCGGCGTGGCCGCAACAGGGACGCGATGCTAGAATGAGCATACGTGCCGCGTACACCTAACCCCCCGCGGTACCGCTGACAGAATAAGGAGAACAGTCCATGGCCAAAGGCCAGTCCCTGCAGGATCCCTTCCTGAACGCCCTGCGCAAAGAACATATTCCAGTGTCGATTTACCTGGTCAACGGCATCAAGCTGCAGGGGCAGATTGACTCCTTCGATCAATTCGTCGTGCTGCTGAAGAATACCGTCAGCCAGATGGTCTACAAGCACGCGATTTCCACCGTGGTGCCGGGTCGCGCCGTCACGCTGCCGAGCAGCGATGCGGCGGAGAGCGCCACCGAATAATGCCAGGCCGCGGCCCGCCGAATGTTTGACCGCCCACGGAGTGGTGAGCGTGCGGTGCTCGTGCGCCTGGGGCTGGGCGAAGCCGTACGCGCCGAAGACCTCGAGGAATTCCAGCAGCTGGCCCGCTCGGCAGGAGCGACGCCGGTAGCTACGGTGACCGGACGGCGCGAACGTCCCGATCCGCGTTATTTCGTCGGTAGCGGCAAGGCCGAGGAGATCAACGCGGTGGCCGCGGCGGAGTCGGCCGACCTGATTCTTTTCGATCACCCGCTCTCGCCCAGCCAGGAGCGCAATCTCGAGAAACTCACTAACCGGCGCGTGCTCGACCGCAGCGGCCTGATCCTCGACATCTTCGCGCAGCGGGCCCGCAGCTCCGAAGGCAAGCTCGAGGTCGAACTGGCGCAACTCAAGCATCTTTCCAGTCGCCTGGTGCGGGGCTGGACCCACCTGGAACGCCAGGCAGGTGGCATCGGCCTGCGCGGTCCCGGCGAGACGCAGCTCGAAACCGACCGGCGACTGCTGGCCACCAAGGTGCGCTCGCTGACTCATCGGCTGCAGAAACTGCGCCAGCACCGCGACACCGGGCGCAGCGCGCGCGCGCAGATTCCCGTACCGGGCGTGGCGCTGGTGGGTTACACCAATGCCGGCAAGTCCACGCTGTTTCGCGCGCTCACGGGAGCCGCGGCCTACGTGGCCAACCAGCTGTTCGCGACACTCGACCCGCTGGTGCGTCGGCTGACTTTGCCCGGCGGCGCCGGCGTTGTAGTCGCGGATACCGTCGGCTTCATACGCGAGCTGCCGCACGAATTAGTCGCCGCCTTCCGCTCGACGCTGCAGGAGGCGCGCAGCGCACACCTGCTGGTGCATGTGATCGACGCTGCCGATGCACGCCGCGATGAATACACGACTCAGGTCAATGCCGTGCTGGCCGAGATCGGCGCCGGCGAATTGCCGCAGCTTCTGGTGTACAACAAGATCGACCGGCTTGGGCTGGAGCCGCGCATCGAGCGCGATGCACACGGCCAGATCAGTCAGGTGTGGATCAGCGCCGAGCAGGAGCGCGGCATCGATCTGCTGGCCGCAGCGATTGCCGAGCGGCTGGACCTGTGCGCCCAACGCGCCTGGCTGCAGCTTGTGCCGGGCGCCGGTGCGCTGCGTGCACGGCTGTTTGCCGCCGGCGCGGTGCGCGAGGAGCGCACGGGGGAAGATGGCACGATGCAGCTGTTGGTCGAGCTGCCGGCAAAACCCCTGGACGAGCTGGCGCGTACCCCGGGCGTACGCCTGATGGCCGGCGCAGCCGACGCGGCTTGTGCACTCGCGGTGCCGTACCTAGAATCCACCGCCGCCGCGCCGAGCGTGGTGGCGCAATCGTGAATTCCGATCGGCAGCAGGGCGGCTATGGCTTGGAATCAATCTGGCGATGATCCTGCGCCCCGGCGCCGCAAGGGCGGGCCGCCCCAAGGCGCCTCGTGGTGGCGGCGGCTTAAGCAGCAATGGCTGGCAGGCCGTGGCGCTCGCGGCCCGCTGTATGGTGCTATCGGCTCGGCATTGCTGCTGCTGTGGCTGTTGAGCGGCTGCTACCAGATCGATGAGGGCCAACGGGGAGTAGTGGAACGCTTTGGGGCCTATGCTGGCGAGCGCGGGCCCGGAGTCGACTGGCATCTGCCCTGGCCGGTCGAGTCGCTGATCCGTGTCGACCTTGCACGCCTCAACAGCATCGATTTCCAGTCGCGCATGCTGAGCAGCGATACCGCTTTGCTCAATATCACCGGTAGCGTGCAATACCAGCTGCGCGACGCGCGCCAGGGGCTGTACAGCCTGCGCGAACTTGACCACACGGTGCGCGATATCGGCGAAGCCGCGACGCGCCAGATGGTGGCCGGTCATACGCTGGTGGAAACGCTGGGCGGGAAGACGCGCGGCGCACTGATTGCGACACTGCAGGGCGCCGTGCAGCAGCGGCTCGACGCGCTGGGTGCCGGGGTGCGCGTGCAGGCCGTGAATCTCACCGATGTGCAGGTGCCTGAGCCCGTGCTGACGGCGCAGCGCGATACCGAGCAGGCGCTGCAGGATCGCGATCGGCTGGCGCGCGAAGCACAGGGTTACGCAGGCGATCTGTTGCCGCGGGCCCAGGACGTCGCGCAGCGCCAGCGCCTCGATGCCGAGGGCTACAAGCTGACGGCGATCGCAACCGCAGAGGGCGATGCGGCGCGCTTCGAGCCGCTGCTGGCCGCATACGAGCACGCACCCGAAGTGACCCGCAACCGGCTGTATGTCGAAACCATCGAGGCGATCCTGGCGCGCTCGCGCAAGGTGATCATCGATGGCAAGGGCGGCGGCAACACCATCAACATTTCGCTGGAAAAGCTGAT
Organism: Gammaproteobacteria bacterium; assembly: GCA_043752035.1. GTDB lineage: Bacteria > Pseudomonadota > Gammaproteobacteria > Steroidobacterales > Steroidobacteraceae > FEN-1191. Next base: position 6,380 of record JAYUZE010000121.1, read on the forward strand.
CGATGTTGCCACGACTCGTGGCACCGGCGTTACCGGCGTGCTCGAGGGGCCGTCGCCGTCGCCACCGATGCCCGTGACAGCGCCGGCATCGGCGCCGGTACCTGCGGCCACAGTAGGCACAAAGAGCGCTGGCGCCAACGGCAGCGCTGCCACCGCTGCGAGCGCCGGTGAGACCGCCCTCGCCGAGCACGATGCGCGCAGCCGCGAACGGGCGGAGCACTGATGAACAGGCAATTCATGCTGGCCGTTC
>JAYUZE010000122.1:0-4587 GCA_043752035.1 Gammaproteobacteria bacterium
ATTGACATTGGTCAAATTTGAAGGATGCGTGATCGTGCTGGTGGGGCACTGCACGCGGAATGACTGCGCGCCGGCAGGCAGCGACAACAGGACCAACAAAAACGTCGGCAGACTCAGCCGGACCAATTGCGAATTACTCATGTGACCTCCGACCCCTCTTGCTTGCCAATGCAGCGCTCAAGAAGTGAAATGACCAAGATTCAGAACGCCCGGCCGCCGTTGCGAGCTGTGCCCACCAATGGCGCCGTCATCGATATCGAGTGTGGAATTTACTTTTAGGGTTTTCATCAAGACCGCTGTTCGAAACTTTTTGTGTTGATCCGTGTCGGATCCCAAATCACGCGAAGTACTTTCCCGCTCTGATCGAATGACGCGGACGAAATACTGACTCATCTGATTGCCGCTTACAGGTAGGGCTACTGTGTAGAACTGATGAGGTAGGCACCGTACCCCGCGCGGCGAGGGGTCATTTATGTTAAGCAGCATTCGTTTTGTTAAACGCTATGGGAGGTGTAGTACCCATTGCGGTTCAGCCTCAATACGGGATGAACCCAATCGATAGGCGGAATAGCAGCAATAGGCGAGTGCTCAGCGGTGCGGCAACACCACGACTCGACGACTGGCTTATTTGGCAGCCACAATTGCCGCAGGCGCGATCCAGGCCTTGCGCTCGCCCAGCAGATCATTGACCCGCGCGAAGCCGTCGAAGCGCACCCAGGGCTTGCCGGGTGCGGCGCGCACCAGCGTAAGCGGTGTGTGACTCATCTTATCGCCGAAGTAGGCGTTAAACGCCTTTTGCACGGCGAGGATCGAGGTGAGGTCGCCCGAATAATGGTCCCAGCCGCGCTGCGCGCGAAATTGCGCCGCATAGGCGCGCAAGCGCGCGGGCGTGTCCTGCTCGGGGTCGATGGATATCGATACCAGATGGACCGGCTCGTGCGCGCTGCCGAGATCGTGCTGAAATAGTGCGAAGGTTTGGCTGCTCATCGGGCAAATCGTAGTGCAGCTCGTGTAGATGAAATTGAGGACCACGGGTCGACCGTCATCCAGCTCGGCCGGCAGATTGATCTGCTGGCCATCGTCGCGGATCAAGGTGACGTTTGGTATCAGATATTGCGCCAGCGTGCGGCGCACATCGGCGCTGGCCTCCATGGGCTCGCCGCCTACCGCCTGCTGCGGGTGCTCATGGATGGCGTCGGCGTTGCCTACGCTTGCTGCATGGCCCGCGGTTGTCAGGCCGACCAGTAGCGCTATTCCGACCAGATTGGTCGCGGTTCGGTGTCGGCCGCTAAGGGGTGCTTGCATGTTGGTTGCTCGATGCCCGACGATTCGGGGACTGCGTCAGCATGGCCAGTATTGATGAGCATCGCACCGCCAAGCCATGGGTAGAACACTCTAGGTCCCGGATTATGACGCCGGCGTTATCGCGCGCCCCGGGCCTGATTTGCATAATCCGTCCAGAACTTGATTTCACTCGCTGATTCGCCGCGTGCTTCTGCCAGCGACCGTTCCACCGGAGCGGCTTCGGCCTGGAACGCCACGGCCTTGCGTAGCACGCCGGCTGGCGATATCAGATAGGCCTTCGACAAGCGGGTTTGCTCGTTATAAACAATGAGCACCACATCCGCGCGCCCGGCCGTGCGTACGTTAAAGGTTCGCACGGTGACGCCCTTGCGTACGATGGCTTGACGCACCGGCGTCGGTCGCGCACTGCTCTCGACCCCTAGCACCATAGAGAGGTGGGGGGGCAATTGCGCCTCGGGACCCGTGCGCCTCACCACGTCGATCAACGCCATCACCGAGTGCGTCGCCGCTGGCGCGCCTAAAGTCGCGCATGGCGCGATCAGAATCGCGGCCATCGCCGCCGCTGCGACCCGCCATGTCCGTGTGCTAATATTGCTGCTCATACCTTACCCCGGTCCAGCGCCGCAGCCCGGAGCGCCCCTATCGGCTCAGAGCCGATCTGGCCGGCGGTTTCGCGACCGGCCGCTTATGACCTTGCGCTCCGGGACTCGACGCCTCGACCTTGAGCAATTCAAGGTCGAAAATCAGGAGCGCCCCCGGCGGAATGTTCGGCGGCGAAGCAACGTCGTAGGCCAGTTCGGGCGGAACGAACAACCGCCACTTGGCACCCGGCTTCATCAGCAGCAGCGCCTCGCGCCAGCCCTTGATAATCCCGTTGAGGCCAAAGGTCGCCGCCTGCGCATGATTAGCAGAGTTATCAAACTCGGTACCATCAAGCAATCGGCCGCGATAATTCACCGTGACGCGATCAGCCATGGTCGGCGATGCCGCCTTGGCATTGCCAGCGTTAAACACCCGGTACTGCAGACCCGTGACGGTACGGGTGACACCCGGGGCTGCGCTGTTCTTGTCGAGGAACTCGTGCGCCGCCGCGTGATTGCGCACGGCCACGGCCTCGCGGCCGGTACGCATCAGCTGCGCCGCCCGTTCCCGGTCCTCTGGGCCGAGCACCTTGCCGTCCAGCCCCTCCTTGAAGCCGCGCATCACCGCATCGATCGCCAGGGTACGGTCGAGCCCGCTGGTGCGCAGCTGGCCGCCAAAGATCAGGCCTATACTGTAACTCGACGCCTCGTCGGCCACAGGCACGCTGGCTGCCGGCGCGGTCACTACTGACGCGATGGGCGCGGGAGTGACTGCCGCCGGCGCATCGGCCGGGACCTGCGCGAACGACACTGAGGCTGCCAGCGACAGCACCGTGGGCGCGAGTGCGCAAACATAGTGGCGCGCGGATGTGTTTCGTATATCCATGGATCTTCCCTTGAGGGTAGAGGAAAAAATATTGCGGCTCAGGGTGTGGCCGCGGGCTTGATCGCGCGCCAGCGCTGGCGGTTGCGCGGCAGGTACACAAACTTCCAGTCGCAGTAGCATTCGGCCTTGTCAAAGGCCACGTCGTCGCTGGCAAAGCTTGCCACCTTGATCGGCTTATCCTCCGAGCGGCTGGCCACGCCCATTATGCCCCCCGCGGGCGCCAGAATGAGTTGCCAGTCGGCGCTGCCGGTCATCGGGTCGAGGTAGATCCGGCGCAGGTACCGACGCACCACCGGCGTGCGCGTGTCGGCCACCAGATCGTCAAGCGCCAGCGGGAAAAGTCCGCCGGCAGCCACATACCGGCCTATCGCCGTTCGGAACTCACCACCTTCGTACAGGAGCTCCGCTTCCCGATCGCGCCGGATCTGCGTGCTCCAGACGATGCCGATCGTGGCCAGCGTAATACCGAGGACCGCTACGGCGAACATCAGGCCGAGATAAGTGAACCCCTGCTGCCATTGGTGCTGCGCGCGACGCCCCCTGCTGGCCTGGCGCTGGCTCGGTCGCGGCATGGCTACCACGCCTTATAGGGCGTGCCGTCGCTGGCATTGCCCTCGGCGCTACTGTGCAGGTCGCGGATACCTGGATGGTCGGGATCCTCGGATACCACCATCTGCCAGCCATCCGCGGATTTGCTGATCGGATCGATTGGGACGGCGCGAATGTAGCGGCGCTCGACGAGCGCGACGAGCGAGTCGGGGTACTGACCATAGTCCCCGAAATGCTTATCGATCGCCTCGCGCATTACGGAGAGGTCCTGGCGCAACACCGTCTCGCGCGAGCGTTCCAGGGTGCGGAAATAGCGCGGCACGGCAATGGTGAGCAAAACCGCGATGATGCTCATCACCACCAGCAATTCGATCAACGTGAAGCCCCGCACTCGAGCGCTACCAGTCATGGTAGGGCACTCCATTGAGACCCTTGCCCTTGCTGAGCGAATAGACGTCGAACACGTCATCGCCCGGCTGCGGGTTTTCGGGTGGACTGGCGTAACTGCGCAGACCCCAGGTGTCTTCCGGCGCAGCCGCGCCATCGGGAAAGAACGGGTCGCGCGGCAGCCGGCGCAGAATATAGATCTTGAGCTTGGTGGCGCTGGTGGCATCTTCCACGCCTTCGTACAGAACCTTGAGATCGGGTGGGTAGCCTGACTTGTCCGCCTCGGTCAGGATGCGACCCTGCTCCACTGCGCCTTTATACGCATCGATGGCGCCGCGGATTTCGCGCAGCGCGGAGCGCAATTCGCTTTCCTTGGCGCGCTGGATGGCCATGCTGGCAAGCGGCAGCGCGGCGCTGGCGAGCAGGCCAACAATGGCGACCGTGATCACCAGCTCGATCAGCGTAAAGCCGGAGTGTCGCTTGCGCAGGAGCACGGAGCCTCGCAGTCTCGCCCGATCACTTACCCACGGACAGCGTCAACGGCGCGGGCGTGCTCGAGCCCACGATGGCGCCGCTGCTCCCGCCCAGCGCGGTGACCTGCGCGGCGAAGGCGGTCTGCGCCCGCACCTGTAGCGCCTTGAACTTCAGCACCATCAGCTCTCCGCTCCCCGCAATCGGTGTATCGGTGCCCGTATTCACATCCAGTTGCGCGCCACCCGAGCGCCCGCTCACCTTGGCACCGGTGGCACTAGGCACTATCCCGCCAGCATCGCCCGATAGCAGCTCGAAGGCGCTGGCATCGAAGCGCACCTGCGAGCGTAAGCGGGCAATGTTCTGATCGGTCTGCAGCTGCAGCGTTACCGTAAACTCATCGCCCAC
>JAYUZE010000123.1:0-4391 GCA_043752035.1 Gammaproteobacteria bacterium
TCACCGAATGGGCCAGGATCGCGCTGTGCAGCAGCGTGGCGCGGCGCTGCATATCGGCGGCACTGGTGGCATCCGGCAGGCGCTTGAACAAGGTGGCCAGTTCGGTCAGCGCGCGCCATACCAGGGCGTTGTCGTAGGTGAGAAAAGGCAGCTTCTGGAACTCGTCCTGCGAATCCTGCAGCGACGAATAGAGCCCGAGGCGCTCGTCGTAGCGGCCCAGCAGCCGGTCGCGCAGGAAATACAGCGCATCGCGATGCGCCAGCAGGAAGGCCTGATCGTTGCGTTCGCGCATGTAGGCGCCCCAGGCGATTACGGGTGCTGCGGCTTCATCGAGCTGGAAACCATCCTCGAGCACCACGCCGTCGATGAAGCGGCTATGGGTGCCGGTATTGCGTAGCTGCACGGTCAGTGCGTGATCGAGCGCATCGCGCGCCATCTGCGGATCGAAATCCAGCAGCCCCGGAAAACTCCACAACATCGCGTCGCGGTCCCAGTAGCCGGCCGACACGTAGTAACGGGGGCTGCGCGAAGTGACGCCGACCAGTTGCTCGGTGTCGATGGTACGGCCCCAGGCATAGAACGCGGTGAACAGGAAATTGCGGTTCATCAACGTGTCGAGATCGGCGCGGCCGGTGGTGCGCGCCCGTGCCGCCAGCCACGCGGCGGTCTCGCCGATCATGGCCTCCGAGCCGTTGCGATCGAGCATCTCACGCAGGCTCCGTGCATTGTGCGCCGCGCTGAATTCCTCGACGCCTACAGCCAATACATATAGGGCCTCGGTGGACTCGCCCGGCTGCAGCACTGCCGCGTGCACGGCATCGGCTTCGGGTGCGAGCGCCGTAGGGGGTCCGCCAGTAGTGGCCACTGAGCCCGGATGCACCAGCGCCCAGGCGAAGCGCGTGTCGCTGGTGATATAGCTGTAGACCTCGCCCGGCGACACCCAAGGTGCTGCGCCGATCGTGCGCTCGCCGCGCAGTTCTACCGGTATGTAGGTGACGCGACTCAGCGCCCCGAAGGAAGAGCGCATGCCGAGCGTGACCGGCACGGCAACCGCGCGATGGTTGGTGGCGGTCAGGCGGATGAACGCAGCGCGATAACCGTTCGGTGCGCAGTAGGTCAGGGTGAGTTCCAGGCCGTCCGCGTCCTGGCGGGCCTCGGGTATCCAGTAGGCCAGCAGGTTCCAGTGCAGGTCATGCAACGGCAGGACCTTATCGTTGGCCTTGAAATAGGGCTCGAGCACCGGCCGCGCGCCCGCGCCGCTGGGCTGCAGCAGGCCGCGCTCGCGCATCGAGAGCGCGTTGAAGGTATTGAGCGCGCCATCGCTCGCGCGGATGTCGGGCAGCGAGATCCACTCGTTGCCGGTGGCCAGCACATCGGTGGACTTCAGCGCCAGAGGCGTGCGCCGCGGTGCTTCGGCCGCCACGAGGTTGAGGGAAACGCCGGCAGCAAGCGCTGTCAGCAGCAGGGTAATCGAGCGAATGGGGTTGCACATTTGGCGGGCGATTATGGCAGCTTCGGTTTACATTGCACTCTTAAGTGACCTCGACTTCCCAGCAGAGAGGGTTATTCCATGTGCCTGATACTGGTGGCCTGGCGCGTGCATCCTAAATTTCCCTGCGTACTGGCGGCCAATCGCGACGAGTACTTCGGCCGGCCGAGCGCGGAAGCCGACTGGTGGCCGCAGGGAAATATCCTGGCGGGCCGCGACCTGCAGGCCGGTGGCACCTGGCTGGGCGTGACCCGCGCCGGACGCTTCGCCGCACTGACGAATTTTCGCGATCCCGCCTCGGTCATTGCCGAGGCGCCCAGCCGCGGCGCGCTGGTCAGCGGTTTCCTCGAAGCGCCCTGGCCGACCTCGCAGGGGCTCAGTGAACTGGCGCGCAGGGGCGAGCACTGCAATGCCTACAACGTGCTGTGCAGCGATGGGCAGACGCTGGGCGTCTACGAGAGCACGACGCGCCAGTCACGCCTGCTGGAGTCGGGCGTGTATGCGCTCTCGAACCACCTGCTCGATACGCCCTGGCCTAAAGTGCTGCGTGCCAAGTCGCGCTTGAACGAGGCGCTGCTCTCGCTCCCCAACGCCGCCTCGATGCTGGAGTTGCTGCGCGACTCGGAGCCGGCCCCGGATGAACAACTGCCTCTGACGGGTCTGAGCACGGGGTTGGAGCGCATGCTCTCCAGCGCCTTCGTGCGCGGCCAGGACTACGGCACGCGCTGCTCGAGCGTGTTCACGATCGATGCCGAAGGCGCGGCGGTGTTTGCCGAGTGGTCCTGGGATGGCAGCGGCGCGCTCTCCGGGCTGGCGCGCTTTACTTTCCAGGTGCCGCCCCCCAGCGCTTGCAGCGGGCGTACGAATGAGTGATCCTCGGCTGTTGTCGCAGGCTTTCATCCTTGGGGGAGTCGGGTCTCATGCGTAGCGCGATCTGGGCACTGGTGGCGGTGGCACTGTCGGCTTGCGCAAGCACCGGGCCGGTCACCCGCAACGCGCGCGCGCAGCAGAACACCGCGACAGTGCTCGCCTTCGTGGACATGATTTTCAACAAGCACGAAGTCGAGCGGGCATTCAGTCTGTATGTCGGTGCCGAATACCGGCAGCACAACCCAATTGCCGCCGACGGTCGCGATGCCGCCATCAAGGCACTCAGCTACTACACCCACGAAATGTTCCCCGACCTGCACGAGGAAGTGAAGCGCACCGTGGCACAGGGCGACCTGGTCGCGGTGCACGCCCGCGTGGTGCGCAACGTGGCCGACCGCGAGAGCGGCCGCGGCTGGGCGGTAGTCGATATCTTCAGGCTTGAGCACGGCCGCATCGTCGAGCACTGGGATGTGGTGCAGGACGTGCCGGAAAAGCCGGCGAACGACAATTCGATGTTCTAGCGCGGGCCCAGCGACTTCGCGCTGCGATCGCGCTCCTCCGCCAGCCATACATCTTTATCCTCATTGGCAGCGAAGCGCCGCTGGCCGTATTCGCGGATACTGCTGTCGGGCACCTTCAGCAGCGGCGTGTAACGCGGGTGGTGCGATTCCTTGTAAGGGTCGTTACGCGCCGCGTTGTAGCTGCAGATCATCGACCAGCGCGGCTCTGCCGAGCGGTTCTGGTCCGAACGGTGCAGCGTGTTGCAGTGGAAGAACACCACATCGCCGGGTGCCATCTCCACATGCACCAGCTCCAGGCGCTTTTGCGCCTGGCTCACATGCTCCATGTCGGCGCCGGCCTGCTCGCCGCTCAGCACGTGATCGATGCGCCCCAGGTGATGCGAGCCGCGCAGCATCTGCAGGCAGCCGTTTTCGCGGGTGGCGCGATCGACCGCAATGAAGGCGCTGGCCATCCATGGGTAGAGAATGCCGTTCTGGTACCAGTAGCCGTAGTCCTGGTGCCAGGTCCAGGCCCCGCCGACCCGCGCATCCTTCATGATCATCTTCGAGTGGTAGTGGTAGACCTCGCCGCCCAGCAGTTTTTCCATCGAGCCGACGATCGACTCGCACCGCGCGATCATGCCGTAGATGGTTTCGGTGGGATGATTCCACAGCGCGAGCCGCACGGTGCCGCCCTCGCCATCGGTCCGGCCGAAGGCGTGCTGGTCGAGCACGCGATCGGCATGCGCGGCGCGTGCCAACAGCGCGGTCTCCTCAGGCTCGAGCATGCCGCGGACCAGCACGAAGCCATCGGTATTGAAGGCGCTGACGGCCTTAACGTCGATGATGCCCAGCGTCATGTCAGCCTCCTTTTGACAGTGGCACCCGGGTCCAGAATTCTTCGATCTCTTCGAGCGGGCGGTTCTTGGTTTCTGGCACATAGCGCCAGGCGAATAGCGCCTGGGCGAGCGATACCGCAGCCAGGAAACCAAAAGTTGCCGCCTGTCCGAGGCGATGCAGCGCTGCCGGGAACAGCAGTACCACGATCGCATTGGCGACCCACTGCGTCAGCACCGGCACGATCATTGCGGTGCCACGAATGTTGTTGGGAAAGATCTCCGGCACCAGGGTCCAGAACACCGGGCCGATGCAGGAGCAGAAACAGATCAGGTAAGCGAGGATCAGCACCAGCACCAGGGTGCCGTGAAACTGTCCCAGCACGACTGCAACCGTGAGCGCCAGCAGTGTCAACGCCATGCCGAGCGAACCGACGATATACAAGGGCCGCCGCCCATAGCGATCGATGGTCCAGAACGACACGGCGGTGAAGGCAAAATTGGTGAGCCCGACGACGAAGGTGGAGAGTAGCGCGGCGTCGAGTTGCCAGCCGGCCGACTGGAAGATTGCTGGCGCGTAGTCGATCACGGTATTGATGCCGGAGAAATGAATCAGGATCGCCAGCCAGAAGCCCACCAGTAATGCGCGGCGGATGCCCGGCTGCAGCAGGTCACGCCAGGCGCCGCGCCGGGTAC
>JAYUZE010000124.1:0-11709 GCA_043752035.1 Gammaproteobacteria bacterium
AAGCCGAGCGGCGCGCCGATCTGCTGGCGCTGGTATCGAGCGTGATGCGTCATCTGCCCATCGAAGCCACAGCGATCACGCTGCAGCATCCGCTGGCCAGTCGCAGTGAAGTGGTCGAGACCCAGCGCGCGCTGCTCGATACCCGCGCTGAACTGCGCGGCAGCCACGGGCTGGACCTGCGCAGCGATCGCTTCCTGGGCGATCTGCCAGCGTGGCTCGGCAGCGTAGTGGCGCTGCCGGATACTGCGCTGCTGGTACTGGGCCTCGAGCCCGCGCGCGATCTGGCGACGCGCCTGGCTACGGACTTCCCGATGCTGTTCCGCAGCGGCGGTCGCACCGATCTGCTGCTGGCCATTGGCAGGAGCGCATGAATCCCACCGTGCTGCGTCGTCCGCGCCGCCGCCAGGTGCTGCCAGGCTTCGGCCTGACCATGGGCTATACCGTCATCTGGCTGAGCCTGATCGTGATCATTCCGCTGAGCGCTGCATTTCTCAGCGCCGCGCACCTGTCTCCGGAACGCTGGCTGCAGATCCTGAAGACGCCGCGCGTAGTGGCAGCGTTCCGGCTCAGCATCGGCACCAGCCTGATTGCTGCTGGTATCAACGCGGTATTCGGCTTGCTGATCGCCTGGGTACTGACGCGCTATGAATTCCCGGGCCGCAAGCTGCTCGACGCGCTGGTCGACTTGCCTTTCGCTTTGCCCACGGCCGTGGCTGGCATCGCGCTGGCGACGCTGTACGCACCCGGCGGCTGGCTCGGTCGGCTGCTGGCGCCGCTCGGCGTGCAGGTGGCATTCACGCCGCTGGGCGTCACTGCCGCACTGGCCTTCGTCGGCCTGCCCTTCGTGGTGCGCACACTGCAACCCGTGCTGGGCGATCTCGATCGCGATCTGGAGCGCGCGGCCGAAACCCTTGGCGCCAGGCCGATCGTGGTTTTCCGTAGGGTCATTTTCCCGGCCTTGCTGCCGGCACTGATTACCGGCTGTGCGCTGGCATTCTCGCGCGCGCTGGGCGAATACGGCTCGGTGATCTTCATCGCCGGCAACATTCCGCTGGTCTCGGAAATCGTGCCGCTGGTGATCATGACCAAACTCGAGCAGTTCCAGTATGCCGAGGCTACCGTTGTGGCAGTAGCGATGCTGCTGCTGTCCTTCGCAATGATGTTTGCCGTCAACGGCGCGCAGCTGGCACTGCAGCGTCGCTACCAGCCGCGCCGATGAACAGACGCGAAATATCGCCGGGCAGCGATACTGTCGGCCGGGCGCTGGCGCGCAGCCTGCTGATCGCTATTGCGTTGTGTTACCTGGTGCTGTTCCTGGTGCTGCCATTGTTGGCGGTATTCACCCAGGCCCTCGCCAAGGGCATCGAGGCCTTCACCACCGCGCTGCGCGATGTCGATGCGCTGGCCGCAATGCGCATGACGCTGACGGTTGCGGCGATCTCGGTGCCACTGAATACCGTGTTCGGCACGGCCGCCGCCTGGCTGGTGGCAAAATATGAATTTCGCGGCAAAGGATTCCTGCTGACGCTGATCGACCTGCCCTTCGCGGTTTCGCCGGTAATCTCGGGCCTGATCTTCGTGCTGGTGTTCGGCGCGCGCGGCTGGCTGGGGCCGTGGCTGGGTGAACATGACTACAAAGTGATCTTCGCGCTGCCTGGCATGGTGCTGGCCACAACCTTCATCACTTTTCCATTCATCGCGCGCGAACTGATCCCGCTGATGCAGGCGCAGGGTCGCGATGACGAGGAGGCCGCGCTCTCGCTCGGCGCCGGCGGCTGGCGCACCTTCTGGATGGTCACCCTGCCCAATGTGCGCTGGGGCATGCTCTACGGCATCCTGCTGTGCAATGCGCGCGCGATGGGCGAGTTCGGCGCAGTCTCGGTGGTGTCCGGCCACATACGCGGCGAGACCAATACATTGCCGTTGCACGTGGAAATACTCTATAACGAATACAATTTCGTCGGCGCCTTCGCCACGGCTACGCTGCTGGCCCTGCTGGCCCTGGTTACCCTGGGGCTGAAGAGCTTGCTGGAGCGACGCCATCCGGAACTGCGCGGCGCGCGCGCCGAGCCGGGCAAGGCGCCGATCGCCCGTTGAGCTGTTCTGCTGCTGCTACCCATGGTCAATAACGCAAGCTCCGGCACCGTGCGCAGTTTCCCGCTGACCACCTGGTTGAGCGGCGGGAGCCTGCTGATCGTGTTCGCGGCACTGACGCTGATGGCCATCGCTTCCGGAATCATCGTCAACCGTTACGCGCATCGCCAGGCCCTGGCGCGCAGCGAGCTGGCAGTGAGCACGGTGCGCGACTACTTCCGTCGTCTCGGCGAGGGCGAGCTCGGCGTGGCGCGCACCTTTGCCGACAATGCCACGCTCAACCGCCAGCTGGCCGAGCCGCTGAATGCGCTCACTTTCGATATCTACCTGCGCGGTTACTGCGAATCGGTGCGAGTCACGGCCTGCGCCATCGTCACCAGCACCAACACCGGCGCCGTACAGCCTGGCGGCATTGCCACGCTGGTAGCGAGCTCTGAGGGCGCGCAACCCTGGTCCGACGTGCTGCGCGCCAACCGCGAACAGGGCGAACGCTTTGCGCTCGCGCCGCGCGCTGGCGGCCCGGCACTGCTGGGCGCCGCGGCGCACCTGACTGGCAAACCGGAATACACGGTACTGATGGTGCAGGCACTCGATGGCCCGGTGCTGGCCGAGGCCGGCCGCCAGGCCGGCGCAACAGCGCGGGCACAAAACCTCAGCAGCTACCAGGCGCCCGAAGGCGATCCGATGACGCCGCTCCACGCCGCAGCACTCACGGCCCGTGGACAGGTGGCTGCGCACATCAGCGCACTCGACAGTTACGGTGCCAGCACCATCCTGTTCAATTCGGCCGGTGAGCCGGTGGCGCTGATCGATGCACTGCTGCCTGGCTCCGACTTCGATCGCACCGCGGCCACCTATCGCCACGTGGTGCTGCTGGTGGCCTTGCTGGTCGCAGCGCTCGCCGGTCTCGCAGGGCTGCTCGCTGCCCGCTGGCTGGCCGCGCCCGTGGTCAGGCTTGCGGACATGGCGCGTCGCATCGGCCAGGGCGATTTTAGTCCGGCCGTGCCGACCGCCATTCCGCGTGAACTCAATTCACTCGCCCATGCGATGGATGAGATGCGCCAGAACCTGATCGAGCTCACCGACCGGCTGCGCCGGCGCGAGGCCGAAGCCCAGGCGGTGCTCAATGGCGTGGTCGAAGGTGTCTACGTTACGGATGATCAGCGCATCATCCGCTACGCCAACACGCAGTTCGCACGCATGCTGCACCGTGAGGCGCCAGCCGTGATCGGCCAGTTCTGTGGCGATGTGCTGCATCCGCGGCTAGCCGCCGCGGAGCGGCCTTGCGAGCGCAACTGCCCAATACTGCAGGCGCGCACCCAGGGCGCTGCGCGCTGCGTCGAGACCCTGCGCCTTGCCGATGACACTTCGCTCTCGACGGTGGTGGTGAGCGCCGCGCCCAGCGACGGACGTCAGGTCCAGCTGCTGCGCGATGAGACCGACCTCGAGGCCGCGCGCCGCGCGCGCGACGGCGTGCTCGGCAACATCTCGCACGAGTTTCGCACGCCGCTGGCCGCTCAGCTCGCGGCGGTTGAGCTGCTGCGCGCCGGGCTCGACAAGCTCGCCCCGACCGAACAATCGCAGCTGCTCGCGAATGTCGAGCGCGGGGTATTACGCCTGATGCGCCTGATCGACAACCTGCTCGAGAGCGTGCGCATCGAGTCGGGCCAGCTGGCAATCCGCAGCCAGCTGATCGATGTGGGAGTTCCGGTACAGGAAGCCGTGGAACTGCTCGGTCCGCTGCTCGAACAGCAACAGCTGCGCGTCAGCATCGAGCTTGCGGCACTCGCCGGCCATCGCCTGCCCGGCGATGAGCAGCGCCTGCAGCAGGTATTCGTGAACCTGCTGGCCAACGCCATCAAGCATGCGCCCGCAGGCAGCACGATACACATAGGGGCCGCTGCCGTCGGTGCCACCGGTGAAATCTGGGTCGAGGACGAGGGCCCAGGGATTCCTGCGGGTGATCCCAAAGCGCTGTTCGAACGCTTCCGCCGCGGCGAGCACAACGAGCCCGATTCACCCGGTCTGGGACTGGGCCTGTGGATCGTGCGTTCGATCATCGAGCGCCACGCCGGCACGGCGAATGTGCTGCGCACCGCACAGGGGCGCACGCGTTTCGTGGTCACGCTGCCGTTGGCGTCGGCGCCGCATGGACGTGAGCATTGAAAATCCTGCTGGTCGACGATGACCTGGATATGCTGGCGGTGACCGCCTTCGCCTTGCAGCAGGCGGGCATGCTGGTGGTCAAGGCGAGCAACTTTCACACGGCGCTGCAGGTTTTTCGCAGCGAGCGTCCGGACCTTGCGATCCTGGACATCAATATCCCGGGCGGCTCTGGCTTCGAGCTGTGCCAGGCGCTGCGCCGCGAGTCGCAACTGCCGATCCTGATGCTTACCGTGCGCAACGAAGAGGCCGACCTGGTGCGGGCACTCGAACTGAGTGCCGATGACTACCTCACCAAGCCCTTCAGCCCGCGCACGCTGATCGCGCGGGTGCGCGCACTGCTGCGTCGCACGGGCAGCGGCAGCGCCAGCACCCATGAACTGGCAGGTTTCCGCCTTGACCCCACCTCGCTGGAGCTCGCGGTGGGCGGGCATGTGTACCGGGTCACGCCGCTGGAGGCGCGCCTGCTGCAGCTTCTTATCGCCCAGGCCGGACAGACTGTCGCCACCGAGCGGCTGCTGACACATATCTGGGGCCGGCGCGGCGGCGGCGATCGCCAGTTGCTCAAACAGCTGGTGCATCGCCTGCGTCACAAGCTGGGTGCCGAGGTTGCGGGCCTGCCGCACATCGAAACCGTGCCAGGAGCCGGCTACCGGCTGAGCTCGCGCCTAGGCACTAGTACGGATGACGTACCTTGCGCGAACGGCATGTAACCAGCATGCTCACAGCGTGGAGGAGTCATGCGAGCCATACGCCGGATTCTGGTCGCGGTCAGCGAGCTCAAGCTAAGCTCCCAGGCGCCACTGGAGCTGGCGGCGCGCATCGCCCGTGGGTGCGGTGCCGAGCTGGAACTATTCCATAGCCTCTCGACGCCGCTGTATGCCGATACTGTAGTCGGCAACAATCGCTCGCTGGCTGCCTATGGGCGTGAGGCGCAGGCGCGCGCCATGGCGCGGCTGGAGCGCCTGGCCGCGAGAGTGCGCAGCGATGATCTGCAGGTCTCGGTCCATGCCGAATGGGACTATCCACCGTTCGAAGCCATCGTACGGCGCGCGCTGGCCACCGATACCGGACTGATCGTCGCGGCACGCCGCGGGCACCATCGCTTTCGCGCCGTAATGGGCTACACCGATTGGGAACTGCTGCGCGCAAGCCCGATACCAGTCTTACTGACGCGCGGCCGGCGACGCAGCGCGCGGCACAAAGTGCTGGCCGCCGTCGACCCGCGCCATGCCAACGCCAAACCCGCCGGGCTCGATCGGCAAATCCTGGGCCTCGCCGGCACGGTCGCTGCCGCGCTCGGTGCACCAGTACAACTGCTGCATGTAATGGAACCCTGGCTGCCGGCCACACCACTGCGCGATCTGCGCCCCGAGGCGCGCGCGGCACTGGCCGATCTCAGCGAGTCCTGCGGGCTCGGTAGCACGCGCAATCACCTGCTGACTGGCAGCGCCGCAGTGGAGATTCCTCGCGCCGCACGCCGTTTGCGCGCCTCGCTGCTGGTGATGGGCGACATGAGCCGCCGCGGCTTGCAGCGCTGGTTCATCGGCGACACTGCCGAACGCATCGTCGATGAATTGCGCTGCGATGTATTGATCGTCAAACCGGCCCGCTTCAGTTCGCGCATTGCCCGCCGCCGGCGCGGCATGTATGTCCTGGCCAATCCGCCAATGGCCTGAGCACTGCATGAATACCGCTACGCACCAGCCACCCCTACACGAGCGCAAGCTGCAGCAGCAGCTCGAGCTGCTGCACCAGCGGCGCGATGCGATACGCGCCGAGCTGATGAGCATGCTCTCTGAAGCGGAGCGGCTCGCCGATGCCAGCTCCGCGCCGCAGGTGCGCGACTGGAAGGACACGGCCTTCGCGCAACAGCTGGCCGGCGTACACTCCACCGCTATCGGCCAGCTGCGCGAGGCACTCGCCGAGGTGAGCGTAGCGCTGACCCGCCTCGCCGATGGCAGCTACGGCACCTGCACGCAGTGCGGACGGCACATTGCCGACGAACGCCTGGCGGTACAGCCCGCGGCCAGTCGCTGCCTGGGTTGTCAATCCAGGGCCGAACAGCACTATTAACACCCGAACGCCTACGGCCAGATTTGAGAGTTTGCAGGGCCGCGCGTTATGCTGGACGGATGAAACCACGATTGCACGTGCCGGCGCCGCCCGCGCGACCCGGTCAGGCCCCTGATTTCAGCTACCTGCAGCTCTCGCCCGCGGGTGAGCTGGCGCGTCCTGAAATCGGTGCTTCGTGGCGCGAACTGGGCCCTCTCTCGACCGGGCTGGTGCGGGTACTGGATGACTCGCATCACGCGCTGGGCTCATGGCATCCGCACCTGGACGCGCACGAACTGCAGGTCGGCCTGCGGCACATGGTGCTGACGCGTGTGTTCGATGATCGCATGGTGCGCACCCAGCGCCAGGGCAAACTCTCCTTCTATATGAAATCGACCGGCGAGGAAGCCGTGGCAGTGGCCGCCGGCATGGCGCTGCAGCCGGGCGACATGCTGTTCCCCGCCTACCGCCAGCAGGGTCTGCAGGTGGTGCGCGGCCAGCCGCTGGTGGACCTGATGTGCCAGCTGCTCTCGAACTCACGCGACATGTGCAAGGGGCGACAGCTCCCGGTGATGTATCACTCGGCCCAGGCACGCCTGTTTTCGATCTCCGGCAACCTGGCGACGCAATTCCCACAAGCGGTCGGCTGGGCGATGGCAGCGGCCATCAAGGGCGAGGATCACATCGCTGCCACCTGGACCGGCGAGGGCAGCACCGCCGAAGCCGATTTCCACCATGCACTGCTGTTCGCCTCGGTGTATCGCGCACCGGTGATACTCAATGTCGTGAACAACCAGTGGGCGATCTCCACTTTCCAGGGCACTGCAGGCGGCGAGCAGAACACCTTTGCGGCCCGCGGCCCCGCCTACGGATTGCCGGGCCTGCGCGTCGATGGCAATGACTACCTGGCGGTCTACGCCGCCACGCGCTGGGCAGCCGATCGCGCCCGCACCGGCGGCGGCGCCACGCTGATCGAACTGGTGACCTATCGCGCCGCGGCGCACTCCACCAGCGACGATCCGGCCCGCTATCGCCCGCGCAATGACTATGAACTGTGGCCGCTGGGCGATCCCATTGAGCGGCTCAAGCAGCATCTGATTGCGCTCGGCGCCTGGAGCGAGCAAAAGCACGAGGCACTGGTCGCCGAGCTCGACGCACAGGTCGCCAGCGCCTGGAAGGAAGCACTCACCTATGGCACGCTGAACGAAGGCCCGCGGCTCGATCGCGACCTGATGTTCGATGACGTGTTCAAGGAAATGCCCGAGCACCTGCGACGCGAGCGCGACATGCTGCGCCGTGAACTCGGCCAGTAGAGTCATTCCATGGCGCAGATGAATATGATCCAGGCGCTGAATTCCGCGATGGATATCAGCATGGGCCGCGATCCCAGCGTCGTGGTGCTCGGACAGGATGTCGGTTTCTTCGGCGGCGTGTTCCGCTGCACCGACGGCCTGCAGCGCAAATACGGTGAGCAGCGTGTGCTCGACACACCGATCGCCGAAGGCGGCATCATCGCCGCCGCGATCGGCATGGGCGTGAACGGCTTGCGACCGGTGGCCGAGGTGCAGTTTGCCGACTATGTATATCCGGCCTACGACCAGATCGTCAGCGAACTGGCGCGGCTGCGTTATCGTAGTGCCGGTGAGTTTTTCGCTCCGGTCACGGTGCGCATGCCCTGCGGTGGCGGCATACGTGGCGGGCAGACGCATTCGCAGAGCCCGGAAGTACTATTCGCGCATGTCTGCGGCCTGAAGATCGCGATGCCTTCGAACCCCTATGACGCCAAAGGCCTGCTGATCACGGCCATCGAAGACGACGACCCGGTGATCCTGTTCGAGCCCAAACGCCTGTACAACGGCCCCTTCGACGGTGACCCGAACAAGCCGGCGGTGCCGTGGAACACGCACCCCAAGGGCGAGGTACCGATTGAGCACTACACCGTGCCCTTCGGACGCGCCGAGATCGTGCGCGCCGGCAGCCAAGTAACGGTGATCGCCTACGGCACGATGGTACACGTGGCTGAGGCGGCGGCCAACGCCGCGGGGCTCGATGCCGAGATCATCGACGTGCGCAGCATCGTGCCCCTTGATGTAGATACATTGTGCACCTCGGTGTGCAAGACCGGCCGTTGCGTGATCGCCCACGAAGCCACACGCTTCGCGGGCTTCGGCGCCGAGCTGGCCGCCACCGTAATGGAACAGTGTTTCTGGAATCTCGAGGCACCGATACAACGCGTCGCCGGCTGGGATACACCCTACCCACATGCCTTCGAATGGGAGTATTTTCCTGGTCAGGCACGCGTGGCGATGGCGCTCAAAGCTGTCATGGAAGGCCGATGAGTACCCATACATTCAAGTTGCCGGATCTGGGCGAAGGCACCGTGTCGGCGGAGATCATCGCCTGGCACGTCAAGCCCGGCGATGTACTCACCGAAGATCAGCCGCTGGTCGAGATGTCGACCGACAAGGCTGTGGTCGAAGTGCCCTCCCCGGTCAGCGGCCGCGTGATCAGCATCAACGGCAAACCCGGCGATGTGATCGCCGTCGGCGCGGAGCTCGCAACCTTTGATACCGGCACGAACGGCGCCAGCGCACCTGCCGCTGCAGCCAACATTGCCGCATCAGCTCCGGCCGCCAGGGCGGCAGCGCCCGCGGCTGGCGTGCCGGGCAGCGCCACGGCAGGCGCAGCGGCGCCGGCGGGACCGGTGCGCGCATCTCCGGCAACGCGTCGGCGCGCGCTCGAGGCCGGCATCGATCTGGGTGCAGTCGCGGGCAGTGGTCCGGGCGGGCGTATACAGCCTGAGGATCTCAGTACGCGCGCTGCGGCGCCCGCCGCAACGGGCACACCAGCGATCAATGATGAGCGCAGCGAAGAGATTCCGGTAATCGGCATCCGCCGCGTGATCGCCCAGCGCATGAGCGAGTCCGCGCGCAGCATCCCGCATTTCTCCTACGTGGAAGAGGTGGACATCACGCAGCTGCAGAGCCTGCGTGCACAGCTCAACGCCAGCGCACGCCCGGCGGACGCCAGCTTGAGTTACCTGCCCTTCATCGTCGCCGCGTTACTGCGCGCGCTGCAGCGCTTCCCGCAATGCAATGCGCACTACGATGCCGCCCGCGAAACACTGCTGCGGCATCGGGCTGTGCACGTCGGCATAGCCACGCAGACGTCTGAGGGCCTGAAAGTGCCGGTGGTGCGCAATGCGCAACGCCTCGAGCTGCGCGCGCTGGGCGCGGAGATTGCGCGGGTCACTTCGGCGGCGCGCGATCGCAGTGCGCGGCGCGCGGAACTGAGCGGCTCAACCATCACGGTCACGAGCCTCGGCAAACTGGGTGGCATTGCCAGTACGCCGATCATCAATCTGCCCGAGGTCGCCATCATCGGCGTCAATCGCGCGGTGTTGCGCCCGATGATTGTGGCCGGTGAAGTACAGAGCCGCCTGATGATGAATCTCTCCTCTTCGTTCGATCATCGCTTCGTGGATGGCGCCGATGCCGCCGGGCTTATCCAGGCCATCAGGGAACTGCTCGAGCAGCCCGCGACCATCTTCATGCCCGCCAGCTGAGCGCGGCAGCGCGCGCCGCCAAAGGCCGGCGCCGGCGTCGGGCTACTGGGCTTCCAGCCGCGGGCTGGCGTGCGTAAAGGCCTGCAGGCAGCCGCTGAGCGCCGGGTAATTCGCGGTGATCACATACACCGGCACCGAAGCCAGAAAAGTCGTGTAGCGCCCCTTGGCCTCGAAGCGGCTGCGAAATGGCGAGGTCGCGAAGAAATCGCCGAGCCTGGGCACGATGCCACCGCCGATGTAGACACCCCCGCGCGCGTTGAGCGTAAGCGCCAGATTGCCGGCCACGGTGCCCAGCCAGCCGCAGAACATCGCGACCGTGTCGCGGCAGCGCTGGTCGCTCCCGTCGCAGGCGTGGCGCGTGATCTCCTCGGCCGAGGGCTCGCCTGGGGGCACGCCATCCAGTTGCGCCAGGGTGCGATGCAGGAGCTCGAGGCCGTCGCCGCTGAGAATGCGCTCGGCCGAGACATGCGAATACAGCCGGTGAATGCGGCTCACGACCGCCATCTCGCGCTCGTCCACGGGCGGGAGTGTGGCGTGACCGCCCTCGCCTTGCAGTGCCAGGCATTGTCCGCCATTCCACAGCAGGCCCGACACGCCGAGCCCCGTGCCCGGACCGATCACACCGATTGCGCCGTAGACCAGCGCGGGTCCACCGCCGACCTGATAGCGCTCATCGGCCTTGAGTTCTGGCACGGCAAGTGCCAGCGCCGTGAAGTCGTTGAGAAACATCAGGCGCTCGAGACCCAGCGCCGCCCGGGTTTCGGCGGCGGAAAAATCCCAGCCATTATTGGTCAGCGCCACGCGATCGCTCAGCAGCGGCGCCGCGACGGCGAAGGCCGCGACCCGCGGCATCGGCAAACTGTGCGCGGCGCGCAGATCGTGCAGGTATTTGTCGGCCGCGGCGCCAGGCCCCGGGTAGCTGGCACACTTGAGCACCTGCTCGAAGTGCAGTGCATTCTTGTGCCACACACCGAAGCGCGCATTGGTGCCGCCGATGTCGGCGACCAGGATCGACTCCTGCTTCGAAGGGCTGTGCACTTTCATCCACAGAAGTTTACGCCTATACGGCCGGGCCTGGGCATGGGCCGGTAGCAGCGGCTGGAAACTGCTGTCACACTGCTAATCGGGCCGGGGTGACAGGTAAAGAAATGACCAACGCAATAAATCTGCGATACGTGCTGTTCCTGGCAGCAACTGCGGCCATCGGCGGACTGCTGTTCGGCTTCGATATCGCGATCATCAGCGGCGCGGGGCCCTTTCTCGTGCGGCACTTTGGGCTCGGCGACCTGGGCCTGGGCGTGGCCTTCAGCTCGCTCCTGTTCGGCTGCGTGATCGGCTCGGCGGTAGCCGGCCGGGTCACCGACCGTTACGGGCGCCGGCGCATCCTGTTGTGGGTGGCCGTGCTGTTCGCGCTGACCTCGGCGGCCACCGCTCTGAGCTGGAGTTTCCACAGCTTCCTGGCAGCGCGCTTTCTCGGCGGTCTCGCGGTCGGCGCGGTCTCGCTGGTCTCGCCGATGTATGTCTCCGAGATCTCGCCGCCCACCTTGCGCGGCCGCATGGGCACGCTGTACCAGATGTCCATCGTCACCGGCATCCTGGCCTCTTATTGCATCAATTACCTGCTGCGCGACCTGGGACCGGACAACTGGCGCTGGATGTTCATGACCGGCGTGATCCCGTCGGCGATTTTCCTGGCATTGTTGCTGCGGGCGCCGGAAACGCCGCGCTTCCTGCTGATGTCCGGCCGCGCCGATGCGGCGCGCGCGATACTCGAACGCATCGGCGGTCATGCCAGTGCGGATTTCGCGATGGGCGAGATTACCGCCTCACTG
>JAYUZE010000125.1:0-3148 GCA_043752035.1 Gammaproteobacteria bacterium
CCACCGAACGGCAGGCGCCAACCACCGAACCTGCGGCCTGACTGAGTATGGAGCGGCACACGGAATTCAGCCCGTAGAGCCCACCCGCCCACAGGATCATCATCAGATCGGGTGCCAGACGATCGGCGGGAATCAGATGCGAATACGCCACGGTACTGACGATGAATTTCGGCATGCCCAGCGGCAACGCTGCAGTGACATCCAGCGCTAGATCAGTACCCATGGTACCGCCCAAGGCCAGCAAACCGTGGACCTTGCCCTGACTGTAGAGCGAGAGCGTCAGGTTCACAGCACCTGCAGCCATAGCTTTCATTGCTGCGTTCTCGTCGCCCAGCGCGGCGATTGCGTCGATGGTAGTGCCGCCGGCAGCGGCGACCTGCGCGTGGTCGAATTCTGGTGCGAACGTGGGCTTGCCGAGCACGCCGACGTCCATGATCGCCGCCGACGCGCCCTGCGACTCGATGCAGTGTTTCATGAACAGCAGTTCATCAGCCTTAGTGTCCGCTGTACCGATGATCAGTATTTTTGGACTCGCATTCACGTAGAACCTCCAAAGGAGCGTTGCAGGAAGCGCATCATCCAGTGGCCAAAGACGGCGCCCTCCACCGGCTGCGCAAGTTGTTCGCGGGCTCGCGCAGTTACTGCCGGGCCAAGCTTCGGCTCAAGATGGGTCGCCAGCGCACTCATGAAATCAAGCGTCATCTCCGGGTGGTACTCGGTGGTGAAGAAATGATCGCCGATCCGGTAGGCCGCCAGGCGACAGTGCACTGAACGCCCAAGCAGCCGCGCCCCGGCAGGCAAATGAGTGACTTCTTCGCCGTGGGCCGCATACAGGCTGAGGCTGGACGAACGCGGCTCCATCCAAGGTGCGGTATCGAAGAACTCCGTCGTCGCGGTACCCAACTGCCAGCCGTCGGCAATGGGTGCCACCCGGCCGCCCAATGCCAAAGCAATCGCTTGATGACCGAAGCAGACACCCACAGTGGGAATCCGTGCCGAGTCGAGTTCACGGATAAATTCCAACAACTGTTGAATCCAAGCCTCTGGTGCATTCACCGAGGCGGGGCTGCCGGTAATCACATAGCCGTCGTAGTCAGCGGCACGTGCCGGAAACACGCTGTCCCTGACAGGTACTACGGTGAAGAGACAGGCGGGGGCCAAGGGCTCAAGCAGTGTGCGAAACTTATAGCCGTCGTCAGGAAACCGCTTCGCAAAGGACGAAGCATCATTGCTGGTGAGTAGAATGGCGATACGGCGTGGCGTAGTGCGGGTCACGTCCATCGGTCAATCACTTCCATCAGATGAAATTCAGGTAATAGTCGCGCAGTGCCTCAGCCTCTAGCCCGCCCGTTTCCTTGAGCTCCGCACGCTTGATGGCGATGAGGTTGTCCACCAGGGTTTCGCCGACGGCGCTACGCAGTGCCGTGTCAGCGGTCAAGGCGTCGAGCGCCGCAGCGAGATTCGGTGGTACTGAGCCCTTGGCATCGGCGTGCGCAAAGCAGTCGCCGCTCTCGGCCTGCGGCAGTGGATATTGTTTCGTCACACCGAGTCGCGCCGCCTGCAGTACCGTGGCGACCAACACATAGGGATTGGCCGCACCGTCGCCCATGCGATGTTCGATGCGTGCCTTGGCGCCCAGCTGAGCCGAGACCCGAGTCGTGACACCGCGGTGATCGATACCCCAATTGCACCAGTAACCCGACATGCTTGCAGGCACCAGGCGGTTGTAGGAGTCTACCGTCGGCGCAACCAACGCAGCCATGCCGGCGTGGTGATGCAGCAATCCGGCTATGCATGCTCTTGCCAAGGGTGAGATGCCCGCCAGTCCGGGAGCATCGGCGATCACATTGCGACCTTGGGCATCGGTAAACGAAAAATTGACGTGCAGTCCCGTGCCACTCTTCTTGGGCAATGGCTTCGGCATAAAGGTGAGGACCACGCCGTGTTCCAGCGCCACCTCCCGCGCCATCAGACGAAACAGAAAGGCATCGTCCACGGCGCGCACGGCATCGCCATAAACCAACGTGAACTCGAACTGCGGCGCATCGAACTCGCTGGTCATGCATTCGATGTTGAAGCCGGCGGCCAGCGCGCGGTCCCAGATCGCGTCGCAAAACCCTCGGGGGTCGGCCAGCTTGCTGGTGGAGTACACATAGGCATGAGGCGTCTCATAGGGCACCAACCGACCATTGGCGTCGCGCACGAACGCATAGGCTTCAAGCTCAAGGCCCACTTTGGCGCGATAACCTGCTGCCTGCCATTCAGACACCGTCCGTTTGAGCAATTGCCGGGGACAAAGCGCCAGCGGCTCGCCGGTTGCCTCATGCAGATCAGCAACGACGACCCGAGTGCGCGGCTCCCAGCCTGGACGAATATCGGCAGCACGATAGACCGCGTCGAGGTCTGGGCACCCTTGCAGCATCTTCGAGCCCGGCGCTGGAATCAGATCTTTGCCATAAGTCAGGCCAAATACTGCCTGTGAGAACCTCGAAGCACCGTCGCCCATCTTGCTGGCTGGCAGGTACTTACCACGCGCCAGGTTCAGATGGTCGCAGAACAGCAATCGCAATCGTTCACCAGTCATGTTTGCTCCAGAATCCGTCGAGCTCATTGGAGGTGCACCCGTACCGGCAGCCTTTTGATACCGCCGACAAAATTGGAACGCAGGTAGGCGTGCGGTCCGGTCTGTTCTATGCTCTGTACTCGTGCCACAAACTCCTGCAGCAGCACGCGCACTTCGAGCCGTGCCAGCCACATGCCCAGGCACACATGCGGACCGCCCTGCCCGAAAGATAAATGTCGATTTGGATTGCGGGCCGGGTTGACGACAAACGGCGCCTCGAACACCGACTCATCGCGATTGGCCGACACGAACCACAGCAGCACTTTATCTTCTTTGCAGATCGACTGGCCGTGCAGCGTGAAATCCCGGGTTGCGGTGCGACGAAAATGCATCGCCGGACTGGCCCAACGAATGAACTCATCGGGCGCAGTCTTCCATAGCTCTTCATTGCCCGTGCGCAGTTGTTGCATCAGGCCCGGTTGATTGGCCAGCGCATGCAGTGCGCCAGCGATGGAATAACGCGTGGTGTCATTACCGGCGGCGACCAGCAGGCAGAAAAAATTGCGGAACTCGGTCTCCGAAATC
>JAYUZE010000126.1:0-6674 GCA_043752035.1 Gammaproteobacteria bacterium
CTTGCCGTGCGCGGCACAGCGCTCATATAGGCTGCGTGCCACACCCGTGGAACCCACGAAGCTCAAGGCCCGCACCGCCTCGTGATCGATCAGCGCATCGACCGCTTCACGATCGCCGTGCACCACGTTCAGCACGCCATCGGGCAGGCCCGCCTGCTGCAGCAACTGCGCCAGCAACAGCGAGGCCGATGGATCACGCTCGGAGGGCTTGAGCACAAAGGTATTGCCGCAGGCGATCGCCACCGGGAACATCCACAGCGGCACCATCACCGGAAAATTGAATGGCGTGATGCCCGCCACCACACCCAGGGGCTGACGCAGCGCGTAGCTGTCGACTTCAGTGCCCACGTTTTCGGAATACTCGCCCTTGAGCAGCTGCGGAATGCCGGCCGCAAACTCCACGACTTCGATGCCGCGCGCCAGTTCGCCGCGCGCATCGCTCAGCACCTTGCCGTGCTCGAGCGCGATCGTGCGCGCGATCGTATCGGCCTGCGCCAGCAGCAGCTCGCGGAAGCGGAACAGCACACGCGCGCGCTGCAGCGGCGGCGTCGCCGCCCAGGCCGGAAAGGCCTGCGCGGCGGCCGTAACAGCGCTCGCTGCCACCTGCGGGGAAGCCATCGGCACCCGCGCACTGACCTCACCGGTGCTGGGGTTGTACACCTCGCCCCAGCGCGTGGTGCCTGCTGTCTGTGCGCGTCCGCCGATCCAATGAGCAATATCCATCGGCGTCAATCCATGAAAGTGAAATGGTCGGGCTCGATGCAGAAGGTCACTGCCTGTTCTCCAGCGCGCCGCTCAGGGTAAACGGTGCCCATATACTTGCGCGACAGGCTGTCGAGGTGCGCTTCCGCGCCGTGCAGTGTGCGCTCGATGACCCGCCCGCGCACCTCGAGGTAGCGATCGGGATTATCAGGGTCGGCAATCGACAGCGCCACGCGCCCATCGGGCATTAGTGTCGCGAGGTGCGCCAGCGCCTCCGGTATGGGCTTGCCCATCTACTGCTGCGCGTGGGCGTCGGCCTTGAGCACCTCTGCCGACACGGCATATGAGCCCATCGACACCTGATGCGGCGTGCAGGACGTGCGGTACTGGACGTTGCGCAACGTAAAGCCCTTCGAGAGCGCGTCGCGCATGGCCTCGATCAGCTCGCACTCGCCGGCGCCCATGAAGCTGGGTCGGTTCGGCGAGATCTCGATTGTCGACCAGGTGGTCTTGACCGCGCCCTGCGCGGCCGCGTCGCCGCCGCCGGCCGGCACCAGGTATCTGTAGTTTGCCTCCACCCAGGCAAAGCGGCTGGGCAAATTCGAGCCGCGCTCGCAACCTGTCGCCCGCACTTTCACATCCTTGCGGGCTCCGAAGGCCAGCAGGATCACACGCACCTTGTCTTCGAGGCCATCGCAGGTATAGAGCGTTGTGATGCCGTCATAAGTGAATTTCATGGTCTGCTCGCGCCACTGCGCGGCGCTGCCCGTGGCTGCTGGCGTGGTAGCGGTCCCGGCGGCAGCCGCGGGCGCTGTGGCGGTCGCGGCCGCAAATGCCGGCGCTGCGAGCAGCCCCAGGCCCAGTGGCGCAATCAGGCCCACGCAGCGCGCTGCAGATGTATTGAAGCTGGTCATGGAACACCTCCTTGGTGGCACACTTCGCCCATCGAAGCCCGCCGGGGAATCCAGCAGGATGATAGCCCTAGGACTCGTCGATACTGAATAGGTTCTGTGCCCGGTACGCGCACCGCCGTTCACTCAAAGGCTACCCGATTGCCGAGCGGCATATCGAGCGCATCTTCGAAGCTACCGACAATCGGGGGCCAGTGCAGTCGGGCTCCTGAGGCGCGCGCAACTCGCGCGGGCAGCGTCAGCGGCTGCGAGCACTGTATGTGCCAGTGAGACGCGATCCTCGGTAGTCAACATCAGCGTCTGGGCAGTTTGCATAGCTACGCCGCCAACGGCCGCCGGCAACGGGTCGCGCTCATCGCCGACGAAGACGTCGATCAGGCCCGCGTAACGCTGCGCGATGGCACTGCCGCTGACCTCAAGGCCCAGCTCGGTCATCATCTTGGCCGCCGGACCCTTCACTGCCTTGCCACCTATGATCGGTGTGACCGCGATCACCGGTGCGCGCGCCGACTCGATGGCAGCGCGCATGCCGGGCACCGCCAGTATGGGCTCCACACTCACGAAGGGATTCGAAGGACATATCACCACGGCACGCAGGTCGCTGCGCGCCAGCGCCGCCAGTGCCGCCGGCTGCGCGCTCGCACGATCCGCGCCGGCGAAAGCCACTGCGCGCACCACCGGCTGGCATTGGCGGGCAACGAAATAGTCCTGGAAGTCCAGCCAGCCCGCCTCGCTCAGCAACCGCGTGTGCACGGCATCGTCGCTCATCGGCACGACTCGAGCGCCTACACCCAGCGCGTTGCAGAATCTCGTGGTGACCGCACTCAACGGCTCGCCTTGCGCAAGGCGCCAGCTGCGCTCCACATGCATCGCCAGGTCGGCATCGCCCAGCCTGAACCAGTCGGCACCCCCCAGGCCCTTCAGCGCCGCCATAAAGGTCCAGGTCTCATCGGACCGGCCCCAGCCACGCCCGGCATCGGCGATACCGGCGAGCGCGTACACCACCGAATCGATATCGGGTGAAATGTAGAGGCCCAGGTGGCGAAAATCATCGCCCGTATTAACGACAATGGTCAGCTCATCGGGCGCCAACGCAAGACTGAGCCCCTGGGCCAGCTTCGCGCCGCCAACGCCGCCGGAGAGCGCCACCACATGGCCACTCATCTGAACAGATCCTCGCTGCCCGGGCGGCGCAGCGCCGCAGCGCTTTGGTGCGGTGTGCTTGCGCTCAACCCACGCACGAGCACCACGGGTCGCGCCTCATGTCCCTGCCCCATCAGCAACGAGGCGGCGGCCGCGATCTCATCGGCGTGGCCGACGATGGTCACGCGCAGCGCCCGACCGAACAAATCGGAGCTGCCACGCAGATCGCGGGTCGCAGCCAGCCCCGCGCAACCGATGGCGACACCCACCGTGCCCATGCGCCACGGTCGCCCGAAGCTGTCGCTGATGACCACCGCCACCGCGCAAGTGCCGCGTGCCTGCAGTGCGTTTCGCAACTGCGCGGCACTGGCATCGGGGTCGGCCGGCAGCAGCAGTGCATATTCGCCGCTCGCCGGATCATCCACGTTGGATTGATCGATGCCGGCATTCGCCATGATCAACCCTAGCCGCTGCTCGACGATCAGCACGTCCTTTGCCGTGCGCACGATGCGATTGGATTCGCGCAGTACCAGTTCGACCAGGCGCGGATCCTTGCCGACCTCGAGGGCCAGTGCCGCGGCCCTGGGACCTGGCACGATGCTGCGCAGGTCCACTCGCTGACCCTCGGACTTGGAGACGATTTTCTGTGCGTAGACCAGCACGTCGTCGGCTTGCAGCCTGAGCTTCATGGCCGTCAGCGCGGCAACAGTCTGGGCGGCGAGGTCGTCGCCGGCGCGCACCAGCGGCCAGGGCGTCAGTGCGATGAGCTGCAACGATGTGCCCGGGCCCGATTCGCTCATGGCAGCATACCCTCAGGCAAAGGCAGCCCGGAGTCTGGGTAACACCTGCTGCGCATACAGTTTCAGGAATCGCGCCTGGTCGGGCCCCGGCGCATGAAACACCAGGTGGCGAAAACCCAGCTCCACATAGGGTCGGATCTTCTCGACGTGCTCATCGGGATCGGTGGAGACGATCCAGCGCTTGGCGGCGCGCTCGGCGCTGAGCTGGTCAGCCAGCCGCTCCATCTCCAGGGGATCGTCGACCGACACCTTCTCTTCGGCACTCAGTGCCAGTGCAGCCCAGTAGCGTGTGTCGTCCATCGCCCGCGGGCGATCACTGTCGAAGGAGACCTTCATCTCGATCATCATGTCCACATCGTCGGCTGTGCGGCCCGATGCCGCTACGCCCGCTGCCACGTTGGGCAGCAGCGTATCGCGGTACAGCTGCGGCGCCTTGCCGCTGGTGCAAATGAAGCCGTCGCCGAACTGCCCAGCATATTGCGAAATCAGCGGCCCGGCGCCCGCTATGTAGATCGGCACTCTGTGTTCCGGCCGGTCGTAGATCGTGGCTTTCTCGGTGCGATAGTACTGACCCTCGAAACTCACCCGCTCTTCGCTCCACAATTTCCGGATCAGCGTCAGCGATTCCTTCAGGCGCGCGGTACGTTCCTTCGGTTCCGGCCAGTGCATCGCGGTGGCCGGCACTTCGTTCAGCGATTCACCGCTCCCCACGCCCAGGATCACGCGATTCGGGAACATGGCGCCGAGCGTGCCGAAGGCCTGCGCGATCACCGAGGGGTGATAGCGAAAGGTTGGGGCCAGGACGCTGGTGCCGATGGCGATACGTTTGGTGCGTGCACCCAGCGCGCCCAGCCACGCGATCGAGAAGGGTCCGTGGCCACCGGTGTGGCGCCAGGGCTGGAAATGATCACTGATGAATACCGAGTCGAACCCCAGCTGCTCGGCGAGTTCCGCAAAGCCCAGCAGATCACCCGGCGCGAACTGCTCGGCCGAAGCTTTATAGCCCAGTCTCAACATGGGCCGTGCCCCTCATGCGCTCCGGTGGCGTGCCATAAAGCGTCGTACGTTCTCGCGCGGTGCGACCGATGCCGCGCGCCAGTGCCTGCAGCTGCGCTGCAGCCAGTTCCTGCCCGTGCACGCCGCCCGCCGCGCGCGTGATTGACTCATTCATCAGCGTGCCGCCGAGGTCGTTGGCGCCAGCCTCGAGGCATAGAGCCGCGCCGGCCGCACCCATCTTGACCCAGGAAGTCTGGATGTTGCCGATCAGCGGATGCAACGCCAGGCGCGGCACGGCATGCATCAGCACAGCTTCGCGCAAGGTTGGCCCCGAGCGCGTGCGGCCCTTGCGCCACAGCGGCGCCTCCATGTGTACATACCCCAGCGGCACGAACTCGCTGATGCCGTGCGTCTCCTGCTGAAGCGCGCGCAGGCGCAGCAGATGGCGCGCCCAATGCACCGGCTGCTCGGTATGCCCGTACATGATCGTGGCCGTAGTGCGCAGCCCGACCTCGTGCGCCGTGCGGATCACCTCCAGCCACTGCGCGGTGCGCAATTTATCGGGGCAGATGATATCGCGGATCTCATCGTCGAGAATCTCGGCCGCAGTGCCCGGGAGCGTTGCAAGCCCGGCATCGCGCAGGCGCTCGAGGTAATGACGCAGCGACAGGTCCAGTGTGCGCGCCCCATGAGTGATTTCCAGCGGCGAGAAGGCGTGCACGTGCATCGCCGGCACCGCCTGCTTCACGGCCCGCACGATGTTCAGGTAGGTGTGGCCGTTGAAGTTGGGATGAATGCCGCCCTGCAGGCACACTTCGGTGGCGCCGGCAGCCTCAGCTTCGACGGTGCGCCGGGCGATCTCCTCGAGATCGAGGTTGTAGGCCGGCCCGCGCAGGTCAGCGCTGCCGCGTCCCTTGGAGAAGGCACAGAAGCCGCAGTGATACAGACAAATATTGGTGTAGTTAATATTGCGATTGACGACATAGGTGACCGTGTCGCCGACCGTGGCCGCGCGCAGCTCATCGGCCGCGCGGATCACGGCTTCCAGATCGCGGCCTTCCACACTGTAGAGCTGCACCAGCGCTGCTTCCGACAGCGTATCGCCTGCCGCAGCCCGATCGAGAATTACGCTCACTGCCCTGCTGGTGCCGTGGCGTGCGCCACCGCCAGTGCGCCACTGTGCCGCCACGGGTGGCAAGGGTGTGCCGGCGCCGGAAATCCAGGTATCCGCCCGTGCATAGCCGCGCGCATCGCTGAGGCGGCGCACACGTGTGGCCATCGGCGCATCCAGCCAGCGCTCAGGCTGGGTGGCAAAGGCAGGCACCAGCGCCAGCCGCTCGATGAGCTCGCGACCGGCGGCGCGTGTGGCAGCGGCCAGTGCATCCAGATGCGGCCAGGGTGCTTCCGGATTTACGTGATCAGGGGTGACCGGCGATACGCCACCCCAGTCATTGATGCCAGCGCGTACCAGGCTCCCGAGGGCATCGGGTTGCAGGTTCGGCGGCGCCTGGATCGACATGTGCGGGCCAAACAGCAGGCGCGCCACGGCGATGGTCCACAGTTGTTCCTCGAGATCGGGCTCGGGTGCGGCTGCCATCTTCGTGCCCGGCTTGGCGCGGAAATTTTGGATGATCAGTTCCTGAAGGTTGCCGAACACATCGTGGATCGCGCGCAGCGCCAGCAGCGATTCGACGCGCTCGCGCCGGGTTTCGCCGATGCCGATCAGCAATCCCGTGGTCATGGCGATATTGAGCTCGCCGGCGGCGCGCAAAGTGGCGAGCCGGCGCGCCGGCCATTTATCGGGCGATCCAAAATGCGGGCCACCGCGCGCGCATAGCCGCTCCGATCCGCTCTCGAGCATCAGACCCATCGACGCGCATACGGGGCGCAGGCGCTGCAGTTCGGCGCCGCTCATGACTCCAGGGTTCAGGTGCGGCAACAGCCCGGTGTGCTCGATCACCAGCCTCGCCATGCGCTCCAGATAGTCGAGCGTGCTGGAGGCGTCGACATCCTGCAGCGCGCGCAGCGCGGCGCTGTAGCGCGCTTCGGGTTTGTCACCCAGCGTGAACAGCGCCTCATGGCAGTGCGCGGCATCGCCGGCGCGCGCAATCGCCAGCACCTG
>JAYUZE010000127.1:0-12853 GCA_043752035.1 Gammaproteobacteria bacterium
CGCGGCACCACCGGCCAGGACATCGATGTCACTGTTGCTGCAGTGCGTCGTGAAGTGGTGCGCCTGCGGGCGCTGGACGGTCGCGACGGGCCGGCGCGCGGCGACGCAGCAACGGCCACGGCACAGGTAGTGGCGAGCGCTGAAGCCGGGACGCGGGAATCGGGCACCTGGATTAAGGTAAGTCTGCAGATCCGCGGGCAAACTATTGAAGAGGCAGGAATAAATGCCTACGGCTGCCCCTACACCCTGAAGGTTTGCGAGTGGCTCAGTGCCGAGCTTAAGGGCAGGGAGCTCTCGCAGGCGCTCGCCGACAAGCTCGCAGGCGGGCCGCAGGCCTGGGCCCGGGCCACAGGCACCCCGGAGGAGCGCCTGACGCGCCTGTTAGTGATTGAAGATGCTCTGCAGAGCGCACTGCGGAACACGGGGCACTCCGCGTACAATAGGCCATGATGATCAATAGCCTATACACGGGTCCGCGCGCGGACTTTTACGCCAGCGTATGAACACCGGCATCTCCCTGACACCGGCAGCAGCCGAGCGGGTACGCAATCAGCTGGCCAGTCGCGGCCACGGGCTGGGGTTGCGCCTGGGCGTCAAGACGACCGGGTGCTCCGGCTACAGCTATGTGGTCAATTTTGCCGAAGATGCGCAGCCCGAAGACCTGGTGTACGAATCCCAGGGCGTCCGCGTCTACATCGATCGCGCCAACCTTGGCCTGCTGGAGGGCACGCGGGTCGATTTCGTGCGCGAAGGGCTCAACGAGGCGTTCCGCTTCGACAACCCGAACGTCAAGGCCGAGTGCGGTTGCGGCGAGAGTTTTACGGTCTGAAAATTCCTTAGCTTTCGGGCACTTCCGCGCCAATTACAATTGCTGCCCGAGGCCGGAAGCGGCTAAACTCCCGCGCCATTTCCGAACACACCCATTACGGAGTACAGCTGATGGCGCTCGAGCGCACTTTGTCCATCGTCAAACCCGACGGCGTGGCCCGCAATCTCATTGGCGACGTCTATCGCCGTTTCGAAAGCGCGGGTCTGCAGATCGTCGCGGCCCGCATGCTGCAGCTCTCGACCGTACAGGCGGAGAGCTTCTATGGCGTGCACCGCGAGCGGCCCTTCTTTCGCGATCTGGTGCGCTACATGTGTTCGGGTCCGGTGATCGCGCAGGTGCTCGAAGGCGACAACGCCATCGTGCGCCATCGCGACATCATGGGTGCAACCGATCCGAAGAAAGCCGCGCCTGGCACCATCCGTGCCGATCTCGCGCAGAGCATCGAGGCCAACGTCGTACACGGCTCAGATGCCGCCGATACGGCGGCGCGTGAAATCGCCTTTTTCTTCAGCGGCACGGAGCTGTGCCCGCGGGCCTGAACGGCCCGGCGCTCAACACCATGAACAGCGCTCCGGACTCCCGCGCTCGCGTCAACCTGCTGGGGTTGCCGGCGCCTGAGTTGCAGGCGCTGGTGGGCTCGATGGGTTCGCGGCCATTCCGCGCCCGCCAGCTGATGAACTGGCTGTACAAGCGCGGCGTGGCTTCATTTGATGAGATGACAGACCTGGCGCGCGATTTTCGCGCCCAGCTCGCCACGCTCGCCGAGGTGAGGCTGCCGGAAATCGTACTGGCGCAGCAATCGCTCGATGGCACGCGCAAATGGCTACTGCGCGCCGATGCCGCACAAGCCTTCGAGATGGTCTATATCCCGGAGCCGGGGCGCGGCACGCTGTGCATCTCCTCGCAGGTCGGCTGCGTGCTCGATTGCAGTTTCTGTTCGACTGCACGCCAGGGCTTCAATCGCAACCTGACCACCGCCGAGATCGTCGGCCAGGTGTGGCTGGCCAATCGCGAACTGGGGTTCGAGCCGGGTGGTGAACGGCTGGTGACCAATGTGGTCTTCATGGGCATGGGTGAACCGCTGGCTAATTTCCGCAATGTCGTGCCGGCAACGCAGATCCTGCTCGACGACCTGGCCTTCGATTTTTCTCGCCGCCGGGTGACGCTCTCCACCTCGGGCCTGGTGCCGCAGATCTACAAGCTCGCCGAAGTGTGCAATGTCGCGTTGGCGGTCTCGCTGCACGCGCCCGATGACGAGCTGCGCAACCAGCTGGTGCCGATCAACCGCCTGCATCCGATCAGCGAGCTGCTGGAAGCCTGCTGGCATTACATCGATGAACAGAATGGCCGCAGCGTGACCTTCGAATACGTGATGCTCGATGGCATCAATGATTCGCCGGTCCAGGCGCGCGCGTTGGCGCGGCTGCTGGCCGGGCGCCCCGCCAAGGTGAACATGATCCCGTTCAATCCCTTTCCCGGCACACAGTATCGTCGCTCGGACGATGCCGCGATCTGGCGTTTCCGCGACGAGCTGCTCAAGCGCAACGTGATGGCCACGGTGCGGCGCACGCGCGGCGAGGATATCGACGCCGCCTGCGGCCAGCTGGTCGGGCGCGTGGAGAATCGCACCGTGGCGCGCCTGGGCGAGCGGGCACGTACGGCGCTCGGAGCCAGCGCATGAAGCGGTTGGCCATCGGCGCTGCTTACACGCTGGCGTGCACCGCAGCGATCGCGCAGTTGATGATGCTCAGCGGCTGCGCCAGCGATGGGCCGGCACGCGGCTCGTCTGCGGCCAACACCGCTGCGGCCGCCAACATGCAGCTGGGCTCGGCGTATCTGCAGCAGGGAAATCTGCCCATCGCCAAGGAAAAACTCGAGCGCGCGCTGAGCCAGAGTCCGCGCGACCCGGCGATCCACGGCCTGCTGGCGCTGCTGTACCAGCGTCTCGGCGACGACAAGCGCGTCGACAGCGAATTTCGCACGGCTCTCAGCCTCGCGCCGCGCGATCCCGACCTGCTGAACAACTACGCCGTGTATCTGTGCGGCAAGGGCCGCGTCGATGAAGGCGTGGCGCGCTTCCAGGAAGCGGCGGGCAACCCGCTGTATCGCACGCCCTGGGCTGCCGAGACCAATGCCGGCGTGTGCCTGCGTCGTGCCGGCCGCGAGGCGGACGCTGCGGCGATGTATCAGCGTGCGTTGCAGCGACGCGAAGATTACCTCGAAGCGGTGACGCAGCTGGCCGATCTGCAGATCGCGCAGGGCCACGATGCTGAGGCCTATCAGCGCATCAGCGGGTTTCTGGCCGCAAACCCTGCCAATGCCGAACTGCTGCTGCTGGCCTGGCAGGCGGCCACGACGCTGCAGAATAAGACTGCGGTGGCGCAGATGGCCTGGCGGCTGCAGACTGAGTTTCCCGACAGCGAACAGGCACGCAGCGTCGCGAAAGCGCGCACTGCCCAGCACTGAGCTATGACTGAGCCTGCAGCCAATGAAGCCGGAGCGGCTCTGAGCGCCGGCGCGCGGCTGGCGCAGGCGCGCGAGCGCTTAGGGCTGAGCCTGGAGCAGGTGGCTGACAAGCTGAAGCTCGATCCGCACACGGTGGCGGCGCTTGAAGTGGGCGACTACCGCGTGATCGGCGCGGCGGTTTTCGTGCGCGGATTTCTGCGGCGCTATGCGCAGCTGGTCGGTGATTCACCGGCGGAAATCGACGCCTTGTATGCGCGCCAGCCCGAATCATCGCAGGCACCCGACCTCGCGAGCGTGGCCGTGCATGCCGAACGCGGCCATCGTCCGCGCAAATTGATCAGCCCGTGGCCTGCGGCACTGGGTGTAGTGGTATTGCTCGCGGCGGGCATCTGGTGGTGGGCGAGTCATCGCGCAGCACGATCGCACGATGAGACCACGGTTGAAATTGTCGAGTCGCCGGCGGATGGAGGTTTTGCCACGCCTTCCGCGCCAGCTTCGCTGAGCGCGCCCGCTGCTGCCTCTGGCAGTGCGTCCGCAGTGGCAGCGCCCCAGGGCGGAGTGCCACCGGCGCCAACAGCGCCGGCTGTGCTTTCGCCGGAGGCTGAAGCGGCGGCGCTGGCGGTAAAACTGGCGGCGCTGCCGCGCAAGCACCTGGAACTGCGCGTCAACGACGAGAGCTGGGTCGAGGCCTACGACGCACGCGGCATGCGCCTGCAATTTGGCTTTGCACATGCCGGCACGACTCTGGCGTTGACCGGTACGCCGCCGTTTCGCCTGGTGCTGGGCAATGCCGGTGCGGTGGAAGTCTCAGTCGAAGGAGCGGCAGTGAGCCTGCCTGCGGCTGCGCCCGGGGCGCGGCTGCGCCTGTCGATCAGTCGCAAGGGCGTCGTGACGCTGCGGCCCTGAGGCCGCACTGCGCGCTGACGCAGCGTATTAACGGGGATCTGGAGGGCGATTGGGCAC
Source organism: Gammaproteobacteria bacterium (assembly GCA_043752035.1). GTDB lineage: Bacteria > Pseudomonadota > Gammaproteobacteria > Steroidobacterales > Steroidobacteraceae > FEN-1191. The sequence goes on from JAYUZE010000127.1 coordinate 4,259, forward strand.
AGCGATACAGTCCGTGCGCGGCATGAACGATGTGCTGCCGGCGCAGATTGCCGCGTGGCAATATCTCGAGCAGGTGTTGCGCGAGCTGCTGCGCGGCTATGGCTACGAGGAGATACGCGTGCCGGTGGTCGAGCACACGGAACTCTTCAAGCGCGCGATTGGCGAATATACCGATGTCGTCGAAAAGGAAATGTACAGCTTCGCCGATTCCGGCGGCGAGCAGCTGACACTGCGGCCCGAAGCCACCGCCGGCATCGTGCGCGCGATCATCTCCAACGGCCTGCTGCGTGGCGCGCGGCTTAAGCTGTGGACTGCCGGCCCGATGTTCCGCCACGAGCGTCCGCAGAAAGGGCGCTTCCGGCAGTTCAACCAGTTCAGCGTCGAGGCGGTGGGCTTCGCGGGCCCGGATATCGATATCGAGCTGATCGCGCTGACTGCACGATTGTGGAAGCAGCTGGGCATCACGCGGGTGCGATTGCTGCTCAATTCACTCGGCAGCAGTACTTCGCGCCAGCGCTACAAGGAACTGCTGCTGGCCTATTTCCGGCAGCACGCGGCCGTGCTCGATGAAGACAGCCGTCGACGGCTGCAGGGCAATCCGCTGCGCATACTGGATAGCAAGAACCCGGCGATGCAGGCCGTGATTGCCGGCGCACCGCTCCTCACCGAAAGCCTCGATGAGGAATCGCGGCAGCATTTTGCGCAGCTGTGCGCCGCCCTCGATGCGCTGGGCATCGCCTATGTGATCAATCCGCGCCTGGTGCGTGGACTCGACTACTATTCGCACACGGTATTCGAATGGGTGACCGATGCGCTGGGCGCGCAGGACGCCATCTGCTCGGGCGGGCGTTACGATGGCCTGATCGAGCAGCTCGCGGGCGAAGCCATGCCCGGCATCGGCTTTGCGTTGGGCGTGGAGCGGGTGGTCGAGCTGATGAGTCAGGGTGGGGCGTTGCCGGCGGGCCCGGTCCCTGCGGCCTACCTGATTGTCAGCGGTGCCCGCGCCGAACTAGCCGCGCTCAAACTCGCCGAGACGCTGCGCGATGCGCTGCCGGCGGCCGACGTGCAGCTGAACCTGGGCGCAGGCAACTTCAAGGCGCAGTTCCGGCGCGCCGACCGGAGCGGTGCCTGCCTGGCCCTGATCCTGGGCGACGCCGAACTCGACCGTGGGGTGGTCGGCGTGAAACCATTACGTCGCGAGGCTGGTCAGAGCGAATGCCCGCTGGCCGAGTTGCCGCAGCGCTGGCTGAAATTGCTTGAGGAGGAATCGTGGAAGACTACATGAACGAACAGGAACAGTGGGACTGGCTGCGGGTTAAAGCCCGCGAATACGGTCCGTGGATCGTCGCCGGCGTAGCGCTGGCGGCCGCTGGCCTGTGGGGCTGGAAGTGGTGGCAGGCGCGCCAGGAAGAGGGGCTGCTGCAGGCTGCCAGCCAGTACGAGCAGGTGATCAAGGCCTTCGGTAAAAACGATGTGGCCACGACCTCCACGCTGGCCGACAAGCTGCAGCACGAGCACCCCGGTACGGGCTATGCCGATCAGGCACAGCTGGCCACCGCCAGCCTGCAGGTGGAAAACGGCCAGCAGACTGCAGCGCTCGAGCGCCTGCAGAAGGTCATGGCTGCCACGCGCGATGCCGAACTGGCGCTCGCGGTGCGGCTGCGCATCGCACGGCTGCAGCTCGACCAGAACAAACCCGATGACGCGCTGGCCACGCTCGAGGCCACGACGCCCGGTGCCTATGCGGCGCGCTACGCCGAAGTGCGTGGCGATGCGCTGCTGCACAAAGGTGATCGTGCCGGTGCGCTCAAGGCCTATCAGGAGGCACAGGGCGCCGGACAGTCGGCTGGAGAATCCCCGGGCCATGCCGCCGGTCCAGCGAACGAATTGCTGACACTGAAAATCAACGAGCTCACGCGCTCGTGAAGGCCATCATGAAACGACCCCTGGCCGGTGCGCTGTGCCTGGCAGCGCTGCTATGCGCGCTCGCCGGTTGCAAGCACTCCAACAAGCCCGACAAGCCGCTCGCGCTGGTCGACTTTCCGCAGCAGTTCGCGGTCAAGCGTGTGTGGAGTGCAAGCGTCGGCAATGGCCAGCCCAAACTGAAGCTCGGCCTGGCGCCGGTGGCCGACGGGCAGCATGTCTACGTGGCCAACGGCAAGGGCACCGTGCTCGCGCTCGACGCGCGCAGCGGCAAGCAGCTGTGGCAGCAGCATCTGAAGGCGCCGCTCAGCGGTGGACCCGGCGCCGGGGGCGAGCTGGTGCTGCTGGGCACGGCCAGCGGCGCGATCATCGCGCTGAATGCCGCAGATGGCGTGCAGCGCTGGCGCAAGCAGCTGAACTCGGAAATTCTCTCGGCACCGGTAGTCAGCGGTGACCTGGTCGCGGTGCGCACCGTCGATGGCAAGCTCTTTGGCCTCGCGGGCAGCGACGGTAAGCAACGCTGGGTGGCCGACCAGCATGTGCCGCGTCTTACTTTGCGCGGTACCAGCCCGCCGATCGTCGCGGGCGACTACGCCATTGCCGGCTTCGACAATGGCCGGCTGATGGCGGTGACGCTCTCGGGCGGCACCACCGCCTGGGATGTGGCCGTGAGCCAGGCGCGCGGCAGCAGCGAATTGCAGCGACTGATCGATATCGATGGCCCGCCGGTGGCGGATCTCGATGAACTCTACGTGGTCGGTTTCCAGGGACACGTGGCACGTCTCAGCCGCGACTCGGGCCGTGAGATCTGGTCGCATGAAATCTCCAGTTTCCGCGGCCTGGCGCTCGACTCCGTCGGTGTGCTGGTGGCCACCGCCGAAGGCGAAGTGGTCAAGCTCGATCGGGCCGGTGGCTCTGAGCGCTGGCGCCAGAAGGGGCTGCTGCGTCACGCCCTGACGCGGCCGGTGGTGCTGGGTGAGAACGTCGTGGTCGGCGATGCACAGGGCTATCTACACTGGCTCGGCACCGAGAAGGGCGAATTCCAGGCGCGCGTGAAAGTTGGCTCGCCGCTGAGTTCGGCGCCGCTGGTGGTGGGCGATCTGCTGATCGTGCAGACCGACAAGGGTGCGATCGAGGCCTGGCGCAAGAGCGCGCGCTGATCGCAAAATGCTGCCCATCGTCGCCATAGTGGGCAGGCCGAACGTCGGCAAGTCCACGCTGTTCAATGTACTGACACGGACGCGCGACGCCATCATCGCCGATGTCGCCGGCGTCACGCGCGACCGCCAGTACGGCTATGCGCGCTTGGGTGCGGTGCCCTGCGTGCTGATCGATACCGGCGGCCTGGTCGACAAGCCCAGCGGCATCGAGGCGCTGATGCGCCTGCAGACCGAGAAGGCGGTCGACGAAGCCGATCGCATCATCTTCCTGGCCGACGCGCGCGCGGGGCTTACCACACAGGATCGCTACGTGGCGGCCGAGCTGCGCCGCTGTGGCAAGCCGGTGACGCTGGCAATCAACAAGGCCGAAGGGCTCGACGCCGATATGGTGGCGGCTGACTTCCAGGTGCTGGGCTTCGGTGAGCCGCATGCCATTGCCTCCGGCCATGGCCAGGGTTGCCTGGATCTGATCGACACGGTGCTCGAAGGCCTGGTGCCGGGCTCCGGACCGGCCGATGACACCAGCGCGATCCGGGTGGCGATCATCGGCCGCCCCAATGTTGGCAAGTCGACGCTGGTCAATCGCATGCTGGGCGAGGAGCGCGTGATCGCCAGCGAGGTGCCCGGCACCACGCGCGATTCCATCCTGGTGCCCTTTAGTCGCGAGGGGCGCGATTTTCTGCTGGTCGATACTGCCGGCATCCGCCGTAAGGCGCGGGTCGAGGATGCGATCGAGCGCGCCAGCGTCGCCAAGACGCTGCAGGCCATTGCCGAAGCACACGCCGTGGTGATGGTGCTCGATGCGCACGATTCCATCGGCGAGCAGGATGCCAGCGTACTGGGCCAGGCGCTCGAGCGCGGCCGCGTGCTGCTGATCGCGATCAACAAGTGGGATGGCATTGCCACCGAGCAGCGCGATGAAATCCGCCGGCAGCTCTCACTCAAACTCGACTTCGTGCCCTACGCACCGCTGCATTTCATCTCGGCGCGCCATGGCACTGGCGTTGGCGAGCTGGCGCGCGATCTAGTGCGCGGCTACGACTCGGCGATGCGCGCGATGCCGACTCCGGCATTGACCAAGGTGCTGGAAAAGGCGATCGCGCAGCACCAGCCGCCGCTGGTGCGCGGCCGGCGCATCAAGCTGCGCTATGCGCACCAGGGCGGCCGCAATCCGCCGCGCATCATCATTCATGGCGGCCAGACCGCGGCGGTTCCCGATTCATACCGGCGCTATCTCGCCAATGTGTATCGCGAAGCCTTCGATCTGTATGCGACGCCGGTGGCGGTGGACTTTCGCAGCGAGAAGAATCCGTACGATCGCCTGCGGGCCGGCAAGCGCAAACCTAAGGCCGCAGGAACAATGCCGGGTCGACGAACGCGCGGTTGAGCGCCACACCGAAATGCAGGTGCGGCCCGGTCACGCGTCCCGTGGCCCCCACGGTGCCGAGCAGCGCGCCGCCCGCGAGCTGAGCGCCGATCTGCACGCCGACGCTCGCCAAGTGGCAATACATCGTGATCAGGCCGGAGCCGTGATCGATCAGCACGGTGTTGCCGTTGAAGAAATAACTGCCGGTATCCACCACCGTGCCGGCGGCTGCAGCGTGTACCGGAGTGCCGGCTGCCGCCGCGATATCCATGCCTGAGTGCGGATCACGCGACTCACCATTGAAAAAACGCCGCAGGCCGAAGGAACTCGAACGTGGGCCACTAATCGGCGCCCGCAATTGCAGGCTCGGCGGCAGCCGCTCGGTCCAGGTCGCGAGCGCCGCGCGAATGCGCGCCTGTTCGCGGCCCACGCGCTTCAGATCGGCGGCCGAAAGCTCTACCTGCGCTGGCGCGACCTGCAGGCGTTGCACGCGATAGTGCCAGGGGTGAATGTCGAAGCTCAGGCTGCGCTCGCCCGCAGCGTTGCCGACCAGGATCCGCGCGGCTCCGGTAGGCTGGGCCAGCGCGATGCCTACCACCGCATACCATTTGCCGTGCTGCTGCACGACCAGCACCGGCGCCGCGTTCAGCCGCGCCGCTGGGCGCGGGGTTTTCGCATCTGCCAAAACCAGCAGGGCCACACCGCCGGGTACGACCTGCTCTCGCGGCAGTTCGAGCCTCGGCGCGGCAGCGGCCGGTGACGCCTGTAGGTTGCTGCCGGCGATCACGCAGCCCGCGAACGTGCAGCCGGCAATGAATAGTCCAAGGCTACGCTTTGCGGAGCTGCCGTGCAGTGCGACCGGATTGCTCACGTAGGGTTGCTCAAGCAGGGCGACTCAGCCGTGCCCGTGACTTCAGCAGTGATCGTGCCCGCTGCCAGGCGCGCTGCAATGCTGTCACCGGCACTCAATTCGCGGCTGCTGCGCACCAGCGCGCCGTCGCTGGTGCGCGTGACAATGGCGAAGCCGCGCTCGAGCGTGGCCAGCGGACTGATCGCGTGGAGCGAGCGCATTGCGAGCTCCAGCCGGTTGCCGATCGCCTGCAGGCGCGCGTGCACCGCGCTCTGCAGCCGATCCTGGCTGCTCGCGATGCGCAGCTGCAGTTCGCGCAGTCGCAGTTGTGGTGAGCGCGCCTGCAGCCGCGCTGTCAGTGTGGCCAGACGCACTGCAGCGTGGCGCTGCACGCCGGAGTGCGCGCGCAGCAGCCGGGCTTCCAGCTCGTCGAGTCGCTGCGCATGCTGGCTCAGGCGCGTGCCCGGATGGGCGAGTTGCAGTCGCGCCTGCAATGCCTTGATGCGCGCCGAGTCGTCCAGCAGCGCGCGGCGCATCGCAGCCTGCGCGCGCGTGGCCAGTTGCGCCAGACGCTGCAGCCACACGCGCCGATCGGGCACCGCGAGCTGCGCTGCCGCAGTGGGCGTGGGTGCGCGCACATCGGCCACGAAATCGGCGATCGTCACGTCGGTCTCGTGGCCGATGCCGGCAATCACCGGCAGCGCGCAGCGCGCAATAGCGCGCGCCACGCGCTCGTCATTGAATGCCCACAGGTCTTCGAGCGAACCGCCGCCACGCGCCAGGATCAGCACCTCGCACTCGGCGCGGCTGCTGGCCAGATCGAGCGCCGCCGTGATGGCCGGCGCGGCGGCCGCGCCCTGCACCGGCACCGGGTAGATCAGTACGCTGGCCGCTGGAAAGCGCGCCGCCAGCACGTGCAGGATGTCGCGGATCGCGGCGCCCGTAGGCGAGGTGATTACGCCGATGCGTGCCGGTGCCGCGGGCAGCGCGCGCTTGCGCTCGATCGCGAACAGGCCTTCGCTGGCCAGCCGTGCGCGCAGCTCCTCGTAGGCGCGCTGCAGGGCGCCCTGGCCGGCATCTTCCAGGTGTTCGATCAGCAGCTGGTAGTCGCCGCGCGGTTCGTAGAGGCTGACGCGGCCGCGCGCCAGCACCTGCTGTCCCTCGGCAGGCGTAAAACGCGACAAGACATTGCGCTGGCGGAACATCGCACAGCGCAGCTGCGCCTCGCGGTCCTTGAGCGAGAAATACCAATGTCCGGAGCTGGGGCGCGAGAAGTTGGAGATCTCGCCCTGCACCCAAACGCTCCCCAGGGCCGCTTCCAGCAGCCTCCGCGCCTCGCGGTTGAGGCGCGCAACGCTGTAGATATCGGGCCCTGCAGGTGGCGGCGTCGAGCTCATGGCCGGCAGTTTACCTAATTCGGTTTACGCGCTGCGCCCCGGTGCGTACAATGGCGCGCTTCTTTTTGGGATGCCTTCCCTATGCGAATTCTCGAAGAAGCACTCACTTTTGACGATGTGCTGCTGGTGCCCGCGCGCTCCGATGTGCTGCCGCGCGAGGTCGATCTGTCGACCCAGCTGACCCGCCATGTGCGTATCGGCCTGCCGCTGCTCTCGGCAGCCATGGATACCGTCACCGAAGCGCGCCTGGCCATCACCATGGCCCAGGAAGGCGGCATGGGTATCATCCACAAGAATATGCCGATCGCCTCGCAGGCACGCGAGGTCATGCGCGTCAAGAAGTTCGAGAGCGGCGTGATCGCCGACCCGATCACGATCTCGCCCGATGCGACGATTCGCCAGGTGATTGAACTGACGCGTGCCCGCGGCATATCCGGCGTACCGGTGGTCAGCGGCGACAAGGTGGTCGGCATCGTCACGCATCGCGACCTGCGCTTCGAGCGTCAGCTCGACGCGCCGGTCTCCACGGTAATGACCCCGAAGTCGCGCCTGGTCACGGTGCGCGAGGGCGCGCCCAAGGAAGAGGTGCAGCGCCTGCTGCATAAGCACCGCATCGAGAAGGTGCTGGTGGTCGGCGACGGCGACGAACTGCGCGGCATGATCACGGTAAAAGATTTCCAGAAGGCCACTGAGTTTCCGCGCGCGAGCAAGGACCAGACCGGCAGGCTCCGCGTTGGTGCCGCGGTCGGCACTTCGCCCGATACGGTCGAGCGAGTGGCAGCGTTGCGCGAAGCAGGCGTCGATGTCATTGTGGTCGACACTTCGCACGGCCACTCGCGCGGCGTGCTCGAAATGGTGGCGAAACTCAAGGGCAAATGGGGCGACCTCGAGATCATCGCGGGTAATATCGTCACCGCCGAGGGCGCACTCGATCTGGTCAGCGCCGGTGCCGATGCGGTCAAGGTCGGTATTGGCCCGGGTTCGATCTGCACCACGCGCGTGGTCGCAGGCGTCGGCGTGCCGCAGATCAGCGCGGTGGCGAATGTCGCCGCGGCGCTGGCGGCGCAGGGCGTGCCGCTGATTGCCGATGGCGGCATCCGCTACTCGGGCGACTTGGCCAAGGCGATCGCGGCCGGTGCGCACGCAGTGATGATCGGCGGCCTGTTCGCCGGCACCGAGGAATCACCCGGTGAAGTGGAGTTGTACCAGGGTGCCTCCTATAAATCGTATCGCGGCATGGGCTCGCTCGGCGCGATGAGCGACAAGCACGGCTCGGCCGACCGCTATTTCCAGGACACCAGCAGCGAGCTTGAAAAGCTGGTGCCCGAGGGCATCGAAGGCCGCGTACCCTACAAGGGCAGCCTGGTGTCGATTCTCTACCAGCTCGCCGGTGGGCTGCGCGCGGCAATGGGCTATACCGGCAGCGGTAGCATCGAGCAGATGCGTACCCGTCCGGTGTTCGTGCGTATCACCAACGCCGGCGTGCGTGAGAGCCACGTGCACGACGTCACGATCACCAAGGAGGCGCCCAATTACCGCGGTGCCTGAACGCGCGACGGATATCCATGCCGATCGCATCCTGATACTCGATTTCGGTTCGCAATACACGCAACTCATCGGCCGCCGCGTACGCGAGCTCGGCGTCTACTGCGAGATCCATCCCTGGGACATGAACGAGACTGCGCTGCGCGCCTTCAAGGCACGCGGCGTGATCTTCTCGGGCGGGCCCGCTTCAGTGCTCGAGCCTGGCGCGCCTGCGGCGCCGCCAGCGGTCTATGCGCTCGGCGTGCCGGTGCTAGGCATCTGCTACGGCATGCAGATCATGGCGGCTCAGCTCGGCGGCAAGGTGGAACTCGGCAACGTGCACGAATTCGGTTACGCGGAGATCCGCGCGCGCGG
>JAYUZE010000128.1:0-5413 GCA_043752035.1 Gammaproteobacteria bacterium
GCGCGTGCGTGGCCGATCTCGCGCTCGATCAGACCCTGCAGCGCGTCGTGCAGCGTGAAGGGCGATTGCAGGAGACGGCGCAGTTTCGGCGTCTGCGTGAGGCTGGTGAGCTGCAGAAAAATCTCATGCACATCGGCGCCGATCGATTCATCGCAGGTGAACAGGCCGTAGTCAGTGTAGGCGCGCGCGGTACGCGGATGATAATTGCCGGTGCCCAGGTGGCAATAGCGGCGTAGTCCCTCAGGTTCGCGGCGCACGATCAGCATCAGCTTGGCGTGCGTCTTGTAGCCGACTACCCCATACATCACGTGCACGCCCGCTTCCTGCAGGCGCGTGGAGAGTTCGATGTTAGCCTCTTCATCGAAGCGCGCGCGCAGCTCGATGATCACTGTGACATCCTTGCCGGCCTGCGCCGCCGCCAGCAGCGCCTCGACGATCGGCGAGTGATCGCCGGTGCGGTACAGTGTCTGCTTGATCGCCAGCACCTGCGGGTCGCTGGCCGCCTGGCGCAGCAGATCCATCACCGGTGCAAAACTCTCGAAGGGGTGATGCAACAGCAGGTCGCGCGCGCGGATCGCCTCGAACAGGTCAGGCGTGACGCCAACGCCCTTCGGCAAGCCCGGGGTATACGGCGGGTACTTGAGCTCGGGCCGCTGGATCAGGTCATAGATCGCGGAGAAGCGGTTCAGATTCACCGGGCCCGGTACCGAATACCAGTCGCGCGGTTCGAGCGCGAACTGCTGCAGCAGGAACTCGACCAGATCCGCCGGACAATCGGCACCAGTCTCCAGGCGCACCGCGGCGCCGTAGCGGCGCTGTGCCAGCTCGCCCTCAAGCGCGCGCCGCAGATCGTCGATCTCTTCATCATCGACAAACAGGTCGCTGTTACGCGTCAGCCGGAACTGATAGCAGCCCAGCACTTCCATGCCGGTGAACAATCGCGCCACAAAACTCTCGACAATAGTCGAGAGCGGCACCAGCCGCTGCCGGCCGCTGACCGCCGGCAGCACGACAATGCGCGGCAGCGAGCGCGGCGCCTGCACGATCGCGAGATCGGTGTCGCGCCCGAAGGCGTCCTTGCCTGCGAGGCGCACGATGAAATTCAGGCTCTTGTTCTGGATGCGCGGAAACGGCCGCGCCGGATCGAGCCCCAGCGGACTCAGCACCGGCTCGACCTCGCTGACAAAATGTTGTTCCAGCCAGGCGTGGGTTTCGGCATCCCAGCTGCCCCGGGTCGCCAGCTCGATGCCGGCGCGTTCGAGGCTGGGCAGCAGCTCGTCGTTCAGGCAAGCGTATTGCTCGCGGATCAGCTGCACCGCGCGCTCATGGATGCGCCCAAGCTGCTCAGTGATCGACAACGGGTCTGGCGCGGTCTGCGTCGAACCCAGTTCCTGCAGCTGCTTGAGCCCGGACACGCGGATCTCGAAGAACTCGTCGAGGTTCGCCGAACAGATGCATAGGAACCGCAACCGCTCGAGCAGCGGCACGCGCGCATCCTGCGCCTGGGCCAGTACCCGCAGGTTGAATTCCAGTGCGGCCAGTTCGCGATTGAGGAAGTTCTGCGGCGAGCGCTGTAGCGGCTCTGGCATGGTGTCGGTCATTGACAGGTAAGTATAGCGGCGCGCTGTGTTACAGCACTGTTACTGCGTCGCAACCCTCAGCGAGCGCCAAGCGGGGCGCTGAGCGCGGCGCCGAGCGGCGCCGCCGGGCGGGCGGCCAGAGGCGGCGGCGCTGGGGGAGTCAGCGCCGCCAGCCGCGCAAGGCTCTGCTGCGCAAAATCAGCCTGCAGCGCTGGCGCGATTGGCGTGGCATCAGGCAGTTTCACTCGCTGCGGATCGAGGTAGCGGCCGTTGAGCCGGTATTCATAGTGCAGGTGCGGACCGGTGGCGAGGCCGGTCATGCCCACATAGGCCACGGTCTGGCCCTGGCGGACACGGGTGCCGGTACGCGCGCCGGCCGCAAAGCGTGACAGGTGGCCATACACGGTGACGATGCCGGCGCCGTGATCGATTTCCAGCAGATTGCCGTAGCCGCCGCGCACACCGCGAAAGCGCACCCGCCCGTCACCAGCGGCGTACACGGGTGTACCGGTGGAAGCGGCATAGTCGACACCCTGATGTGCGCGGATGCGGTTGAGTATCGGATGAACGCGTGCAGTACTGAACCTGGAGCTGACGCGGCGGAATTCCAGCGGTGCGCGCAGGAACGCCTTCTGCATGCTGTGCCCGTCGGGGCTGTAGTAGCCCGCGCTGCCATCGGGCGCGAGATACCGCACCGCGCGCACTTCGCGCCCCTGGTTCACGAAACTGGCGGCGAGTATCGCGCCATCCTGCAGGTACCTGCCGTCCTGGAAAACGCGCTGGTAGCTGACGGTGAACTCATCGCCGCTACGCAGGTCGAGCGCGAAGTCGATATCCCAGCCGAAGATTTTCGCCAGCGCCATCACGGTCTGGTCCTGCAGCCCGGCCGTGGAACCGGCATCGAACAGCGAACTGTCGATCACGCCGTGCGCGAGCTGCGCGCGCATCTCGATGGGCCGTGCCACAACGGCGGCATGAAACTCCTCCCCGGCGCGCGTCACCTGCAATTGCTCGGTGAGCGAGAGATTGCGTTGCAGAGCGATCAGCGCACTGTCGCGATGCTGCAGCCGCAGGGTTTCGCCCGGCATCAGCCGATCGAGCAGCGCGCGCGCGCCGGCCACCGCGCGCAGGTTGGCAAGGTCGGCGAGGTTCAGTTCCAGCTGGCGGAAGATGCGATCGAGCGTGTCGTTACGGCGCACGATGATTTCGACTGTGGCGAGGCCTGGTAGCAGATCGGTGCTCGCCTGGTTGGCGCTTGCGACGCTACCCGCGGCGCCGGGTTGCGGTAGCGCGCCACCACCTGGATTCGAGTTCGCAGGCGCCCGCGTGACTACGCCTACAGGTACCGGCGTTTCAGGGTGTTGCAGGCGATCGGCCTGAAGCATTGCGCTGGCAATAGTCACGCAGCTCAGGATCTGCATGAGGCGGGTGCGCAGGCGCATGCTGCCGCTGGTTGGTTTGGCCCCCATCGGCGGCACCGTAACCGACGGTCGCGGCCGCGGTCAACGGCGTCGGTCACAGTTCAGACGACACTGCACTAACGAGCACAGCGGCAGATGTTCGGATTGGTGGCTCGTGCGTGTACACAGGAGTCAGCGATGCAGCTAAAGTGTCGGTCTATCGCCACCTGCTGGCGGGACACGATTCGGGAGTCACTTGCAGTTGCGTAGTGCGATGCCGATGGTGGATAACGCCGAGCAATTCAAGGTTCCATTTCTGGTCGGTGTGACCGGGCATCGCGACCTGCTGCCCGCCGAGCTGCCGGCGATCCGCACGGCAATCGAGGAGCTGCTGCAGGCGCTGCGCGCTGCCGCGCCCGATGTGCAGATCGTGCTGCTCTCGTCGATGGCCGAGGGTGCCGACTTGCTGGCGGCCGAAGTCGCCTGCGATCTGGGTCTGCAGCTGATGGCGCTGTTACCCTACTCGGCAGCCCGCTGTCGCGCCGATCTGCAGAGCGATGCAGCGCGCTCGGCCTTTGATCGGGTGCTGGCGCGCGCCGAGCAGCTCGAGCTCCCTTTACCCGAAGGCATCAGCGAATCGACGCTTGCCAGCGATAGCGCGGCGCGCGATCGCCAGTACCAGAGTGCGGGCGCCGTGGTGGCGCGCTACAGCTCGCTGCTGATCGCGATCTGGGACGGGCAGCAAACTGATCATGCCGCGGGCACCGCGCGCGTGGTCGACTATCGCCGCCGCGGCGTGCCGAGCGAGGATCTGCCGCGCCCGCATCGCCTGGATTTGCTGCTGGGCGCGGCCGACAATGATCTCAGCTACGAGATCCGCTGTTCGCGCCAGCGCCCGCAGAACGGGCACACTAGCGGCGGCGTGCAGGTGGTCGGCTTCATCAGCGGCGAGACGCAATTTGGCGCTGCCAGTGCTGGACTGCCGCCTGTGCTGCGCACGCTCCTCGAGCGCACCGGCGGCTTCAATCGCGATGTCGATGAATACGGCGCGCAGATCGCACGCCGCGGCCGCCGCCTGCAGGCAGCCACGCCCTACGACACGCCGCACTCGCTGCAATACATCGATCGGCTGTTCACGCCGGCCGACTGGCTCGGCGTGCACTTCCGGCGCTGCTTCACGCGCGCGCTGCGGGCGCGCTACGGGCTGTGGGCGCTGCTGGCGCTGCTGCTGATGGGCTTCAAGAAACAGCACGATGGTATCGGCGGGCTGCTGGGCATACTCGGCGTGCTGACGATCTTCGGCCTCGGCTGGCTGCTGGCGCTGTGGGCGCACCGGCGCAACTGGCAACGCCGCTACCTCGACTATCGCGCGCTGGCTGAAGGGTTGCGCGTCGAGTACTACTGGGAGCTCTCGGGTGTGCGCGCACAGTTTGAAGGTGAATTCGCGCACGAGAGTTTTCTGCAGAACCAGGATGTCGAGCTCGAGTGGATACGCGCCGCGATGCGCGCCGTGAGCCTGCGCTGCGCACTGCACCCGCCAGTCATGCTGGCGAACGGTTTCGCGCATACCTTCGCCGCCTGGGTCGGCGATCCCGATCCCGTGAATGGCTCGGGACAATTGTTCTATTACCGCCAGCGCGCCAGCGGCCTGGCGCGGCGTCAGCACATCGCCGAGGGCATCGCTCGTGCGATGCTGTTCGGCGGCCTGCTGATCGGCGTGGCGCTGGCCGTTGTTGCCGCGATGGCGCTGCGCGGCCCACCTCCGCTGCCGCCGATGCTGCACAACCTGATGCTCTGGTCGCTGGCGTTGCTGACCGTCTACGGCGCGATTTTCGAGATTTATCTGGGCGAAAAGGCCGATCGGGCGCTGATCCGCCAGTACCGTTACATGGATTCGCTGTTCAGTTTTGCGGCCCGGGAGATGCGCTCGGCGCGCTCGGAGGCCGACAAGCTGGAGATCCTGCGCTCCCTGGGCCATGCCTGCCTCGCCGAGCATGCCCAGTGGATTCTGGCGCATCGCGACAAACGCATCGAGGGGATGCGCTGGTAGGCCCCGCGGCCCCCAGCCGGGTGGTCAATAACACAATGTTTATCAAGGGCTTGAAAATCACCAAAACTATTTGTTGCGAATCGTTGACAGGCCGCTTTCCACCCCTATAATGCGCGCCCTCAGCTTGATACCGCATCGCGGTTCACGCGAGGGCGGATCTGGTGGTTGTACTTATGTTGACGGGGAGAGCCGCAGGGCTATACTCCTCGGCCCTTTCTGCGGCCCAATGCGGCCGTAGTGCTGTTTAACAATTTGGCAGGTAATTTGTGTGGGGACTCGCGTTAATACATCCTTTTGGGTGCCATTGACCGAGTGACCAAAAGTCCAGCGATGGGCCTTTGAATCACTCTTTTAAGTTGAAGCTCATAGCTATCAAGTGAAGA
>JAYUZE010000129.1:0-2636 GCA_043752035.1 Gammaproteobacteria bacterium
CGTACCGCCGTGAAATCAGCCGCAGTGACCGGCGCATTCATGCCGCGAACGACCCCGTATACTGTGCCGATGAGCCATGGTGCGAACAATGGCGTGAACCACAGCGGCGCATTGTACAGCGTGGCGCAGGTGCGGGCCCTTGACGAGCACGCGATCAGCGTGCTGGGCGTGCCGGGCTATGCGCTGATGAGCCGCGCCGCAGACGCTGCGTTGCAACTGCTGCGTAAGCGCTGGCCGCAGGCGCGACGCCTGACGATACTCACCGGCAGCGGCAACAACGGCGGCGATGGCCTGGTACTGGCGCGGCTGGCGCGCGCTGCCGGGCTCGATGTCACGGTGCTGGCGATGGCTGAGGCTGGGCAGTTGCGCGGCGATGCGCGGCGCGCTGCCGATGATCTCATTGCCGCCGGCGGCCAGCTGCTGCCGTTCGCTGCGGCGGGCGGCGACCTGCGACGCTTGCCCACAAGCGAGGTGATTGTCGATGCGTTGCTAGGCACCGGGCTGCGCACGGCGGTGCGCGCCGACTACGCGAGCGCGATCGAGGCGATCAACGCCAGCGGCAGACCGGTGCTGGCGCTCGATCTGCCCTCGGGGCTCGATGGCGACAGCGGCGCAGTGCATGGTGCGGCGGTGCGCGCGAACTGCACCATCACCTTTGTCGCCAACAAGACCGGTTTGTATCTGGGTGAAGGCCCGGAACACGCCGGCGCCATTGCGCTCGATGGCCTGCAGGTGATGGCGCCCGAGCATGCGGCGTCGCAGCCGGTGTTCGATTTGCTCAGCGATGCCGACGTCGCTCGCGCGTTGCCGCCGCGTACGCGTGACGCCCACAAGGGCAACTTCGGCCGCGTGCTGATCATCGGCTCCGGGACCGGCATGCCGGGAGCTGTGCGACTCGCCGGCGAATCCTGTCTGCGCAGCGGTGCTGGCCTCGTGATGACCGCCACTGCACCGGAGAACGTGGCGCCGATAGCCGAGGCGCGGCCAGAACTGATCTGCATCGCCGCGCACTCTGCGGCCGACATCCGCACGCAACTCGCCAGTGCCACGGTGGTGGCGGTGGGGCCAGGCCTGGGCCTCGATGCCTGGGGGCGCGGGCTGTTCAACGCGGCGATCGCCAGCGGCAAGCCGCTGATCATCGATGCCGATGCGCTGACGCTGCTCGCAGAAGCCGGAGGCCATGCACCCGAGGGCTCCATCCTGACGCCGCACCCGGGCGAGGCCGCGAGACTGCTGGGTGTAGCGAATGCGACGATCCAGCACGATCGACGGGCGGCACTGCAGGCGCTGGTGGCAAAGTCCCATGCCACCGTGGTGCTGAAAGGGGCCGGCACGCTGATAGGCGCGCCAGGGAAAGTGCCCGCGCTCTGCGCCAGCGGCAACCCGGGCATGGCAGCCCCCGGCATGGGTGATGTGCTCACCGGCCTGATCGCCGGCATCCGCGCCCAATGCGCAGACCCGTGGCTGGCCGCGCGCGCCGGGGTGCAGGCTCATGCGAGCGCTGGCGACGCGCTGGCGAAGCGCAGTGGCGCGCGCGCATTGCTGGCACTCGAGCTCGCGGCAGAACTGCCGCACTGGCTCAACGCGTGAGCGCCGCGCCTGAGGAGGCGTTGCAGCGGCAGCTGGCCAGTGAATCCGCCACGCAGGCGCTGGGTGTCGCGCTGGCACGCAGCCTGCCAGGCGATGCGCGCGATGCAGTGGTGGTGTATCTGCAGGGTGATCTGGGTAGCGGCAAGACCACGCTGGCGCGCGCACTGTTGCGCGAACTCGGTGCACAAGGCACCGTGCGCAGTCCTTCGTACACGCTGCTGGAAAGCTACGAGCTCACCGGCCTGCTGGCGCTGCACCTCGACCTCTACCGCCTGCGCGATGCCAGCGAGCTCGAGCATTTGGCGCTGCGCGATCAGCTGCGCGCAAATGTATTGCTGCTGGTCGAGTGGCCAGAGCGTGCGCTGGGGCTGCTGGCCGCGGCTGACCTGTGCATTGAACTCCTGGTCTCGACGAGTGAGCCCACGGCGGCCGAGGGTGGCGCCGTGGAGCTCAGACGCGAGGCCCGTCTCAGCGCCGCTTCGGCAACCGGGCAGCACTGGTTGGCAGCACTGGCTGGTTGTTCTGGCTGACATCGGCGTTTCCAGAATCAATCAGAGTTAACAAGTCTAGTTCTCTGATTAACATTGAAAAATGTTGCGGTTAGGCCTAGAGTTTCTGCCGCAATGAAGTACGCAGCAGCCCAATCCTGGCGCCGCACGGTCGCGATCCGATCGGCGGGGGCGCTGCTTCCCGTGTTGATGGTGCTGGCCCTGCCCTGGACCGAGCGCGCGCGGGCTTCCGGACACTACCAGCGGTCGCGAGCTGCGGTTGCGCGGCCAGCAGGCGTGCGACTGCAAGGCGCGGCGCTGCAGAGCGACGCTGCTGCGACCCAGCTTACGCTGCGTCTGTCAGGTGCAGTGCCCTACAAGGTGTATCAGCTGCAGGCGCCGGTGCGCGTCGTGGTCGATCTGCCTGCTACCGCTGCGGCAACGACTCTGCGACTACCGGCGCCCGGTGGCGTCATTTCCAGTCTGCGCGCTGCGCCGCACGCGGGGCTGTATCGGGTGGTACTGCAGCTGCGCAAGCCGCTGCGGGCTGCACCCGTC
>JAYUZE010000130.1:0-6476 GCA_043752035.1 Gammaproteobacteria bacterium
TGGGTCCAATCAGTGCGACCACGCGGCTGCGCCGCAAGGCGCGCCTGATCTGGCCCAGCAAACGTGGTCGAGCTATCATGAGACCGGACTATACCATGAATTTCCACCACACTGTGGTGGATTTTCATGGTAGATGGTGGAGCGGAAGGGGATCGACCCCTCGACCTTCGCATTGCGAACGCGACGCTCTCCCAACTGAGCTACCGCCCCACACAAGGCGCGCGATTCTAGAGTACCTGCCTGCGCGCAGCAAATGGCTGGTCCGGGGCGCTGCATTTGGGCACCCGGCTGCCGGAAACTGCCCAGGATCGTAGTGAGTTCAGGCCGGGCCCAGCAGCAGCCTTGCCAAAGCCACCACAGCCACCAGGAAGGCCGCGATCAGCCCCGCCGACCCCAGGCGCGTGCGCCATGCGAGCGTGCGCAGGTCGCAGGCGGCAATGAGATACGGGCGCTTGTCCTGAGGATGCATCATCACATTGAGATTGGGCGCCGCAGCCCGGGGCGGCTGTTGCTCGATCTGGCGGCGAGCGGCAGCACGCGCCACCTCCCACTCGCCTTGACTCAGCACGCCGTCGTGGTTGGTGTCGAAGCGCTGTAGTAGCGCCGGCTGATCCTGCTTCCATTGCGCCAGCAGCTGCATCACTTCACCGTCGATATCTTCCGTAGCGACACCGCCCACCGTGCGAAAGTCGCCAATCACATTGACGTGTTCGGTCTCGACAATGCGATGTTCCGTGTAACGGTAGTTGCGGCTGCCGAACAGATCAGTGCGTCCGGCCGCGAAGCCGCCTGTGGGCCAGGCGTCGGCGCCATACCAGACCGTGGTCTCGGTCGGGCGCACATCGGCACCCTGTGGATTCACGAGGCAACAGCCGGTCTCGTCTTCGATCACGAAGATCTGCGCGCTGGTATTACGATCGATGGTTTCCCAGCGATTGCGATTGCTCATCGTGTTGCGCTCTATGCGATAGAGCCACCAGGCGCAGGGACGGTCGGTGAGCGGCGAGTTGTTCACAGTATCGGGTGGCAGCCGCGCGCGCCCGCCGAGTTCCACGTAGCCCTGCGCGGCCGAGCGAATCCGCGAGCGCGGCGTGTCATCGAGCAACCGCGCCAGGCGCCAGTTGCGAAAGGCGAAGTAAAAGCACAGCGGCGCGGCCAGTGCGAGCGCCAGCTTCCAGGTATTGGGATCGCGCACAGCGCCGATCAAAACGCCTCAGCGCTTGAACTGCGCGCCGACATCGACATCAGCCTTTTCTGCGGCCTGGAACTCGAGCAGCGCCTTAGCCGTGAAACCGTAGCGACGTGCGATCAGCACATCCGGAATCTGATCGATGCGCGTGTTATTGATCTGCACAGCCTCGTTATAGAGCTCGCGCCGGTCGGCGATGGCTTCCTCGAGCCCGCTGATGCGGGTCTGCAGCGTCCGGAAGGATTCATCTGCCTTGAGTTGCGGATAGTTTTCTGCGACCGCAAACAGGCGCGTGACTCCGGCACGCAGCTGCTGCTCAGCAGCGCCCACTGCGGCCACATCGCCACCGGTGCTGGCCTGCGAGACGGCGGCGCGGGCGCGCATTACTTTCTCCAGCGTCTCCTGCTCGTACTGCATATATTGCTTGCAGCTGTCGATGAGCTTGGGCAGCTCATCGTGGCGCTGCTTGAGCAGCACATCGATGTTGGCCCAGGCCTGTTTGACTCGCTCGCGCACCGCTACCAGGCTGTTGTAGATGCCGACCAGGTACACGGCCAGCACCACGACAATTGCCAGCATGACTATCAGTGGAATCATGAGTGATTACTCTCCCTCTAGATTGAGCCGGCTATCCAACACGCTACCAGATCACGCAGCGCTTGCCCGCAGGCGCAGCCGCGGGCGCCCCGGGCGGCGCCGATTCACCAAAAATCCCGGCGAATTGTGGCACGTTGGCGAGCGTGCCGTTGACGCGATACTGCCCCGGCGGATGAGGATCGGCTACCGCATAGGCCCGGGCCTGTTCGGGCCGCATGCTCTGCGCCCAGAAGCGCGCAAAGCTCAGGAAAAACTGCTGATCCGGCGTGTAGCCGTCTATCGTTGGCGCACTCGCGTAGGCAGCGGAGGCATGAAAAGCGCGATACGCCAGCAGCAAACCGCCAAGATCTGCGATGGCCTCGCCGGTCACCAGACCGCCCTTCAGGTGTAGGTCGCCATCGACGGTATAAGACGAGAACTGCTCGGCGATGCAGGCTACGCCGGCCTTGAACTTGTCACTGTCTTCGGGCGCCCACCAGTTGGCCAGATTCCCATGGCCGTCAAACTGACTACCCCGATCGTCAAAACCGTGCGTGATTTCGTGACCGATCACGGCGCCGATAGCCCCGAAGTTGAAGGCCGCGGGCGCGCTGGCATCGAAGAACGGCGGCTGCAGGATACCGGCCAGGAAATTGATGCTGTTGCGCGAGGGCTGGTAGTAGGCGTTTACGACCTGCGGCGGATACACCCATTCACTCAGGTCTACGGGCTTGCCTATCTTCGCCAGCTCGCGCGCATTGTCGAACTGATTGGCGCGCATCACATCGCGGGCATAGCTGCCACGATCGATGTGCAACTTGCCGTAGTCGCGCCACACCTCCGGATAGCCGATGCGCTCCTCGATCATCCTGAGCTTGTCGATGGCTTTGGCGCGGGTGGCATCGCTCATCCACGACAAAGTTCGTAGGTCTTCCTCCAGCGCGGCGCGCACATCGTGAAGGATTACCACGACCTGGGCACGCGCCTCCGGCGGCAGGCGGTGCTTGACGAACTCGTGACCCACGGCGAAACCGAGCGCGCCGTTCTCCGCGTTGAGCACACGTCGCCAGCGCGGCAGCAGTTCCTTAGAACCACTGATCGCCTGCGCGAGCCTGAAGTTCTCTTCTACGTAGGCCTTGGCAAGAAAGGGCGCATAGGCGTGCAGCAGATGCCAGCGCAGGTAGTCGCGCCATACCGGCATCGGTGTCGTGGAGATTTCCCGCGAAGCGGCCGCGAAGAAATCGGGCATCGCCAGGTTGAGCCGTACCAAGGGCGGTGTGCCCACCGCGGCGAGATATTGCGGCCAGTCAATCGCGGGCGCTGTCTTGGCGAGACCCGCGAGATCGGTCATGTGAAAGATCGCGTGTGGGTCGCGCTGTTGCTCAACCGGCATCGAAGCGTTGGCCAGTCGGGTCTCGAGCGCCATGACGCGCTCCGCCGCGGCTGTGGCGCGCGGCTGGGTATCGCCCAGCAGCACGAACAGGCGCGCCATATGTGCTTCGTAGGCCTTGCGGATCGCCGCGTACTTGGGATCGTCCTTCAAGTAATAGTCACGATCGGGCAGGCCCAGACCGCCCTGCTGCAGCACGCCCACGACGCGGGTGCTGTCGTCGAAATCCTGCATCTGCCCGATGCCGAACAGTGCATGCACGCCCAGTGACTGCAATTGCGCCAGCGCGACGCTCAACTGCGCCGGACGACGCAGCGCCGCGATGCGCGCCAGCTCGGTCGCCAGTGGCCTGGTGCCCGCGCACTCCACCGCCGCCTCGTCCATGCCGCTGGCATAGAAGTCGCCAATTTTCTGCGTGTCGCTGCCCGGCGCGGCGCTCGCATCGGCCGCGGCGGCCTGCAACAGATTGTGGATGTAGTCCTGGTTCTGCTGGTTCAGGATCTGAAACTGGCCCCAGCTCGAATAGGCCGCCGGTATCGGGTTGTCGCGGAGAAAACCGCCATTGGCGTACTGGAAAAAATCCTGCAGCGGATCGGCGCTCTTGTCCAGCCATTCAGGGTGCAGGGCGCTCATGGCGGCCATGGCCGCGACGGCCTGCGAGCCCAGGGCAGCCGCCGATAGCAGCGAACTCAGCCCCAACAGTGCAACTCGATACATGGTGAATCCCGGCGGGCGGCCTGTATATGGGCCGATATTATAGCTGCGCGCTCAATCCAGAAAGAAATCGGCGGTCAGGTCGCGCGTGCCGGGCACCACGGCGTAAGGGTCTAAATCGGTTATGCCTTCGGCGGTCAACACTTCATCGTCGATGTAGAAATTGCCGGTATTGGCACGCGCGCCGCGCGTCAGGATCGCCCACGCGGCATCGGCGAGTATCTCCGGCTTGCGGCACTTGTTCAGATCGATGCCTGGAATCATCTGCACCGCCGCGGTCGCAATCGCCGTGCGCGGCCACAGGCTGTTGACGCCGATGCCATGCGCGCGAAATTCTCCGGCGTGCCCGAGCGTGCACATGCTCATGCCGTACTTGGCCATGGTGTAGGCCACATGCGGAGCGAACCAGTGCGGCTTGAGTGACAGCGGCGGTGACATATTCAGAATGTGGCTGTTGCGCCCGGCGCGGGCACTGCGGATCAGTTCACCGAGGCAGGCCTGCGTACAGGCGTAAGTGCCGCGTACGTTGACGCCGAACATCAGGTCAAAGCGTTTCATCGGCGTGGCCGGTGTTGGCGTCAGGCTGATGGCGCTGGCGTTGTTCACCAGGATATCGATGCCACCAAAGCGCTCGACGCCGGCACACACCGCGGCAACGATCGCGTTTTCATCGCGTATGTCAGTCGCCACCGGCAATGCGCGGCCACCCGCTGCCTCGACCTGGGCGGCCGCGCTGGCCAGCGTGCCAGGCAAGCGCGGATTGGGTTCCACGGTCTTCGCCAGCATTACGATGTTGGCGCCATCGCGCGCGGCGCGCGTGGCGATCGCCAGGCCGATGCCGCGCGAACAGCCGCTGATTAGCAAGGTCTGGCCGCGCAGCGTGCGCTCTGGAGTGCTGTTCATGGTGTCTCCCCTCTACTATTTGCTGAAATCAGGCTTGCGCTTTTCAAAGAAGGCCTTGAATGACTCAATGGCTTCGGCACTCATCAACCGCTGCGAAAACACCACCGCTTCTGCACGGATGGTCGCATCGATGCGCTCGGCCAGGGGCGCGCGCAGCAGCCGCTTGGATTCACGCACGGCTCCGGGAGCCAGCAGCGTGAAGCGCTGCGCAATCCGCAACGCGTGGTCCAATACTTCGCCTGCCGGTAGCGCTTTGTTCGCGAGTCCCAGCACCACGGCCTCCGCGCCGCTGAAGGGCTCGCCCAGCAAAAGCTTCTCCGCAGCCATCGCGCGCCCTGTCAGCCGCGGCAGCAGCAGGCTGCTGGCAAACTCCGGCACCAGCCCCAGGCTGACAAAGGGCATCGACAGGCGCGCATCCTCGGCCACATAGACCAGGTCACAATGCAGCAGCATGGTCGTGCCGATGCCCACGGCGGCGCCGCTGACCGCCGCCACCACCGGCTTCTCGCAGCCACTCAACGCGCGCATGAAGCGGAACACCGGCGAATCCTCGCCGCTCGGCGGGTGCGCCATGAAATCGGCGAGGTCATTGCCGGCGGTGAATATGCCAGGCTGCCCGATGATCAGCAGTGCACGCACGGCATTGTCGGCCTGCGCCGCGCCGATCGCGCCCGCCATGGCCTCGTACATCGCCATGGTCAGCGCATTCTTCTTTTCAGGACGGGCGATCTCAATCGTCGTAACGCCGTCGGCAGTGTGGGTGTTGATACTCATGAATGCCTCGCATTGCAATCTGCCGTAGCGGCAACACGCGCGTTTAGGCGCCGGCGGCGATCAGCCTGAACTCCGCCAGCTTCGATGCCTTGCGATCAAGAGTGGCCGTGCACTCACAGCCTGCCAGTGTATTGCGAACGCCGAGCAGGCGGTCAGCAAAATCGGCGTTGCCCGAGCGATAGCGTTGCAGCGCAAGATTAACGGCTTTGGCATTGCTGGCCTTGAGCTGAGCGGTCGCCAGCAAACCATCGATCGCCGTGGCGATCTGTGTACGCGTATAGCTATAGAATTCTTCGAGTACCCACGCGGTTTCGACCAGCAGGCGCACGATCACCTTGGTGTCGACACCAATCACGAGCGCGCGCGCTTCAAAGCCCGCTTCCTGATCGCCGCTTCAATGTCGGCCAGCACCACCCGCATATCCGGACGCGGCAGGATGTTCAGCAATGCCGACAGGTCGCGAGTTGCCGCAGCGAGGCGCACCGCCCCGTCGGCTTCCACTACGAAACGGAGGTGATCACCCAGTCGCAGGTGCAGGTGCAGGCGCATCCGGATCGCCTTCGGCACCGTGACCTGCCCCTTGCTCAATAAGGTAGATTCGCTCACTACTCCTTAACTCTACAACCAATGCTTTACTTAAGGTAAAGACTTCTAGCTCTGCCGCTGCCGGCCGGAAAATTGCTGCGGGCGCGGTCCTGAGCTTGCGGCTGAATGGCACCGACGTGCTTGAGGATAAGTGGCCACAGGGGCTGGCCGCAGGCGCTGCCACCAGCGGCCTAATGGCCACCAACGACGGCGTGCTGATCGCTGCGGGCGCACCGATCCTCGACGGCTTTAGCCGTGGCCCGGCGCGCGGCATGGTGACGTCACGCCGATTTTTCGTAGTCACCGATAACTAGAGTAAGGTGCTTTCGGAGTCCTTGTTTGGCA
>JAYUZE010000131.1:0-25704 GCA_043752035.1 Gammaproteobacteria bacterium
CGCCGCAGTGATCAACCTCAGGAGATGACATGGAAACGTAAATCGCAAAACGCTTGACTACAGCGGGAAGTCCTTAGAGCCCGCGTTGAGCGGCGCCGCGCCGCCGCCCAGGACTTGGCACTTGATGCAACACCGTCCGCTCGAACGCGTAGTTAGAGGCCATGGCTTCGCAAGCAGTAGGGCACACAGAACGATGATGACTGGCTGCAACAAGACACGTGTATTGCACCACAGCTCCGTAGAATTGCATGGGCCTAGCCCTTGACGATAAATGGTAGTTCCGTACCCGACTAAGAGCACCACCCCTCCAACCAGGAAGGCTACTCTAGCCCAAGCGTAGCGGTGCCACACGCCCCAGGATAGCGCTATGGCGACCGCGCAGAGCGCCCACCCGAACGGGCTGTCGGGAATGCGCAGGCCAATGGTCGCCAGAAAGTAGGCCTGCAGTAGACCCCACGACGCCAAAAGTATTGAGGCAAGGCGAGCCCTCACCATGGCTGCTAACGCTCCGCACGAGCGCCGCGGGCACCCACGCCAGAGCTTGGCACTTTATTCCTCACGCGTGCGCTCGATGCGGTTGTTAGAGGGAGGCTTCCTTAAATGCACGTAGGACCGAATTAATTCGCGTCTGATATCCGCGACCTTGCGCCTTAAACCAGGCGAGTACGTCAGCATCGACCCGCAGGGATACCGAAGCCTTGGGTGGTAGGGGCTTCAGACCTCTTCGCACTATGCCTTTTACGATATGTCTTACATCCGCTTCGGGATGTTCTGCTGAGAGTTTAATGTCCGCGTCCTTCTGCGCGCGAATTCTAACCCAATCAGTCTTGGAGGCTCTTGAAAAGTATCGTTTCTTCATGACGTGTAGCTCGACGAAATGAGATTACATGGATCACGAAACGCGTTTCAGTGTGAACTAGCGACACGACCACGCCGCCCAGACGCCCCAGTGTTATGAACCGCTGCTCGTGATAAGCAAAGCGGTTGTCTTCAAAGGTGAACGTGGGACCTTCGAAAACGGTCGAGGCATCGCGAAAGTCGAACCCGTGATCGCGGAGGTTCTCTTTTCGTTTGCGTTCATCCCACGTGAAGCGCATCTACGAAGTGTATATACAATACGATGCACTGTCAATTCGCACAAAGCCTCCCTCTAACTAGGTTTAGGCGATCGAAATGACGTATTGCAACACGTCATTTCTGTCGGATAACAGGGATAGGAAATTCCAATTACCTGATCTCCCAACACCACCCTCCAGTTTGCCCGACAATAAAGCGCTCGTAGTACGCGGCACCTGGCACACATTCAAAGTCCCACGCGCCCTGTCTACTTGCTATTCGCGTAGAGCTGAATCAATTCGAACAGATAGCCGCGCTCCTCATACAGCCCTTCAACCGACTTACGCTCATTGAGCCCATGCACGCCGTTGCCATCAGGATCCGAGAACCGCCCGGGTACGCCGTACGTGGGAATGCCCGTCGCGTTGAGAAAACGGCCATCGGTCGCCCCGGTCGACATCGCCGGCAGCATTGGTACGCCGGGGAAATGCTTCTCGGCCAGCGTCTTTGCCGTGCCGTACACCAGTGGCGTCAACGGCGGCGGTGCGGGCGTGGGGCTGAGTTCGCCGGTCGGCACAATGGTGATCGTCGGGTCGGCGGCGGCCTTCACCAGCTGCGCGCGCACATTGTCGATCGGGTCACCCGGAAACATGCGGCAATTGATATTCGCGCCGGCGCGTTGCGCCAGTGCATTGTTGGCATGGCCACCATCGAGCCGCGTAGTGACGCAAGTGGTGCGCAGCATCGAGTGGAAGGTCGCATCCTTCGAGACAATGGCGCTGGCCTCGAGGTCGGCGGGATTGGCGATCAGCCGCGTCATCGCGGCACCCGCCTCACCGCCCGTCACCTTCGCCATCTCGGTGAAATACGCGCGCGTGGTGTCGCTGAACTGCACCGGAAACTCATACTGGCCGATGCGCACCAGCGCTGCAGCCAGACTGTAAATGGCGTTGTCCGGGCGTGGCCGGCTGCTGTGGCCGCCGGGATTGCGCGCCTCGATACGAAAATCCTGATACACCTTCTCGCCGGCCTGTATGCCGAGCGAGATTCGCTTGCCGTTGGCGTCGCGCATGCCGACGCTGCCTTCGTTCAGCGCGAATTGGGCGTCGATCCAATCCTTGTGCTCGCTCGAGAGCCACTGCGCACCATTGAAGGCGCCAGCGGTTTCCTCGCCGCAGGTCAGCGCCAGCTTCAGCGGGCGGCGCAGGCGCGTGCCCGACTGCTTCAGGCGAACCAGCGTGTCGGTGAAGATCGCAGCCTGGGCCTTGTCATCGGAACTGCCGCGGCCATAGAAGTAGCCGCCCTCCTCCACCAGCACGAATGGATCGCGCGTCCAATCTTCGCGCTTCGCTTCCACTACATCGAGGTGAGCGAGCAGCAAGATGGCCTGGGCCTTCGGATCTTTCCCCGCGAGCGTCGCAACCAAACCGCCCTCTTTGGGATGGTCGGCCACGCTGAACAGCCGGAGGTCTTCGTCCTTGAACCCGGCCGCTTTGAGCCGCACGGCCATGCGCTCGGCGGCCAGTGTGCAACTGCCGACTGAAAGCGCGGTGTTGGTTTCGATCAGCTCCTTGTAGAGCTCGCGAAACGCGGCCTGATCCGGCCGGATTTCGGCGGCCGTCGCTGTGGTCAGAGCGGCGATCTGGACGATGGCAATTACGATCGTTATCGGGACAATGCGCACGGTGTGATCTCCTGCAGCAGTGGCGACAGCCTACGTCGAACCCACAGCGGGCGGCAAGGCTATACTGCACCTCGCACGCCTACCCTGGAGGAGCTGTCCATGTCGAAGCAAGCCACGCGATTCCTGCTGTTGATGTCCGGCGCCCTGGCGCTGCTGGGGGCCACTGCGCAAGCGAGCGCGGCCGACTGTCCGGCCTGGCTCGATCACGATTTCGCCAAGCTGCGCTCCAGCGAGACCGTGAACCTGTGCAAGGCTTTTGCAGGCAAGCCCTTGCTCGTGGTGAACACCGCCAGCCACTGCGGCTTTACGCCGCAGTTCAAGGGGCTCGAGGCGCTGCACGAGCAGTATCGCGAAAAGGGGCTGGTGGTCGTAGGCTTTCCGTCGAACGATTTCAACCAGGAAGCCAAGGACGACAAGGAAACGGCCGAGGTCTGTTACATCAACTATGGTGTGAAGTTCCTGATGCTGGCTGCACAGCCTGTCAAGGGCCCGGACGCGAACCCGGTGTTCAAGGAGCTGGCGCGCCAAACCAAAGAGCCGCAGTGGAACTTCAACAAATACCTGGTGAAGCCTGACGGCACGGTCGCGAACTATTTCGACAGCCGCGTGGCACCGGATTCGCCCGAGCTAAACGCCGCGATTGCGTCATTGCTGGCCGCCAGCGCTGCCAGCACCGCCAGCCCTGCCAAGTAAGCCGATTGCCGCAAGTGTTGCGCTGGCCGGTCGCGCTCGCACTGTTGGGCGCAGCGGCAAATGCCGCTGCGCGCGCCCTCGCGCCGCTGCCGGATATCGCGCTGCCCACGGCGGCCGACCGCATCCTGATAGTGGCGCCACACCCGGACGATGAAACGCTGTGCTGCGCCGGTTACCTGCAACGCGCCGCAGCTGCCGGCGCTGCCCTGGCCGTGGTGTGGGTCACGGCCGGCGACAGCTTTGAGATCGACGCGATCGTTGCCGAGCGCACGTTTCGACCCAAAGGACGTGGTCTCGAAAAGCTGGGTGCGCAGCGCATCGCCGAGGCACAGGCGGCGGCCGATCTGCTGGAGGTGCCGCGCAGCAACCAGTTCATATTGGGCTATCCCGATCGCGGCCTCGCAACGCTACTCGCCGATGATGGCAACAGCGTGCATCGCTCGGCTTACACAGGCGTCAGCGCCGTCCCCTATCCGCAAGCCCTGAGCGATGGCGCCGCCTATACCGGCAACAATCTGCGCCGTGACCTCGCCGGCGTGCTCAGAACATTTGCGCCCACCGTAGTGCTGGTAGCAGCGCCGCAGGACCTGCACGCCGATCATCGCGCGAGCGGCGCGCTGACGCGCGAGCTGCTCGCGGGCACCGCGCCGAAGGCAAAGCTGTACTACTGGATCGTGCACGCCGGCCTCAAATGGCCCTGGCCACACGGCCTGCATCGTCAGCGCGCGCTGCGGCCGCCAGCGCGAGCCGCGCTGCTGGCGTGGCAACAACTGCCGCTGGATGATGCCGCGCAACTGCGCAAGCTCCAGGCGCTGCGCAAGCATCGCAGCCAGCGCGAGGTGATGGGATGGTTCCTAAATTCCTTCGTGCGCAGCAACGAGCTATACGCACCCGCCCCCTGATGCCGAGGGCTACTGGTTGAGCCCGACGCTCAGGCCGCCAGCAGCAGTGGCGCAGGCCGGCCCATGGCGTAGCCCTGCAGGAAATCGCAGCCGATGCTGCGCGCGGCATCGGCCGCGGTCTCGTCTTCCACGTGCTCGGCGATCACCTTGAAATTCAGCGTGCGCGCCAGTTTGATCATCGCCGTGACCATGGCCTGATTAACCATGTCGCGCGCCAGATTTTGCATGAACGAGCCATCGATCTTCAGGTAGTCGACCGCCAGCAGCCTGAGATTTGAGAACGAGCCCAGGCCGCTGCCAAAATCATCGAGCGCAAAGCGGCAGCCCATGCCATGCAGCACGCCGATGAAACGCCGCGCCTGTTCCAGATTGGCGATCACCGCGCTCTCTGCGATCTCGAAGCATACCTGCGCGGGGCTGGCACCGGTGGTGTCGAAGCACTCGACTACGAACTCGAGGAACTGCCCGTCGGCCAGTGTCTGGCCGGAAATATTCACCGCGATGCTGCGATTGGTGGGCAGGGCGATCGCGCCGCGACCGAGCGCGGTCAGCGTGGTCTGCACGATCTGCCGGTCGATCAGCCCCATCAACCGGTAGCGTTCGGCGGCCTGCAGAAAATCCACCGGCGCCACCGGCACGCCGGCATCGTTGCGCAGACGCACCAGCACTTCCATCGCGGGGCCCGCATCGCCATCGCCATAAGCAGCCACGATCGGCTGGCAATACAGTTCGAAACGGTTTTCCTTCAGTGCACTCTGCAGCAGCTGCAACCAATGGATCTCGCCGCTCTCGCGCGCATAGACTTCATCGCGCGCCGAGTAGACCGCCACGTGCCCGCCCTGGCGCTTGGCGACGTAGCAGGCGGAATCGGCCGCCGCCAGCACTTCTTCGAGGTTGCTTGAGTCGCGCGCGATCTCGACCAGGCCAATGCTGGCGCCTACATTGAAAATGCGATCGCGCCACACGAAGCGATGATCGGCGACCTTGCGGCACACTTCGTCGGCGATCTGCCGTGCCTTGTCGAGCGGGCAGCCGATCAGCAGCATGCCGAATTCGTCGCCGCCCAGCCGGCCGACAATATCGGAGTCGCGGACCCCCGAGCGCACCAGCTTGGCGATGTCGCGCAGCAGGCTGTCGCCGGCCAGGTGCCCGCTGGTGTCGTTGATCACCTTGAAGCGATCGAGATCGAGGTAACAAAGGACGTGCGCCGCTTCGCCGCGCTGCGCCGCCTCGATGCTCTCCTGCAGGCGCCGCTCGAATTCGCGGCGATTCACCAGGCCCGTGAGCGCATCGTGCGCGGCCTGGTAGGAAATCTGGCGCGTCAGGCCACGCGATTCGGTGACATCGTGCAGCACCAGGACCGCGCCGCTGCTGCTGCCATCTTCTTCGCGCAATGGCGCGGCCGCGACTTCGATCAGGCGTTCCGGCCCACCGGCCTGGCCGATCACCAACGCGCGCCGGCCGAGGTTCAGTGGTGTGCCGGCCGCCAGCGCTTGCTGCAGCGGCTCGGTCAGCAGCTTGCGGTCGGAATCGCGGAATACCTTGGCCAGCTCTTCGATCCCCATGCCACGCACGCTGCCCGCGGGCAGGCCCAGCATTTCGCCGGCCGCCGCGTTGATGTAGTCCACCTGGCTGCTGCGATCGACGGTCAGCAGCGCTCCGGGCATCGATTCCAGCGTGGTGCGGGCCCGCGAACGGCCGGCGCCGGCACCGCCCAGCGCGGCAACGGTCTGTGTGGGCAGCACCTCGACACCGACGATCAGCAACGCCGTTTGGCCCTCGTGCTCGATCAGCCAGGAGCTCAGCTCGAGGCGCGAATGCTGACCCTGCAGGCCCAGCAAGTCGACTTCATAGCGCTCCGCAGCCGGCTCGCGCGCCAGGCGGTGGCGCAGATTCTCGCCTACCAGCTCGGCGAACTCCGGTGGCACCAGGTCTTCGAGCCGGCGGCCCACCAGTTCTTCGGCACTGGTACCCATCAATTGGGCAAACTGCGGATTCGCGTAGAGGATGCCGCGGGCGCCGTGTATCAGCACCGCCTCATGCAGATGTTCGCCCAACACGCTCACCGGGGCCGGTGCCGCGACCTGCACCTCCGGGCTGGCGGTGCCGACGCGCGTCAGCAAGTGATTCACCACGGTCACCAGCGCCGAGACTTCGCGTTGGTCGGTGTCGAGTTCGATACGGCCCCGCAGTGCGCCGCCGACGGCGATGCGATGCAGCTGGCGCGTCACCCCTTCGAGCGCACCGCGCTGACGCCGTTGCAGCAAGTAGAGCGCCAGCAGCAACACTGCCAATAGCGCAAAAACCAAGCAAAGTATGGCCAGGATAGACATGAAGCGGCTGCGATCCCCTGTACAGAAAACTGTGCCCGCGCGCCGCGCGCCGGCCTGTCATTGCAGTCAGCGCAGCATACCCCGGCATCGCCGGCTAACCGAGGTCAAATTGACCATATGATGGTAACTGGGGAATACACCTTATACGCAACACCGCGCTGCCCGCGCTGGTACTGAGTGGAATTAAGTTAACCGTAGTATCCTTGACTAACTCAAGGCATGACCACAACGATGAACAACAGCAGCGCTCAGCAGCAGATGATTGCCCAGCAGGTGCGCACCTGGTCGGTATTCGATAGGCGCACACTCGAGGTGATGCAGAAGGTGCCGCGCGAGCGCTTCGTACCTGCAGCCTGGAGCTCGCTGGCCTGCGCCGATTGCGGGCTGCCGCTCAGGCACGGCAAATTTATGCTGACGCCTATGCTAGCCGGTCGCATTCTGCAGGCCGTGGCCGTGCGTGCCGGCGATCAGGTACTGGAGGTGGGAACGGGCTCGGGCTACCTCTCAGCCTGCCTGGCGACGATGGGCGGCCAGGTGCAGTCGTTGGAGCTGTACGACGATCTGGCGACCACCGCCCGCGACAACCTGCGCTCGGCTGGTTGCAGCGCTGTCGAGGTCACCTGTGCGGACGGACTCGGGCTGGTGAGCGAGACCGCCTACGATGTGGTGGTGTTGACCGGCTCGCTCCCGATCTACCAGCCGCGCTTCGAGCGCGCGCTGAAATTCGGCGGTCGCCTGTTCGTCGTGGTGGGCACCGGGCCAGTGATGGAAGCCCGGCTGGTGCGGCGCGCCGGTCCGGCCGAATTCCACAGCACCGTGCTGTTCGAGACCGGGCTCGAAGCCCTCGAACACGCCCCGTCCCCGCCAGCTTTTGAGTTTTAAACCATGATACCTGTAACTCAGATCACCCCTGCCGGGTTGAAAGCGCTGATGGACGCCAAAAGCCCCTTCTGCCTGCTCGACGTACGCGAACCCTGGGAGCTGGCCCTCGCCCGCATCGAGGGGAGCGTGGCCATTCCCCTCAATGAAATACCCAGCCGCTTCAAGGAACTTGACGCTGCGCAGGCGATCATTGTGATGTGCAAGGCGGGCAGCCGCAGTCAGCGGGCGGCGGATTTCCTGGTCGCAAACGGGTTTGACCAGGTCAGCAACCTGCAGGGCGGCATCGGCGCCTGGGCACGCGATATCGACCCGCAACTGCCCGCGTATTGAAATACGCGGCATACGGAACTACACACGGAAGACTGCGCATGAACCGCCAATGGATGTTTTTGCTCTTCGCCACCAGCGTCAACGGCCTCGCAAGCGCTGAAAACCTGCAGACGGTGTACGACCACGCGCTGATCGCCGATCCGACCTTGCAGCAGGCCGCGGCACTGCACCTGGCGACCCGCGAGACCCGTACCCAGGCCATCCTCGATATGGTGCCGCTGAATGCCAACGCCACCAAGAACTGGAACGGCGTGGCCGGGAATTCCGTCACTTCGCCGACACTGGCCAATCTCGGGCTCAAGGTCAACCTGTTTTCCTGGGATAACTGGATCGCGCTCAAGGCCGCCAGCAGCACTGTGGCGCAGGGCGAGGCCAACTATCAGGCCGCCGAGCAGGATCTGATCGCGCGCGTCGCCGCGCAGTATTTCGCGGTGCTGAATGCCGCGGATGTGCTGGTCGCTCAGGAAAGCGCGCTGCAGTCGGTCTCGCGCCAACTCGACCAGGCCGAGCGCCGCTATGAAGTCGGGTTGATCGCGATCACCGATGTGCAGATCGCGCGCGCCACGCGCGACAGCAGCGCAGCGGCCGTGATCGCCGCCAAGCGCATCATGGCGAGCGCTGAGGAGCAGCTGCGGGCGATCACCGGCGAGAAATACCAGCGGCTGGCAAAGCCCGGCGATGGCATGCCGCTGCTCTCGCCCGACCCGGCCAGCGAAGACACCTGGGTTGCCACTGCGCTCAGCCAGAATTCGAACCTGATCGCGAGCCGCCTGGCAGCCGATATTTCCCGCGACGGCTATCTCACCGCAATCGGCGGCCACCTGCCCTCCATCAATGCCTCGGCCTCGCGCTCCTGGGCGCTGGGCGGCAATGACGTGACACCGGCGCAGCAGGCACTGCTGGGCCTGAACACGCAGGACATCGTCTGGTCGGTGGGCGTAACGGTGCCGCTGTTCAGTGCCGGCGCCACGCAGTCGCGCGTGCGCCAGGCCAAATACACCTGGAAAGCCGCCAGCGCCGGTTACGAGCGCACGCTGCGCCAGACCGAACAGCAGGCCCGCGACGCCTACCAGGGCGTGATCAGCCAGATCGCGCAGGTCGGGGCCTTCAAGCAGGCGGTGCAGTCCAACCAGATTTCTCTGCAGGCGACCGAAGCGGGTTACGAGGTGGGCACCAAGACCGCCATCGACGTGCTCACGGCGCGCCAGCAGCTGGTGCAGGCGCAGACCAACTATGCGCAGGCGAAATACAGCTACCTGAACAATATCGTCTCGCTGCGCCAGGCCGCTGGCAATCTGAATCGCACCACCATCACGCTGATCAACGGCTGGCTGGTCGAGCAGCCACCGGCGGAAAATTCGACGCCGCCAGCTACGCCAGCTGCGCCTTAATCAGCAGCAGCAGGCTCTCCAGCGCGCCGCGATTCGCGGCCACCACCGCCAGCGCGGCTGCTGACATCGCGCGCCGGCGGGTTTCGTCGGCGGCCAGTTCCAGCAATGCTGCGGTGAACTGCTCGGGCGCTGCCACCATCCGGGTTGCGCCACTGGCGCTCAACTCTTTGGCGACCTGCGCTGCCGCGCTCATGTGAGGGCCGCAGATCGAGGGTACGCCCAGCGCGGCGGGTTCCAGCAGATTGTGCCCGCCCACCGGCACCAGACTCCCGCCCACGAAGGCCATGTCGGCCGCCGCATAGAAACTCTCGAGATCGCCGATGGTGTCGAGCAGCACTACTGCGGCGCGGCCGCACTGTTCGGCTCCTGCGGCGGCGGCATCGCTGTAGCGCAGCCACGGCAGGCCGCTCGCGTCCAGCAACTGCGCCACCGCGTCGAAGCGCGGCCGATGGCGCGGCGCCAGCACCAGCAAGGCCTCAGCGCAGCGCGCGGCGCCCATGGCGCCCGCGGCACGCAGTGCGCGATGGGCGTTCAACGCCGCCTGCTCTTCGCCTTCGTGAGTACTGCCGGCGACCCACAGCAGTCGTGCAGGCGCAAAACATGCGCGCAACGCCGCGCCAGCCGCACGCAGTTGCATGCCCGGCGTGCGATCGAATTTAATGTTGCCACATACACTGAGCCGCGCCGCCGGCACGCCCAGCGCCGCGAAGCGCTGCGCATCGGCGGCCGATTGCGCAGCTACCGTGACAGTCGCGCGCAGCGCCGGCTGGAACAGGCCCGGAAATCTCCTCAGGCGTTGCAGGCTGCGCTCCGAGAGCCGCGCGCTGGCAATGAGCACGGGCACACGAGCCGCAGCGCACTCTGCCAGCAGATTCGGCCACAGCTCGGTTTCCATGATTACCAGCAACTTCGGGCGCAGCCGGCGCAGGCTGCCGCGCACGCACAGCCCCAGATCGTAAGGCGCATAGCGCACGTCGATGCCTGCGCTCGCGCCTGTGCCAGTGGAGCTGGTGGTGATGGCGAGCGCGCGGGCACGCTCGCGGCCTGCGGGCGTGGCGCTGGTGATCGACAGCGCCATGGTGGGAAATTGCGCGTGCAGTGCGCTCAATAGTGGTGCTGCGGCCTGCACTTCGCCTACCGATACGGCATGCAGCCAGATGCTGCGTTGGTACCCGGCCAGTGCAGCACCCGCGCCGAAACGCGCAGCCCAACCTTGTGCGTAGTGCCGCTCACGTAGCGAGCGCCACCACACCACCAGGCTCAACCAGGGGAGCGCCAGCAGTACCAGCAGGCTGTAGAGCGCCCGCGACCCGCTCACACGCGGCGCTCAGGGAAAGGCGAGCACATTGTCGGCTTGCAGCTCGAGTCGGGTGGCAAAATAGCTGTCGAGCAGCAGCTGCCAGTCAGCGGTGGAGAAATGCGCCGCCGGCAACGTGGCCGCCAGTTTCTGCAGCGAGCGATACAGGCGCACGAGATTGGTATCACTCCACCAACCGGGTGAGCGCAGCGTGCCGCGATCGAAATCGATCAGCCACACGGCGTCGTCGGCGCCGAGCAGGATATTGTGAGCATTGAGATCCGCATGGCAGACACCGCACAGATGAAAGCGCCGCAACCAACGGCCCACCGCCACCCAGGTGCGCAAGGCTACTGGCGCGGCGCGCAGCTCGCTGGCCAGTGAGCGCACTTTCGAAATGCGCTGTACCAGCAGGTTCGCCACATAGCCGTGTCCGCGGCGCTGGTAGCCAGCGGCCAGCGGCATCGGCACCGGCAGGCCCACGCGGTGCAGGTGATAGAGCAGGTGCCACTCGCGAAACGAGCGCGTCTGCTCGGCGCCGTGCCACCAGTAACGGTCGGCGGATAGTTTCGCCGCCCAGCCGCCGCGCCGATACTGGCGCAGCACCAGGCTGCGGCCGTCGGCCTCGATCAGGTAGGCGCCGCCGCGTCCTTCCTCGGCGCGTGTGACCGTGCCGCGCCCGCTCCACCACTCAGGATCGAGCCAGCCAGGCACGGCGTTGCCGGCCCGCGAGCTGTCATATAGCATCGCGCCGCCGCCCTGCTCGACGATGCGTACTTCGGCCCCGGTGGCGAGAAAATTCAATCCTGCCACGGTCTGCCCAATTCCTGCATGAGTGTCCCTGTCACGCCGCCCAAGAGCCTGTGCCTGTTGCGCCTTTCGGCGCTAGGCGATGTCTGCCATGTGGTGCCGATCGTCCGCACCCTGCAGCGGGCCTGGCCGCAAACCGCCATTACCTGGGTGATCGGCCGCGCCGAAGCGCGCCTGATGAGCCTGCTGCCCGGGGTCGAGTTTATCATCATCGACAAGCGTTCCTTGTTCGGCAGCATGCGCGCGCTGCGCGCCGCGGTGCGCGGCCGGCGTTTCGACCTGCTGCTGCACATGCAGCTCGCGCTGCGCGCCAGCCTCTATGCGGCGCTGATCCCGGCCCGGGTGCGCGTGGGCTTCGATCGCGCGCGCGCCCGCGAACTGCAATGGCTGTTCAGCAACCGGCGCATTGCGCCCCGGCAGAACCAGCATGTGCTCGACAGTTTCTGCGGCTTCACCGAAGCCCTGGGTCTCGAGACCCATCTGGAGTGGAATCTGCCACTGCCCGCAGCCGCGCAGGCGTGGGCGCGCGAGCAGATTCCCGACGGCGTGCGCACCCTGATCGTCAGCCCCTGCTCCAGCCATCGCCTGCGCAACTGGAGCGTCGAGCGCTATGGCGCCGTGATCGCCCACGCGGTCAGGCAGCACGGGCTGCAGGTACTGCTGTGCGGCGGCCCGAACGACTTCGAGCGCGATTTCGGGGCGCGCATCGCGCAAGCCGCAGGCGTGCCAGTCAAGAACCTGATCGGCACCGATACCTTGCCGCAGCTGCTGGCATTGCTGGCGAGGGCCTCGGTGCTGCTGACGCCCGATTCCGGGCCGGCGCACATGGCGACCATGGTCGATACGCCGGTGATCGGCCTCTATGCCGCGACCCGCGTGGCGCGCAGCGGCCCCTACCGTTCGCGCCAGTGGTGCATCGATCGCTACCAGCAGGCGGCGCAGCGCTTTCGCGGCCGGCCCGCCGATGAGCTGCCGTGGGCTGAAAAAATCGAGGAACCCGGCGTGATGGAGCTGATCGAGACCGAAGCGGTGATCGCGCGGCTCGATGAACTCGCGGCCCTGATACGATAGCGCCGTCATCTGGAGAGCGGCATGCAGGATATTCTGGTTCCGATTTCACCCGGCGAGCTGCTCGACAAGATAACAATCCTGCGCATCAAGTCGGCACGCATGAGCGATGCCACCAAGCTCGCCCATGTGCGCCACGAACTTAGCCTGCTCGAGGGCACCTGGCAACGCAGCGCGCCGACGAGCGTCGATCTCGCCGCCGATGAGCGCGCCCTCGAGAGTGTGAACGCCAGCCTCTGGGATATCGAAGATCACATCCGCGAGGAAGAGGCGGCGCAGCGCTTTGGCCCGCGCTTCATCGAACTGGCACGCGCGGTCTATGTCACCAATGACGAGCGCGCCGCGATCAAGAAGCGCATCAATGCGGCGCTGGGTTCGGCGCTGATCGAAGAGAAATCGTACCGGCCGTATCGCTGAGCCCGCACGGCGGGAATTCAGCGCTTGAGCGTGAATTCTGCGCCGCAATAAGGGCACTTGGCCCAGCCGGTCTGCTCGATGGCGAGGTAGACCCGGGGATGCGAATTCCACAACGACATCGAGGGCATCGGGCAGCACAGCGGCAGGTCCTGCGCGCTGACTTCGTACTGGGACTGGGCGTTGGGTAGCTGCGGTGCGCTGCGGCTTTTCATGGCCGCATTATACCTCGATCGTCGCGTTCCAGATCGCGCTCACAGCCGCCCTTTCGGCCCGGAATTCAGCGTCGGTCACTACCGCGGCCAGGCCCGCGATGCCGCGATGGTGCGTGCACTCGCGGTAGGCGCGATAGGCTGCCGTGAGCACATCGATCGTGGCCTGTGGCACCAGCGCTGCGGAGCTCAAAGATTCGAGCTGGCGGATGGTGTCGGCAAACCAGGCCAGCGGCGGATAATTACCCACCCAGGAGAGCGTCCAGTATTGCGCCAGGAATTCGATGTCGGCGATGCCGCCCGGATCCTGCTTGAGATCGAACTGACCGGCAGCCGAGGCCGAAAGCTCGTTGCGCATGCGCGCGCGCATATGCGCGACCTCGGCACGCAGCGTGTCGCGGCGCACGCACTCGCGCAGCACCCGCAGGCGCAGTTCCTCGAAGCGCTCGCGCAGCTCCGCGTCGCCCGCCATCGAGCGCGCATGCAGCAGCGCCTGATGTTCCCAGGTCCACGCTTCGCGGCGCTGGTAGTCCTCGAAAGCCTCGATGCTGGTGATCAGCATGCCGCCCTTGCCACTGGGGCGCAGGCGCATATCCACTTCATAGAGCCGGCCCGCAGCGGAATGCATGGTCAGCAGGTGCACCAGCCGCTGCACGAAGCGCACGAAGAAAATCTGGTTGTCGACGCTGCGTGCACCTACCGTGGTCTGATCGGCGCCGATGGCATCGTGCAGGAATACCAGGTCGAGATCCGAGCTGTAACCCAGCTCCATGCCGCCGAGCTTGCCGTAGCCCACCGCGCAGATATGCACCACGCGCCGCTCTGCTCCGGCACCGCATTGTGGTATGCCGTATTGCTGCGTGACGAAGCGCCAGGCGATCAACAGCGCCTGCCCGACGATCAGCTCGGCCAGCTCGGTGAGCCGATCGCTCACCTGCATCAGCGGCAAGCGTCCGCCAAGGTCAGCAACCGCGATGCGAAACAGCGCGGCGCGCTGGAAGTGGCGCAGCTGCTGCACCAGGCGCTCCTCGTCGCTCTCAGCCACTTCCGCCAGCAGCTGTTGCAGCTCGGCTGATAGCTGCGCGCGCGTCGGCAATTGCTGCACCAGACGCTCATCGATCAGTTCATCGAGCAGCAGCGGGTAGGCGGCGATCTGCGCCGGCAGGAAATCACCGTGCCGCGTAAGCTCGATCAGCCGGCTGCGGGCCGTTGCATTCTCCAGCAGCAACGCGAAGTATGTGGAGCGCGCGCCGATCGCCTCGATGATGCGCACCAACCGGCGCAACAGCGCCAGCGCATCGGGGAGCGGCGCAAGCTGCGCCACCAGCGCACCCAGCAAAGCTTCGAGCCGGCGACGGCCCACCTCGTCGAGCCGGCGCATCAGCACCGAGGCATACAGGTCCTGCAGCAGCTGCGCCGCGGGCTCGGCCTCCGCATAGCCTTGAGCGCGCAGGCGCTCGACCAGCTGCCCGGCATCGGCGCTCGCACCCGAGGCCAGCGGCGTCAGCAACGCAGCGTGCGTGGTCGCTGCGCCGCCCTCGCCCTGCACCACCGCTTCGAAGGCCGCACTGACGCGCTGGCGGTGTGCCTCCAGCGCACTCGCCAGCTGGTCCCAGCCGCTGCAGTTCATCGCCCTGGCGATGCGCGCCTGCGCCCGCGGGTCGGACGGCAGCTGGTGTGTCTGCTGATCGCCGTACATCTGCAGGCGGTTCTCAAGCCGGCGCAGGAATTCATAGGCAGCGCCCAACTCGACCACCGTGTGCCGCGGCAGCAACCTGCCGCCCGCCAGACGCGGCAGTGTCTGCAGCAGCGACGCGCTCTGCAGGCGCCGCTCGCTGCCGCCGCGCACCAGCTGCATCGCCTGCACGATGAACTCGATTTCGCGTATGCCCCCGTACCCCAGCTTGATGTTGTCGTTGAGTTCGCGGCGCGCCACTTCGCGGCTGATCAGCGCCTTCATTTCGCGCAGCGATTCAAACACGCCAAAATCCAGGTAACGGCGGTACACGAAGGGCTGCACGCCGGAGCGGAACACGGCCTCGAAGCCTGCCTGGTCAGTCACCGCGCGCGCCTTGATCCACGCGTAACGCTCCCAGTCACGGCCGTGACACTCGAGGTAGTCCTCGAAGGCCGCCACGCTCGCGACCAGCGGAGCACTGGCGCCAAAGGGACGCAGGCGCATATCCACGCGCCAGGCGCGCCCGTCGACAGTCGCGGCATCCACATTGCGGATCAGGGCCTGACCGAGGCGCGTGTAGAACTCTTCGTAGGCCACGGGCCGCGCGCCCGCGGTCTCACCGTGCGCGGCATACAGGAACACCAGGTCGATATCCGAGGAGAAGTTCAACTCCTGGCCGCCGAGCTTGCCCATCGCGACGATCAGCAGCGGCTGGGTTGCGCCGTCGGCGGCCGTTGGCGCGCCGTGGCGCGCGGCCAGCGCCGCCAGCGCGAAGTCGTGCGCACTGCGCAAGGCCAGATCGGCCGCGTTGCTCAGATCGGCCAGCGTTTCCGGCAGGCTCGCCCAGCCGGCGAGGTCACGCCAGGCAATGCGCACCAGCTCGGC
Organism: Gammaproteobacteria bacterium; assembly: GCA_043752035.1. Taxonomy (GTDB): domain Bacteria; phylum Pseudomonadota; class Gammaproteobacteria; order Steroidobacterales; family Steroidobacteraceae; genus FEN-1191. The sequence continues at coordinate 15,636 of JAYUZE010000131.1, forward strand.
GTGACGCCAGCGGCGCAAGGCACTCATGAAGGCGGCTTCGGCGCCGGCGCCATTGTCATCGGCAGCGTCAGACCTGAAAGCCGTCAGCGGCAGGGGCCCGGCCAGCTCCCGCGGCGCGCGCTCGATCAGCATCGGCAGCAATCGCTCATCGCTGTGCAGTGTCGCGGCCACGAAATCACTGGCGTCGAGCACTCTCGCGGCCGACTCGGCCAGCCGTTGCGGTGCCGAGCGCAGCAGCGCAGCGGCTTGCGGCGCACGCTCCGCCAGCAGCCCCAGCGCCTGCTGGCCCTCAGCGCCGGTCACGTTCGCTGGTGGCCCGATGTGTGGCCAGATATCCCATGTGCGCTGCCGATCTCCCCACTGCCTTGCCAACGCGCCCCAGCAGATCCTGCATCAGGTGCGAGGGAATATTGTGAGGCCTGAGATAAACGAAGGCGACTTCGTCGGCCTGGCACTCAGGACGCGGGCAAAAAAAGAGCCCCGCAAGCGGGGCTCCAAGGTATTGCGCGGAAACGGGGGGGTCTTGTTCCGCGACTTTGGGGTAACCCCCGGCTTGCGCCATGGATCACCCATGAACACTATTTTACCCCTCTGGATTAGTTTGTAAAGTTAACTGTTTGTTACACGCCCGACATTCGGGGGCGGGTTAGCCTGCCGGCAATAGCCTTTTAAATCATGATGTTGGTGTATCCACCGCGCCCGTGGCCGCTTCCAGCTCGCTGCTCGCGGCCAGCCAGGCCGCCTCGGTCGCGACGAGCGTGCGCGCCAGCTCTGCCTGCTGCAGCAGCGCGGCCTGCAGCTCGGCGCGCGCCTCGTGCTGGTAGAGCTCAGGCGCGGCAAGCCGGGTCTCCAAGGCCATGCGCGAGCGGGCGAGCGCGGCCAGTTCACCCTCCAGCTTTTGTATCGCTGCGCGCAGGGGCGCGAGCCGATTGCGCCCCTCTGCCTCCAGGCGTCGTTGTTCGCGGCGCTGAGCAGCGCTCGCTGGCGGTGGCGATGCCGCCGCCGCGGCGGGGCGGACTGCCGATGCTTCGCCACCGCTAAGCCAGCGCGTGTAGTCCTCCAGATCGCCGTCGAACGGCGCCGCACGACCATCGTGTACCACGATCAGTTCATCGGCCACCGTGTTCAGCAGGTGCCGATCGTGCGACACCAGCACCACCGCGCCGGCAAAATCCTGCAGCGCGACCGCCAGCGCCTGGCGCATCTCGAGATCGAGGTGATTGGTGGGCTCGTCCAGCAACAGCAGGTTGGGCCGCAGGAACGCCACCAGCGCCAGCACCAGCCGTGCCTTCTCGCCGCCGGAAAATGGCGCTACCGCCTCGAAGACCCGATCGCCGCGAAAGCCAAAGGTCGCCAGGTAGTCACGCAGTTCCGCCTCGGTAGTGCGTGCCGCGCGCTCGCCGCCGCTGCGCCGCAGGTTCTCCAGCGGCGACTCGTCGGCAGCGAGCTGCTCGAGATGATGCTGGGCGAAATAGCCGATGCGCAGATCGCGCGCCTCGGTGCGCGTGCCCGACAGCGCCGTGAGCTCGCCGGCCAGCAGCTTCATGCAGGTGGATTTGCCGGCGCCATTGCGCCCCAGCAAGGCATAGCGATCACCGGGCATCAGGGTCAGCTTGAGTTTGCGCAGCAGCGTCACGCCGCCATAGCCCACGCTCTGGCCTTCGATCGCCAGCAGTGGGCGCGGCAGTTTGTCGGGCTCGGCAAACGCAAACTCGAAAGCGGTCGAATCGACATGTGCCGGAGCAATGCGCTGCATGCGCTCGAGCGCCTTCAGACGGCTTTGCGCCTGGCGCGCCTTGGTGGCCTGGGCACGAAAGCGCTCGACAAAGGCTTCCATGTGGCGTATCTCGCGCTGCTGGCGCTGGTACAGCGACGACTGCTCGGCCAGCTCGGCGGCACGCTGTGTTTCAAAGGCCGAATAGTTGCCGCGATAGGCGCGCACCTTGCCATGCTCGATGTTGACGATGCGATCACACACCCGATCGAGAAACTCGCGATCGTGCGCGATCAGCAGCAGCGTCCCCGGATACGCGCGCAGCCAGGTCTCCAGCCAGAGAATCGCATCGATGTCCAGGTGGTTGGTGGGCTCATCCAGCAGCAGCAGGTCGGAGCGGCACATGAGCGCGCGCGCCACATTGATGCGCACCCGCCAGCCGCCCGAGAAACTGCGGATCGGCTGCTCGTCCCCGGCCGGATCGAAGCCCAGGCCGTGCATGAGTTGCGCAGCGCGCGCACGGGCGTCATAGCCGCCGACCTCGGCGAAGCGAGCGTGCAGCGTGCCGAGTCGCGCGCCGTCATCCTGGGCTTCGGCCGCCGCGAGCGCCGCTTCAATGGCGCGCAGATCGGTATCGCCGTCGAGCACGAATTCGATTGCCGGCTGTTCCGTGGCATCGATGTCCTGCGAGACATGCGCCATGACCAGGTTCCCCGGCAGGTCGAAGCTGCCGGCATCGGCGTGCACCGAACCGCGCACCAGCTCGAGCAATGTGGATTTGCCGCTGCCGTTCTCGCCGGTGATGCCGACTTTCTCGCCACGAAACAGGCTGAACGTAGCGGCGTCGAACAGCAGGCGCGGGCCACGCCGGATGGCGATATCGGAGAAATTGAGCAAGCCGGCAACGCTATCTGGCGCGCGCCAGAATTCTTTGCGCCTGTCGCAGGTGGGGAATATCGAGCATGCGGCCATCGAGCGACAGGGCTGCCGCGCCAGGATTGGCCGTAAACAGCGCAACCACGCGCGTTGCCTGCGCCAGCTCGGCGCTGCCCGGCAGGAAGCATTCGTTAATGATCGCGACCTGATCGGGGTGTATCGCCAGCTTGCCGACGAAACCATCGCGGCTGGCCTCGGCGCAGACCGCGCGCAGCCCCGGCGTATTGCGGTGCTCGACGAACACGGTGTCTACGGGCGCGACGTTGGCCGCGTTGGCACCGAACAGGCACAGCGAGCGCACCAGCTGATAGGGCTGGGTCCAGCGGCCGTCGGCCTCGCGATTGGCGCTGGCGCCGATGGCGCTGCTCAGGTCTTCGGCGCCCCAGCTCAGGCCCAGCAGCCGCGGACCACAAGCGGCCAAGCCGCCCATCGTGAACAGCGCCTGCGGCGTTTCGGTGGCGACCGGCAAGATGCGGATGCGGCCAGGCTCAAGGCCGTGCTGCGCTTCCAGCGCATCGAGGTAATGCGCAAGGCGGATGATATCGTCGGCCGAACGCGTCTTCGGCTGCACGATGCCATCGGGGCGCGCGGCGACGACCGCGGTCAGATCGGCCAGGGCCTCGGCGCTGTCGAGCGGATTGATGCGCACCCACAACTGCGTGCGCTCGCGCTGCGGACGGGCCAGCAGGAACCCGCACACCGTACTGCGCGCGAGCGGCTTGTGTTCGGTGGCCACCGCGTCTTCCAGATCGAGGATCAGCGCGTCGGCATCGCTGCCCGCGCCGCGGGCCAGCTTGCGCTCGCTGTCGCCGGGCACGAACAGGAAGGAGCGCAGCTTCATGTCGCGGGCTTGCGCATCATCAGCGCCGAGCGCTTGCAGCTCGCCACCAGCACCTCGTGCTGATTGTAGGCGCGGTGCTCGAAAGTGACGATACCATTGTCGGGACGCGATTTGCTGAGCCGCGCCTCCAGCACCGCGGATTCGACCCGCACGGTATCGCCGTGAAACAGCGGCTTGGGAAAGCGCACTTCATCCCAGCCCAGGTTTGCCACCGTGGTGCCGAGCGTAGTATCGCCAACCGAAATGCCGACCATGAGCCCGAGCGTAAAGGCGCTGTTGACGATGCGCTGCCCGAACTCGGTCGAAGTGCGGCAGTATTCCTCGTCGAGGTGCAGCGCCGCCGGATTGTGCGTGAGCGCGGAGAAGAATACGTTGTCCGCCTCGGTCACGGTGCGGCGGATCGCGTGCCTGAAGACCTTGCCTACTGTCAGTTCCTCGAAATACAACCCAGCCACGCGACCTCCACACTGCCGCCCGGAATTTCAAGGCGCAATCAGCATTGTGCGGTTCATTGTAAGGCAGGCCGGCTGGCTTGTCGCAGCTGCGCGGCCGCGACGATCTGCCGACGCCGCTCGGCACTGGCGGCACCCCACTCGGCAATTTCCTGCAAGCTACGCCCGCAACCCACGCATACCTGGCGCGCATCGAGGCGGCAGATGTCGTTGCAGGGGGAAGCGACCTTGGGCTGCAGTGGCTCGTCAGTCATGCGCGCTTCGGTACGTGTGTCTGCCAAGGCTTCACACGCTGCGGCGATATTGTCCGCCTACCTGGTAGAGCGCACGGGAGATCTGGCCGAGCGAGCACACCTTGACCGCCTCGAGCAATTGCGCGAACACATTGCCACCCGTGGCGGCGACCTGCTGCAGCGCCTGCAGCGCCGGCCCCGAACGCGCGGCATTGCACTGCTGGAAATTACGCACGTTGGTCACCTGGGCATCTTTCTCGGCATCGCTGGAGCGTATCAGCGGCGCCGCCCGACGCGGCGCGCCCGCAGCATCATCGGCCAGGAACGTGTTCACGCCGATCAGCGGCAGCGAACCATCGTGCTTCTGCTGCTCGTAAAACATGCTCTGTTCCTGAATGCGGCTGCGCTGGTACATGGTTTCCATGGCGCCCAGTACGCCGCCGCGCTCGGCCATCGCGTCGAACTCCTTGTAGACCGCTTCTTCGACCATATCGGTGAGCTGTTCCATCAGGAATGAACCCTGCCAGGGATTCTGGTTCTGGTTCAGCCCGAGCTCGCGATTGATGATCAACTGGATCGCCACCGCTCGCCGCACGCTCTCTTCGGTCGGCGTGGTCAGGGCCTCATCGTACGCATTGGTGTGCAATGAATTGCAGTTGTCGAACAGCGCATACAGCGCCTGCAGCGTAGTGCGGATGTCGTTGAACTGGATTTCCTGAGCGTGCAGCGAACGCCCGGAAGTCTGGATGTGATACTTCAGCATCTGGCTGCGCGCGCCGGCGCCATACAGATCGCGCATCGCGCGCGCCCAGATGCGGCGCGCAACCCGGCCGATCACCGCGTACTCCGGGTCCATGCCATTGGAGAAGAAGAACGACAGGTTGGGCGCCAGGTCGTCCACGCGCATGCCGCGCGCACGGTAGTACTCGACGATCGTGAAGCCATTGGCGAGCGTGAAGGCCAGCTGGCTGATCGGGTTCGCGCCCGCCTCGGCGATGTGATAGCCGGAGATTGATACTGAATAAAAATTGCGTACCCGATGGTCGATGAAATACTGCTGGATGTCGCCCATCATGCGCATCGCGAATTCAGTCGAGAAAATGCAGGTGTTCTGCGCCTGGTCTTCTTTGAGGATGTCGGCCTGCACCGTGCCGCGCACCTGGCTTAAAGTCTCGGCTTTGATGCGCTGGTAGGTGTCGGCATCCACCAGCTGATCGCCGCTGAGACCGAGCAGTGCCAGGCCGCCCCCGTCATGATCCTCGGGCAGGGCGCCGTGATATCCCGGCAGTGGTGCCAGTGCCACCGCCGCAGTATTGAGCGCCGCAATGCGCTGCTGCGCGGCGGGCCACTGCCCCGGCGTGCGCAGAAATTTTTCCACCTGCTGATCGATCGCGGTGTTCATGTACATCGCCAGCAGGATCGGCGCCGGCCCGTTGATAGTCATCGACACCGAGGTCTTGGTGGCGGCCAGCTCGAAACCCGAATAGAGCTTCTTCATGTCATCGAGGCTGGCGATCGAGACGCCGGAATTGCCGGTGCGCCCGTAGATATCGGGGCGCCTGTCCGGATCCTCGCCATAGAGCGTGGTCGAGTCGAAGGCGGTCGAGAGCCGGGTGGCGGCGTGCCCGCGCGCCAGCAGGTGGAAGCGGCGGTTGGTGCGTTCCGGCCCGCCCTCGCCCGCAAACATGCGCAGCGGATCCTCTTCCTCGCGCCGATAAGGATACACGCCGGCGGTATAGGGAAATTCGCCGGGCAGATTCTCGGTCAGCAAGAAACGCAGCTGTTCGCCCCAGTCGCTGAAGGTCGGCGCCGCGAGCTTGGGAATCTCCAGACCGCTGAGCGTGGTGTGGTAGTTCTCACCGCGCAACTCCCGGCCGCGCACCCGGTAGCTGTACTGGGCGGAGCGCACCGCAGCGCTGCGCTCCGGCCAATGGCGCAACAGCTTGAGCGCCGGTGCCGGTATGGCGGCGAGCGCAGCGTTGTAGGCGCTGCGCAGCTGCAATCGCGAATCGTCCGCCACGTCCGCGTGCAACGCCGCCGCGTCATAGGGCTCAAGCCGCGCCGGCAAGGCCGCATCGCTCAACACCTGCAGCGCCGCATACAGGCCGTCGGCTCGATGCGCGTTCGCGGCAGCATTCAGGGCTTCGGCATGTCCGCGCCGGCCGTTGGCCGCGATCTCGGCCAGGTAGCGGCTGCGGTTCGCGGGTATCAGCGATTCACGGCCCACGGGCTTTTGATCATCGGTACCAGCGAGCGGCCACGCAGCTCCACGCGCGCTGAGCCGCGCGCACAACTGCGCGAACAGCTGGTTGACGCCCGGATCGTTGAAGCGGCTGGCTACCGTCGGGAATACCGGCACCTCTTCATCGCTGAGCTTGCCGGCCGCGGGATGATTGCGACGCCACTGCTTGCGCACGTCGCGCAGCGCGTCTTCGCCGCCGCGCTTCTCGAACTTGTTGATCACCACCAGTTCAGCGAAATCGAGCATGTCGATCTTCTCGAGCTGGCTGGGCGCGCCGTACTCGCTGGTCATCACGTAGATCGGAATATCCACGGCGTCGGCAATTTCCGAATCGGACTGGCCGATGCCGGCGGTCTCGACCACTATCAGGTCGAAATGCGCGAGCTGCAGCAGGCCGAGCACATCGCGCAGCACTGCGCTGGTCGCCTGGTTGGGCCGCCGCGTCGCCAGTGAGCGCATGAAGATGCGCTCGGAGGCCAGGCAGTTCATACGGATGCGATCACCCAGCAGCGCGCCGGCGGAACGGCGGCGCGTCGGATCCATCGCGATCACGGCGATATTGCGTTCCGGAAAATGGCGACCGAAGCGCTGCAGCAGTTCATCATTGAGGCTGGATTTTCCGGCCCCGCCGGTACCGGTAAGACCGATCACCGGCGCGCGCTGGGCGCTGGCCGGCAACTTGCCCAGCGCAATGGCGCGGCGAATCAGCGCACCGCCGGCGTCGTCGGCATCCTGGCGTTCGAGCGCCGAGATCGCGCGCGCCAGCTGCAGCGGCTCGCTGGCACTGGGCGGCGTGAAGCTGAAGGGCGGGCGAACGACCGCGCGCACGCGCGCGATCACATCGTCGATCATGCCGTCGAGGCCGAGCCGGCGGCCATCTTCGGGCGTATAGATTTTCTCTACGCCATAGGCTTCGAGCGCCGCCACTTCGTCGACGGTAATCGTGCCACCGCCACCCACGATCACACGGATATGGCCGACGCCCTGCGCGCGCAGGCTGTCGATCATGTAACGGAAGTATTCGCTGTGGCCACCCTGGTAGGAAGACACGGCGATGCCATCGGCATCTTCCTGGATGGCAGCGCGCACGATCTCGGCCACGCTGCGGTTGTGCCCCAGGTGCACTACTTCGGCACCGTGCGCCTGCAGCAGTCTCCTGATCATGTTGATCGCGGCATCGTGCCCGTCAAACAGCGAAGCAGCGGAGATGAAGCGCAGCGGCGCAGCGCCGGCAACGGTGGCGTCGGCAATATTGGCGTCGGCAACGGCCACGCTGCGCGCGCGCTGCGGAGCGGCGGACTGCGCGTCGCCGGCGGGTTGGGCTGGCGTCATGGGCCGATGCTACTCACGGGTAGTATAGGCGTCAACCGCGGCCGGCGACGCCTGCCGACCAGCGCCCAGCGCCGGTTACTGCTTCTGCAATAGCGCCGCGCCGGCCGAATAGCCGCCGCCGAAAGTCACGATCAGCGCCAGCTCGCCGGCCTGTAACTGCCGCTGGTGCTGCTCCAGTGTGATGATCGCGCTCGCGCAGCCGGTATTGCCATAGTGCGCAATGGTCGAGGCCACTTGCTCCGGCGCGATCGCCAGCTGGTCGGCCACATGATCCATGATGCGCTGGTTGGCCTGGTGCGGCACCAGCAGGCGCACATCTTCGGGCCGCAGGCCATTGCGCCCGAGCAGCAAGCGCGCGGCCGCCTCCATGCCTTCGCAGGCCTGGATGAACACATCCCGGCCGTTGGGCATCGTCAGTCCGCCAGCGCGCGGCCGCAGCGCGACGCCTTCGGGACCCGTACCTACGTGGCCCAGCCCCGCGGTCCAGACATCCATCACGGCGAAGGGCGCGCCCAAGTGCGGCGCGCGCTGCAGCAACAGTGCCGCGGCGCCATCGCCCCACAGGTGCCCGGAGCGTGAATCGCTGTCGTCGGAGTACAGGCTGTTGTGATCGGCAGCAACGATCAGCGCACAATCAGAACGCCCGGCGTCGAAGAATGCCGCGACCACTTCCAGCGCATTGGCCACCGACGAGCAGGCCGAAGAGAGCGTGAAGGCGCGCGCGCGTGTCAGGCCGCAGGCGCGCTGCACGGCGTGCGCGATCGTGCCTATCAGATCCCAGCTCGTGTAAGAGCAGCCGATCAGCAGGTCGACTTCAGGCAGCAGCATCTGGCTGTGCGCCGCCAGCGCCCGCACCGCGCTGACCGCCATAGTGTTGGTATTCTCACCGTCCGCGGCGCGGCGCCGCTGCTGGATACCCGTGCGGCGCAGGAAAAAATCGCTGTCGCGACCCGTCAGCTCGCTCAGACGCCGGTTGTCGACAATGCTTGCCGGCAGGTAACTGGCCAGATCGAGAATTTGCAACAGCAGCTGCCCGTCGCGCCGGGCCCCCGGTAAAAATTGAGCCGCATGCTACTTGCGGGTAGAGTCGCAGTCAACGCAAGCACGTGATGTGCAGGAAACGCCTTGACCAACAGCAGCGCGGAAGATCTGACGCCAGCGGCGGCAGCGACATCGCCGTGGCCAGCGCGGCGCGTGCGCACGCGCGATCGCCACAGCAAGCGGGTGGCGGTGATCCGCGCCGCGGCGCGCGCCTTCAGCGTCCACGGCTATCACAACACCTCCATCGACATGATCGCAGCACAGCTCAATGTCACCAAGCCGACGGTGTATTACTACGTCGCCAACAAGGAGCAGCTGCTGTTCGAGTGTTTCCTCGCCGGGCTCGAGCGCATCCGCAATGCGATGAGCCGCGCCGGCCGCTCGCCGACCCAGGCCGGCGAACGCCTGCATTTGGTGATCAGCAATTACGCCCAGGCGATCGCTTCGGAATATGGCTGGTGCATGGTGCGCGCCGAAGACCAGGACCTGAGTCCGGCGATGGGCGCACAGATCAAGGCGCTGAAGTCGGAAATCGACCAGGGCATCCGCGAGCTGCTGCGCGACGGCATGCGCGATGGCTCGATCCGGCGCTGCGATCCGAAGATGACTGCATTCGCAATTGCCGGTGCGCTCAACTGGATCGCCCACTGGTACCGGCAGGACCAGTCGATGTCCCCGCGGCAGATCGCCGATGCCTTCACGCGCATCTTCTACCAGGGACTGCTGCCACGTACCGCAGCGCGCGCCACACCCCGCCCGCAGCGCGCGCGGGCGCGCCGCTAGCCGGCAGCAACACTATTCGCCGCCGGCCAGCGGCATGGTCCGCGCAGCAGATCTATTGCTTGCTGGAACCCGCCATCGCGTTCTTGATCACACCGACGATGGCCATCACCACCAGGCCGCCCACACCGGCAATGGTATTGCCGGGCTTTTCGCCAAGCACTTCCGCCTTGACCAGATATTCGTTGTCGGTCTCGGTGATGTCTGCTGCCGGCGTCCACGTCGCGGATTCGCCTGCGACGCGCTCCGGCTGCAACCAGCGGGCCGGCAGCACCTTGCCAAAGTTGCGGAAGAATTCGTCGGCTTCCTTGCAGGGTTCCCACCTCATGAGTGTCATGACTGCTCTCCTCCGACCACTGATGAATGGCGGCAGGCACGATGGGCCATCGCGACTGCACCGCCCGATAAAAATTGCTGGCCAGGTTCAGGGGCACACCGGGTTCGCGGCGCAGCTTCCGTGGCTGCTGCATGTCCGGCATGTGCGCCAGCACACGTGCC
>JAYUZE010000132.1:0-11723 GCA_043752035.1 Gammaproteobacteria bacterium
CCGCGCGCGCCGAATGGCTGGCCGCGGGTGCCCGGCCGGCGCCCGGCCGCCTGGGCGAACTGCTGCATATCATCTATAAATCGGCCGATGCTCCCTGGCGCCGCGCGCGCCGCAATCTCGGGTTGATGCTGCGTGAAGAACTGCTGAAAGAGAACATCGACGGTGAGGCGCTGCTATGGGCGCACGATCGGCTCGAACGGCGCACCGAGAGCCGCCGCATCCTGATGGTGATTTCCGATGGCGTGCCGCTCGATGAGGCCACGTTGTCGGCCAACCCTGGCAGTTATCTCGAGCAGCATTTGCGCAATGTGGTGCGCTGGATCGAAAAGCACTCCAGCATCGAGTTGATGGCGATCGGCATCGGCCACGATGTCAGCGATTTTTACCTGCGCGCACTGACCATTGCCAGCGCGGAACAACTGGGGGCTGCGATGACCATGCAACTGGCCGGGCTGCTGGCGCAGCAATCGGCAAAAATAACCCCTGCTCGCGGCGCTCAGCGACGACGTCGGAGTGCCAGATGAACAACAGGGTATATCGGGGATCTTGCCTGTGCGGGGCCTGCAGCTACGAGGTGCGGGGGCCATTACGCAATGTGATCGCCTGCCACTGCAGTCAGTGCCGCAAGCAGACCGGCCATTTCATGGCTGCAACCAGCGCCAGCCTGACGGACTTTCGCCTCACTGGCGACAGTTCAATTCGCTGGTATCGCGCCTCCCCAGGCGCGCAGCGCGGCTTCTGCGCAATCTGCGGCTCGACGCTGTTCTGGCAGGCCGACGGTGCCACCTCTATTGCCATTGCGGCCGGCACGATCGATGGCGCCACCGGGTTGCAGATCGAAGGCCACATCTACTGCGCCGATCGCGGTGACTACTACAGCATTCCTGACGAGGGGTATCGCTACGAACAGTGGCTCTGAACCGCAGCTGCCGCGCACAATGCGTGGTGTGCTGCTCAACGGGCTGGGCGGCGCCGAGCAGCTGGAAATGCGCGAGGACCTGCCGCTTCCCCGACCGGGCAGCGGCGAAGTGCTGGTGCGCGTGGCCGCCGCGGCGGTCAACAATACCGATATCAATACGCGTACCGGCTGGTATTCGCGCGCGGCACGGCCAGGCGATGCCGCCGCGCCATCGTCGCCCGCGCCGCCCACCGCAAGCCGTGCGGTGCAGGACAGCGCCTGGACCGGCATGGCTTTTCACTTCCCCAGGATCCAGGGTGCGGACGCCTGCGGCTCCATTGTTGCCGTGGGAGCCGGTATCGCAGCCACACGCATCGGCGAGCGCGTGCTCATCGATCCGATACTGCGCGCTGCAGCGGGCGCCGCTGGGGGCACGGGCTACCTGGGCGCCGATCGCGACGGCGCCTTCGCCGCATTCATGACCGTGCCCGCCACCAACGCGCATCCGCTGCGCAGCAAGCTCACGGACGTGGAGCTCGCCACCTTCCCCTGTTCCTATCTGGCCGCAGAAAATATGTTGTCACGCGCGGCTGTCGACCGTAACGACGTGGTGCTGATCACTGGCGCTTCAGGCGGCGTAGGGTCGGCGGCGATCCAGTTGGCACGGCGGCGCGCTGCCCGGGTCATCGCCGTCGCCGATGCGGGCAAGGCACCGGGGCTGCGTGCACTGGGAGCGACGCAGGTGTTGCCGCGCGATGCCGATCTGATCGCAGCGTTGGGCCAGGAGTCCATTGACGTGGTGATTGATTGCGTGGGCGGCGCGCAGTTTGCGCAGTTTCTGCGGCTGCTGACACCCGGTGGTCGTTACGCGGTCGCGGGCGCCATCGGCGGTGCGATCGTCGAACTCGATCTGCGCTTGCTCTATCTCAAGGATCTGGCGCTGCTGGGCTGCACCATCCCTGAGCCGCGGCTGTTCGCCGACCTCGTGGGTTATATCGAGCGCGGCGAAATTCGTCCGCTGGTCAGTGCCACCTTCGCCCTGGGCGATATCGGCGCAGCGCAGGAAGAGTTCCTGCGCAAGCGCCACATCGGCAAGATCGTACTGGTTATTTAGGCCGCCCCGAGAAACCGGCAGCTTCGCGCAGCGCGTCGGTGTCCAGCATGCGGCCATCGAGCAACACCAGCCGCGTGTGGCGCAGATCGCTCAAGTGCTTCGAGGGATCGCCCTCGACCAGCACCAGGTCTGCGCTCTTGCCCACAGTGATGGAGCCGGTGTGCGCTTGCATGCCCACCAGTCTCGCCGGCACGATGGTCGCGGCGGCCAGCGCCTCGGCCGGCGTAAAGCCGGCTTCGGCATAGATCTCGAGTTCGCGGATGATCTCGATCCCCGCCCCATCCGTGCCCGAGACGATCGGCACCCCGGCGCGGTGCATGCGACCGAGCAGCGCCACCATCTTCGCCCAGCTGGCGCGATAGTCGGCACGCGTCAGATCCTTGGGCACGGCGAAGCCGCCACTGCGAAAGCCGCGCTCGGTGACCGGCGGCAGCGTACCGACGAAAGGTGCGTAGGCTGGCGACAGATCGCCATTGTCGGGCACATAGATGCTCTCGAACGCGGTCATCGTCGGGTCGCTGTAGATATGTTTTTTTGCCATCGTATCAACCAGGGTCTTCATTGCCGTGCCGTCGAGGTCGACGTCTTTGCCATAGCGTCCCGGCCCTTCGAATCGCATGATGCCGTTCGAGACCGCGATCACGCTGTCAGGCATTGCCTGCATGATGATCCAGTTGATATGCGTGACTTCATCGTAACCGTCGTTGATCGCTTCCAGCGTGCGGATGCCGGCCGGAATGTGGCCGTGCACATGGAGGCCCTGCTTGTGCGCTTCGGCAATGGTCGCCGGCAGCCAGGCCGGATTGAAGGTGCCGTAGAACTTGACGCCGGTGAAGCCGTTCGACTTGGCCTTGTCAACCAATGCGATGGCTTCCGCCTCGCTGGTGGCGACGTTCGCTACCTGTGCGGTGTACGGTCCCTTGCCATCGATCAGTGATGAGGGGTACACGTGCGGGAACAGCAGTTGCCCGGCTGCGGTGCGCGTGCGCCGATCGATCGTCAGCACATCGTTGTTGCCCGGGTCACGCACGGAGGTGATGCCCATCGAGAGTTCCTGCAGACCGGTGTAGTCATCGCTCACGTGCATGTGGCAATCCCACATGCCCGGCACCAGGGTCATGCCGCGCACATCGATCAGCTTCGCCCCCGACGGAGCTTTGATTTTGGCCGACGGCCCGACCGCACTGATCAGGCCCTTGTCGACCACCACGGTCTGTCCATCGAGGAATCGCAGCTGCTCGGCATCGAACATGCGCACGTTGACAAAGGCCACTGGTCCGCTCGGTACCTTCATCAGGGACCTGGCGAGGCCCGCGGTCTGCGCCGCCATGGCCACAGCCTGCGCTTTCTCCATTTTTTTCTGCTCGCCCGTATAGGCTTCAGGCAGCCACGCCAGTCCCAGCGTCACCGCAAAGAATTTATCGCTGCCGTCTGCCCACACCATGATCGGTGAGTTGCTGATGCCACTGATCGCCCAGAGATTGATGCTCTGCCTGTCGCCACCGCTGGCGCTCACTTCGAGGCTGGTCAGGCGCGATGCGCGGGCCTTGCCTCCAGGCAGCAGATCGAGCGCCTTGTCAGGGCTGGCGAGCAGCCGCTCGATGAGCCAGGCGCTGGTATCGATCGGTCCGCCCTGCGATGCGTAGAAGGCATGGCCCGAATAGCTGGCACTGCCCGAGTCGATGGGGCTGTGCCAATGCGCCTTGCCCTCACTGATGCTGAAAGTCTCGCCAGCATCGCCCTGCGGTGTGACACCACGCACTGTCAGGCTTGCGGGTAAACCGTTGGCCGCAGCGGTCCCGCTGGAATCCATTTCCCAGACCTGGCCGCGCAGATTCATGCTCTCGCGCGCCATGCGCGTGCCGTCGGCAGTCACCCAGCTCCAGGAATCGCCGTGCTTGCCACCGGTCGATTGAATGATGAAGTGACGGGCGTTCGCCGGGGGTTTGGCAAGATCGGCTGCCGGAACCTGCGCAACGCCTACCGATGCGAGCACGCTGGCCAACAGGGCCAACAACGGAATGGCTTTCATACTTTTATCCTCCAGGGTATCAGGCGGGTCGCCGGCCGCGCCCGGTGCGGCCGGCACCGGGTGAGGCAGCGGGTTTCGGCGCCGGCAGCTCGACTACGCGCCGCAGATGCAAATAGCTGGCGGTCTTGTGCGGAATGGCCATGGCATCGACGAAGTGTGCCTGAAACTGCGGCTCGATTGCAGTCTCGATTTTTTCCACCTGGCTGACGAGCCGCTCGATCGTGCCACGCGAGCGCGAATCGAGCAGCGCAATGCGCGCACCGGTGCCGGCGGCGTTGCCCGCCGAGGTGACATGCTGCAGGTCGCAGTCGGGAATCATGCCGAGCACCGTGGCGTACTTCACGTCGATGTGACTACCAAAGGCGCCGGCCAGGCGGATGCGATCGACCGCGTCCACGCCCAACCGATCCATCAGCAGGCGGATGCCGGCGTACAGCGCGGCCTTGGCGAGCTGGATCGCGCGCACGTCGTTCTGCGTGATGCGCAGCGTCTGCGCGCCCTCGTGCAGCACGTAGGCATGGGTGCGGCCATGCGCAACCACGCGCGGCGAGCGCGTCGCCATGCCGCCATCGATGACACCGTCCTGCGTGATCACGCCCGCCAGATACAGCTCGGCCAGTACCTCGATGATGCCCGAGCCGCAGATACCGGTAACGCCGCTCACGGCGGTTGCAGCGCCAAAGCCCGGATCGTCGGACCACAGCTCCGAGCCAATCACGCGAAAGCGCGGCACCAGGGTTTCCCGATCGATCCGTACCCGCTCGATTGCGCCAGGTGCGGCGCGCTGCCCGCAGCTGATCTGCGCGCCTTCGAAGGCCGGGCCGGTCGGGCTCGAACAGGCCAGCAGCCGCTGACGGTTGCCGAGCACGATCTCGGCATTGGTGCCGACATCGACCAGCAAGGTCATCGGATCCTGTTCGTCGGGGCGCTCTGCCAGTATCACACCCGCCGTGTCGGCGCCCACGTGCCCGGCAATGCAGGGCAGGAAATACACGCGCGCGCCCGGGTGCAGCGCCACGCCGATCTCTGCGGCCGTTACGGTCAGCGAGCGGTCGATCGCCAGTGCAAAGGGCGCGCCGCCCAGTTCCACCGGATCGATGCCGAGCACCAGGTGATGCATGATCGGGGTGCCGACGATAGTCGCCTCGAGTATCGACTCGCGCTCGATGCCAGCCGACAGCGCCACCTGGCCGGCCAGGTCGGTCAGCGCCTGGCGCACGGCGGCCGTCATCTGCGCGGCACCCCCGGGATTCATCATCGAGTAGGACACGCGGCTCATCAGGTCTTCGCCAAAGCGGATCTGCGGGTTCATCGCGCCGGCCGACGCCACCACCTCGCCATTGGTGAGGTCGCAAAGATGTGCGGCGATGGTAGTTGAGCCGACATCGACGGCCAGACCGTAGACGCGTTCGTGGAAACCGGGCCAGACCGCGATGATGCGCGTCGCATCGTGCACCGCGACCGTGACCTTCCAGGCACCAGCGCGCAGCACGCTCTGCAGCTGCTGCAGCACCGCGAGATCGCAGGCGAGGTTCTCGAGCTGCCATTCGCGCTGCAGGGCCACTTCGAGCCGGCGCAGGTCCCCCGAGGGATCATGCATGTCGGGCTCGGCCACCTCTACGTAGTACAGGCGTACGACCGGATAGAGCTCGATGTCGCGCGCTTCGGCCGCCTTGCGTATCACCTGGCGATGCACCTGGCTGGATTCAGGCACATCGACGACCACATCGGCCTCGACCCGCGCCTGGCAGGACAGGCGCCGGCCGGGTTGCAGCTTCAGGCGTGTGGCAAAGCGCCGCTCGGTATCGCCGACCGCTGAGAGACTGGCGGCTGTCGATTGCACAGCGTACTTGGCGAACTCGCCCTCCGCCACCAGCACCTGGCAGCGACCGCACATCGCCCGCCCGCCGCACACCGAATCGATGTCGACGCCCAATGCGCGCGCGGCCGTCAGCAGCGGCGTGCCCACCGGAAAGCGTCCACGCTTGCCAGAAGGCGAGAAGACGACGAGCGGATCGCCGGTGCTCACAGGATGCCTCGCGATGCCTTGCGCTTCCGGGCCTGCGCTCAAGCCGTGGGACGGCGACGGTGACCGCCTTCACGGCGACCACGCGGCTCACCGGGCGCGCCGGTCGGTGCCGGTGCGGCCTCACGGAATTTGCGGATCCAGCGCGTGCAGTCGGGATCGTGCCCCATCATCACGTCGGCACCCATGCAGGCGCGCACGATATCGCCGTGCAGCGGGTTGGTGATCGCCGATGTGAGGCCCGAGGCGATGGCCATCGTCAGAAAGGCGCTGTTGACACCGTCGCGTCCCGGCAGGCCGAAGCTGACATTCGAGGCGCCGCAGGTGGTGTTCACCTTGAGCTCATCCTTGAGGCGCCGCACCAGCCGCATCACCTGCACGCCGGCCCGGTTGATCGCGCCGATCGGCATCACCAGCGGATCGACGATCACGTCCGCCACCGGGATGCCGTAGTCCTGGGCACGATGCACGATCTTCTTCGCCACTTCGAAGCGCACATCCGGGTTTTCGGAAATACCGGTCTCGTCATTCGAGATCGCGACCACCGCCGCGCCATATTTTTTCACCAGCGGCAGTACGGCTTCGAGCCGCTCTTCCTCGCCGGTGACTGAGTTGATCAGCGCCTTACCTTTGTAGACCGCAAGCCCGGCTGCCAGCGCCGCCACAATCGACGAGTCGATCGACAGCGGCACATCGGTGATCGACTGCACCAGCTGCACGGCTCGCGCCAGGATCGCCGGTTCGTCGGCCAGCGGAATTCCAGCGTTCACATCGAGCATGTGCGCGCCCGCTTCCACCTGCGCCAGCGCGTCGGCCTCGACGCGGCTGAAATCGCCGGCCTTCATCTCGGCCGCGAGTATCTTGCGCCCGGTGGGATTGATGCGCTCGCCGATGATGACAAACGGCCGGTCGAAGCCGATAACGACTTCGCGCGTGGCCGAACTGATAATCGTATCCGTCATGATGAATTCCTGTTGATCAGATCCTGTGTGTCAGCCGGTGGCCGCCACGGTACGCGGCCCGCCAGCGCACCTGAGAGTTCTATGACCTCTGCGACCAGTTCTTCCTGGCGATAGGCCATCACGTGCACGCCGCTGACGCCCTTGATCGTGCGCAGTTCCTGGATCAGCTCGATGCAAAAATTGCGGCCCTCACGCACCTGGTCGGTGGCGCCCGCCATGCGTGCGATCAGCGCATCCGGCACGTGCATGCCGGGCACGTTCTTGCGCATCCATTCGGCGGTCTTAGCCGAACGCAGCGGCCCGACGCCGATCAGCAGGTAGACCTGCTCGAGCAGGCCCAGATCCTCGACCATGCGCATGAACTCGCGCAGCCGCACCAGGTCGTAGCAGTACTGCGTCTGGATGAACTGCGCGCCGGCCGCAACTTTTTTTGCCAGGCGCAGCGCGCGCTGCGCCTGCGGCGGCACCATCGGATTCTCGGCGGCGCCAAGGAACACACGCGGCGCGTAGCTGATCTTGCGGCCACTCTGGAAATGATGTTCATCGCGCAGTGTGCGGGCGACGCTGAGCAAAGCCGGAGAGTCGAGATCGAACACCGCCTTGGCCTGCGGGTGATCGCCGGCCTGCACCCCGTCGCCGGTGAGACAGAGGATATTGCATACGCCCATCGCGGCGCCACCGAGGATATCGCCCTGGATGGCGATGCGATTGCGGTCGCGACAGGAAATCTGCATCACCGGCGCGTGGCCGATGCGGGTCAGCAACGCGCACACCGCCAGGCTCGACATATGACAGTTGGCGCCGCTCCCATCGGTAGCGTTGATGGCATCGACGTAGCCTTCGAATACGCGTGCGCGCCGGTAGACATCTTCGGGATCGGCCGAGTCGGGCGGCGCGAGCTCGGCGGTGATTGCAAAAGCGCCGGCCCGCAATACCCGCTCGAAGCGACCGGGCGAGGTGTGCCCCGGGCGTATTGGCAAAGGGTAACCCGGTACCGGCTCGTCTTCGAAATTCACTTCGGCACCGAGGTCTGCTCGCGCGCCACGCGCAGCCAGGCCGAGCTGCCCTCCAGGCGCCGATCAACAGGCTCCTGCACCACGCGTATCGCCGCGAGACCGCCGCGCACGCGCTCGGCACCGGCAAAGGCTTCCACCCACACGCAGCGCATCTGCGGCTTGACCTCGCAATTGCCATTGGCGCGCACGCCGCCGCAGGGTCCATTGCGCAGCTGCTTGGGGCAGTTCATCGGACAGGACATGCCAGTGGCACTGAGCACGCAGCGGCCGCACATCTTGCAGTCGAACAGCAATCCCTTGACGCCGCGCTCGAGCAGCGCAAAGGGCCGCTCGATACGCTGGTACCCCAGCGCGCGCCACAGCGGCGCGAGCGTTACCAACAAGCTCTCAAAAGCCTGGTAGAAGCGCGCCAGCCCGCGCGCGTGCCGGACCGACCACAAACGAACGGCGTACATCAGCCCTGCCCCTCAGTCTCGGTCGGCGGGTTGTTGCCCTTGGCGCGGATCATGCGCTCAAGCAGTTCGTCGGAATAACGCGCCTCGAGCTGTGCAGCGGCGGTGGCGGCTTCCTGCTGCAGGTCTTCGCCGCAGGCGAAGGGCGCACTGCGTTGCCAGTCGGCGATATAGGCTTCCGAACTGCCCTTGCCAGCGCGCATCGCGGCGCGATCGATCGCTTCCTGGAAGCGCGCCGTCAGCGGCACCTTTGCGGTCTCGCGGCCACGCTTGACGATCACCTGCGAGGGGATGTCGCGCCAGGAAATGATGATCAGCGAGGCCACGACACCAGCTCCCGTGCCCGTCCGACTGCTGCTACCGGTACGGCAACGGCCTGCGCCAGGCTGCCGGCGAGCTCGCCATAGCCCGTGTAACGCTCCTCGTAGGTCAGGCCCAGGCGCTCAGCCGCCGCCCGCGCTGCAACGCTGAGCCCGGCATCGCGCGACTGCACCAGATACACCAGGCGCTGATAGTTGCGAAAATATTCGTCGCGCAGTTCCGGATGGCGATCGAGCCCCAGGCCTTCGATCACCAGGCGATCGAAATGGCGAACCAGGAAGTCGGTGAGATAAAAGGTGCCGGGCTGCGCATCGGCGAGCGCCGCAAATGCCGCCGAACCCGCATAGAACTCATAGCAATGCGCGCCCGGCAGTCGCTCCACGCCGGCTTTTGCCAGCAACGCATCGAGCTGGCCCCCGGTGCCGCAATCAGCATAGGCCACGAATATGCGCGCATAGCGGGCCCGCCCCGCGCGTATGGCGACGTCAACCGCTGCCGGAATCTGCTCGGGCCGGTTGTGCAGCTCGGGCGGCAGGCACTCCACCGTGAGCGCCGACCAGCCATTCAGACGCTTGAGTGCAACGATCTCACGCGCCAAGGCTCCGCAGGCAATCACCAGCAGACCTTCGGGAGCCTCGGGCATGCGTCAGACGGCCGCGCGCCGCGCCGCGATCAGCGTCTTGGCGGTCTCCACGGCGATGGCGGCATCGCGACAATAGGCATCGGCGCCGATGGCCTTGGCAAATTCATCGTTCAGCGGCGCGCCGCCTACCAGCACGATATATTTATCGCGCAGCCCTTTCTGCTTGAGTGTATCGATGACGACCTTCATATAGGGCATCGTGGTCGTCAGCAGCGCCGACATGCCGAGGATGTCGGGCTTATGCTCTTCGAGCGCGGCCAGATAATTCTCTACCGGGTTATTGATACCCAGGTTGATGACTTCGAAACCAGCTCCCTCGAGCATCATCGACACCAGGTTCTTGCCGATGTCGTGGATGTCGCCCTTGACGGTGCCGATCACCACCTTGCCGATCGGTTCGGCGCCGGTCTCGGCCAGCAGCGGTCGCAGGATGGCCATGCCCGCCTTCATCGCGTTGGCGGCCAGCAGCACCTCGGGCACGAACAATATGCCGTCGCGGAAGTCGATGCCGACGATGCGCATGCCCTCGACCAGCGCGTCGTTCAATACCTTGGCGGGTGACCAGCCACGCGCCAGGAAAATATTGGTGGCCGCGATGATCTCGTCCTTCAAACCGTTGTACAGGTCGTCATGTACCTGTTCGGTCAGCTCACTGTCGCTGAGCGTATTGAGATCAAAGCTGTCGGTCGTGTCCGCGGACATCGGAAAACTCCCTGATAAATCCTGCAACAGAGCCGCGCGCTGGCCCGGGGCAGATTGCGCCGTATTCAGCATCGTACGTCGCGAATCCCCCTGCCGGTGGCGCCTTCGCGACCAGAGCTTATCACCACGCGACAGGCTTTAGCGATCCGGGAACCCGCACCAAACCCGCCGCGCACGGCCTGGCAATGCCTTTTTCGCCGGGTGCTATGTCGCGAGGATCATATCGGCAGCCTTTTCCGCCACCATCACTACGGGGGCGTTGGTATTGCCGGAGGTGACCGCGGGGAAAACCGAAGCATCCACCACGCGCAGCGCCTCGATACCGTGCACCTGCAGGCGATGATTGACGACCGCCTGGCGCGGCTCGGGGCCCATGCCGCAGGTGCCACAGGCGTGATACACGGTGCTGGCGCGCTGGCGGAAATCCTCCAGTAACTCAGCCGGCGACTGGTGCGCGACGCCTGGCTGCAGTTCACCGCTGGTGATTTCCGCCAGCGCCGCCGAGCCGGCTATGCGTCGCAGCAGCTGTGCGCCCTCGTAGACATCGGCCAGATCCTCGTTCGTCGAGAGGCAATTGGGCCGGATGATCGGTGCCGCATAGGGGTCGGCGGTCGCGAGGGCGATCGAACCCCGACTGGTGGGTCTGCAGGTATTAAAGGACATTAGGAATGCGGAATACGGGTCCGGTTGCAGCAAGCGGGTCTCCCGGCCGGTTGCGGTTCCATAACTCAAGGGATTGAAATAGATCTGCATGTTCGGGCGCGTGAGCTGCGGACGGCTGCGTGCAAAAGCGCCGGCCTGGTTGACGCTCATGCCCAGCACGCCGCGCCGACCCAGCACGTAGCGCAGCGCGGCGCGGATCTTGCCGCTGAGCGGATACAGCTCGTCGTTGAGCGTGGGCACGCGCGCGCGAAAATAATAGGACACTGCCAGATGATCCTGCAGGCCCTGGCCGACGGCCGGCGCATCCACAATCACGGGAATGCCCAGCGCCTGCAGCGCTGCGGCGTCACCGACTCCCGAGAGCTGCAGCAGCTGCGGGGAATTGACCGCGCCAGCACACACGATCACCTCGCGGCGCGCACGCGCCAGCAGCGACCGTTTGCCCTGCACAAACTCCAGGCCCGTGGCACGCCGCCCGGCGAAGTTCAGGCGCGTGACCCGGGCACCCGTGAGCACCTGCAGGTTCGCGCGGCGCATTGCAGGTCGCAGGAACGCGCTGGCGGCCGAGACCCGCAAGCCCCTGTCGATGGTCATGTGCCAGGTGCCGGCCCCGTCCATCGTCGCGCCATTGAAGTCGGGAGTGGCCGCAATGCCAGCCTCGGCACAAGCATCGACGAAACGTGCGCACAGCGGGTGCACTGCGGAACTAAACTCGCTGACGTGCATCGGTCCGCCGGCACCGTGATACTCAGAGGCGCCCCAGACGTGGTCCTCGGATTTTCTGAAGTACGGCAGCACCTCGGCATAGGACCAGCCGGGGTTGCCCGCGGCTACCCAATCGTCGTAGTCGCCGCGATGGCCACGTACATAGACCATCGCATTGATGGAACTCGA
>JAYUZE010000133.1:0-3680 GCA_043752035.1 Gammaproteobacteria bacterium
CAGCTCGACATGTTCATCCAGTACCTGGTCACGCAGTTGCAGCTCGCGGTGATCGTGCCCGATCTGCGCGGCGCCAGCGGCCACGGCCGCGGCTTCGCCGCGCTGGCGCGTGGTGAACAGCGGAGCGGTGAATCACTCGATTTGGGTGCGCTGCTGGCCTGGGTAGGTGCGCAGACCGACCTGCGGCGCGAGCGCGTCGCGGTGCTGGGCACAGGTGACGGCGGTGAGCTGGCGCTCGCGGCGCTCGGCATCTACAGCGACCGGCTGTGCGCCGCGATCAGCGTCGATGGTGTCGCCGGCGCCCAGCAGCTGGTGGCGGTTCGCCAGCCAGTGCTGCTGCTGCGCGGACTTGGCGATCCGCCGCTCGGCGCAGCGGCTGCCGAGCAGCAGCTGTGGCGGTTGCGCAGCAATTCAGTCGAGTCCTGGTTCGTGGCGCCGCGCGAAGCCCAGGGGCGCCTCGATGGCGCCGACGCACAGCTCGCGGCGCAGCAGGCGATAGTGCAGTTCCTGCAGAAGAACCTGAACGGCGCCGCGCCACCCGCCACTGCTGCGCCGCCGGCTCCAGCCAGCGCGCAGTGAATCAGCGATCCTGGATTACAGCCAGTTCGGCCGCAGTAGGGTTTTGAGTACCGGGCGCTGCGCGGCGTAGTAGTCCGCGACGCTCTTGATTTCGGCATCGCTGAGCTGGCCGATGAAGGTGGCCATGACCGGGTTCTTGCGATCGCCCTTCTTGTATTCCTGCAGCGCGCGCTCGAGATAATCGGCATGCTGGCCCGCAAGCGTCGGATAGTCGCCGGTGATGCCGACGCCATTGATGCCATGGCAGGCCACGCACAACTCGGTGACCTTCGCCGGCGCATTGCCCGCGGCCGGGGCGGCCGGCTGTAGCACTGCACCGGAGAGATAGGCGGCGATGTCTTCGATGTCCTTGTCGCTCAGCGAGCTGGCTTGTGCGTACATCGTGCCGTGCGAGCGATCCTTGCCGCGATATCCCTTGAGCGCCGCGATCAGGTATTCGGGATGCTGGCCGACGAGCTTCGGCACGCTGTAAGTCGGATAGACGTTCTTGTAGTTCTCGATGCCGTGGCAACCGAGGCAGGTGTAACCGAGCTGCTTGCCGCGCTGCGCGTCGCCCGCGGCCAGGCTCAGCTTCGGCGCCAGCACGCCGGCCAGTGTGAGCGCCACGACGGCAACAGCGACCCAGCTACGCGACATCGGGGGCATAATCGGACTCCGCGGAAATACGGGCAATAGAAGCTCTCAAACGGTCGCAAAGTGTACGGATTCAGCAACGGTTTTGCCACTCCATGATCGCGCTGATCCAGCGCGTAAGCTCGGCTGCGGTGCGCATCGATGAGCGCACGGTCGCCGAAATTGACTTGGGGCTGTTGGCGCTGATCGGCATCGTGCGCGAAGACAGCGCCGTGCAGGGCACGCGCCTGCTGCAGCGGCTGCTCGACTATCGCTTGTTTCCGGACGATGCGGGACGCATGAACCGCTCGCTGCGTGATCTGGGCGCTGGCCTGCTGCTGGTGCCGCAATTCACGTTGGCGGCCGACACCGACAGCGGCAACCGGCCCGGCTTCCAGACCGCCGCCGCACCAGAGCTGGGGCGCGCGCTCTACGGCACGCTGCTCGAGGAAGCCCGGCGTGTGCACCGCGGCATCGTGGGCAGCGGGGAATTCGGCGCCCATATGCAGGTCTCACTGGTGAATGACGGCCCCGTGACCTTCTGGCTGGAAGTGCCCGCTGGCGCCGCCAGCCTGTCGCCATAGTGTGTTGCAGCTCCCGGAAGCGTGATGCGCGCGGCAGAAGCAAGGGTTGCGCTACGGGCCGGGACCGGTTTGGCCTATTATTGAGTGTCTGCCCCCGAAGGCACGTATCTGGAGAGCGCCATGGACCTGTTTTCACCCCGCCACCTGCTGATCATCCTGTTAGTCGTATTGGTGGTGTTTGGCACCAAGAAACTGCGCAATATCGGTTCGGATCTCGGCGCCGCGGTGCGTGGCTTCAAGAAGGGCATGAGCGATGGCGACCAGGACGAGCAGGCCGCACAGAAACAGCTGCCGGCCACCGGCGCCCCCACCGCACCGGGCAGCACTGCCCGCGACGCGGAATTCCACGACACGGCCCCGGGCGCCCGCCAGGACGATCGGCGCGCCTGAGCCTTCGGCCCGCGCCATCGGTCACTCGCGTGTAGCGGCGCCCCATCATGTTCGACATCGGCTTTTCAGAAATCCTGTTGATCATGGGCCTGGCACTCGTGGTGCTCGGCCCCACCCGCTTGCCGCAGGTGGCGCGCACGCTGGGCCGCTGGGCCGGTCGCGCTCGCACGATGGCGCGCCAGTTTCGCGAGCAGCTCGAAAGCGAAGCCGATGAGATCAAGGTGAACCTGGATACCTCGGGCGCGACGCCGGATGCAACGCCCGGCGCGAAACCCACCGCGTCGGCAGCGGCGGCGCCGACGACAGCGGCGGCAACGCCTGCGGGTTCAGCGATGATCACACCGCTCCATACCGAACCGCCGCCGGCGCTCGATGAGTTCGCGTTGCGCGATGCCGCCACCACGCCTGAGGCGATGCACGCCAACGATCCGGCACCGGAGCCGCCGGTGGCGGCACCCACTGCGCCGGCGCACGCGGCCGCTGCCGCCACCGACCGCCCGGCATGAGCGGCGAGCGCGAGCCGCTGCTCGAAGGCACGCTGATCTCGCACCTGCTGGAGCTGCGCAACCGGTTGATGCGCGCCTTCCTGGCGGTGGTGATTGTGTTCATACCGCTGGCTTTTTATTCTAACCATTTGTTCGAATGGCTCTCGCAGCCCTTGTTGCGCGTGCTGCCAGCCAACAGTGCGCTGATTTCCACCAGCATCACCGCGCCCTTCACCACGCCGCTGAAACTCTCATTCGTTGCTGCGCTGGTGCTGGCGATGCCCTACGTGCTTTACGAACTGTGGGCATTCATCGCCCCTGGTCTGTATCGCCACGAGAAGCGCTTCGCGGTGCCGCTGCTGCTCTCCTCGATCGTGCTGTTCTATGCCGGGACGGCCTTCGCCTACTTCCTCGTGTTCCCGCTGATCTTCAACTTCTTCGTGAGCACCACGCCACACGGTGTACAGATGATGGCCGACATCACCATGTACATGGATTTTGTGCTGAAGCTCCTGTTCTCGTTTGGCCTGGCCTTCGAGGTGCCGGTGGCCGTGGTGCTGCTGGTGCTGATGGGCGTCGTGCCACTGGAAAAACTCACGCAGATACGCGGCTACGTGCTGATCGCGGTATTCGTGATCGCTGCGATCATCACGCCGCCAGACGCGGTCTCGCAGACCATCATGGCTGTGCCCATGTACTTGCTGTACGAGGGCGGCATATTGTTCGCGCGCCTAATGGCGCGCAGTCGCCGGGCCGCTGAGGCGGTTGAGCCAACGGTAGAGGATCAGCACGGCGGCGGCGAAGCATAGGCCGCCGAGCCATTTCGCCGGCGTGGCGAAACTGTCGCCCACTATCGCTAGCGGCGCGGACTTGCCCGAGAACACCACCAGCGCCGCGAGCAGCACGCCGAGCAGGCTCTCGCCCACCATCAATCCTGAAGCCAGCAGCACACCGAGCTGGCGCGAGGCGTCGGGATTCGCGGTGCGCGCCGCGCGCCGATCGTAGCACCAACCGACCACAGAGCCGACCG
>JAYUZE010000134.1:0-2529 GCA_043752035.1 Gammaproteobacteria bacterium
GATACGTAAGAATCGTCGCCTTCGGCTCCGCCAGTGACCCGGTCAGCTGGTCCTGAACTCAGGAAATCAGGTGGTCCTCAACGGGGAAATCTTGCACGCCATTGACACCACGATAGATTGCGCCCAGATCCTGCGGTCGGAACGCGCTATGAATAGCGCGCCAACCGCGGACAAAATCGGCTCTCCGGTAACGTGATCGCCGCGTCGCGTGGCCACCAACGATGTACCGATGCGGCCAATCGGCTATCCGAGCGCATCGGAGCGTTCGGCCGCCTGCTGCGCCTGCTCAAGGTCGCCGTTGATCAGACGAGTTAGCGCCCTGTAGGTCAACGCCGTGGGATTGATGGGATCATTCTTGAGCACTCGATCGATCAGCACTTCTGCGGCCGATGTCCGTCCCATCGAGAAAAGCGCATTCGATTCCCAAAAGAGCGCAGCCGGGTTCCTCGCATCAAGCCGAAGCGCTTGCTCGAAGGCCTCGTCCATTTCCCCATAGCGCCGCTGGGACAGGAACATATTGCCAAGCGCGGCGTAGCTCTCCGCACTGGCCGGATCAAGCGCGAGCGCGCGCCGCGCCGCGGCTTCTCCCGCCGCCCAGCCTGCGGGCCACGACAATTCTGAATACTGTGGAGCAACCGCATTGGCGACCGCAAGTTTGGACCAGGCGCGTGCGAACTGCGGATCGAGCGTTGTTGCATCGGATAGCAGATCAATGGCGTGCGGTAAATCCTGCCGCCGATTGACCAGGCCTTCGGCCTCCACAAACGCCGTATAAGCTGCGGTGCTGGTTGTGGCCTTAGGCACCAGGCGAGAGGTCTGGCTTACCAGCACGACCTTGAGGTGTCCGGCGATATCCCGCGCAGTCCGTTCCTGCAGGTCGAAGATATCGGCCAGCGTCCCGTCGTAACCGTCTGACCAGACATTGAATCCGTCTCTGGCTCGCAGCAGTTGCGCCGTGATCCGTACCCGTTCACCCTGTTTGCGGACCGAGCCCTCGAGAATCTGTGCCACACCGAGTGATTTGCCGATAGTCCTGGGATCGACATTCCTACCCTTGACTGAAAAGGACGATGTCCGTCCGGCGACTTCAAGCCCATCTATCTTGGCGAGAGCGTTCAGAATCTCCTCGGCCA
Source organism: Gammaproteobacteria bacterium (assembly GCA_043752035.1). Taxonomy (GTDB): domain Bacteria; phylum Pseudomonadota; class Gammaproteobacteria; order Steroidobacterales; family Steroidobacteraceae; genus FEN-1191. The sequence goes on from JAYUZE010000134.1 coordinate 1,134, forward strand.
ATACCGTCCGAAAAATATTCTTGATCCTTTCCGGGGCTCATGTCGGCGAACGCGAGCACCGCGATGGAGGCCTCCGCGGGCGCCGCATGCGATGTGGTGGCTACAGCGCTGTCGATGGCGGGCATTTGAGTTGCACGTGCAGACTGCGCCCGCCAGATATACGCACCGCCCAGTGCCAGCAGCGACGCTACGATCAACAACTCCGTTCCCGTCACACGCTGCAGCCCGCGTGCACTGAGGTACCAAGCGATGACCGCAACAATGGGTGTGCCAAGAATCAGCGCCAAGGCCAGAACCCGTTGCAAACCGTGCGGCCAGCCGAGCGCGCCACCTAGCATTTCGGCACCATGCAACAGCGTGTAGGCCAATGCTACATAGGTCAAGGTCCATTGCACCACTTTGTGCTGCTTGATCCGCGACCACAGATCAAAAGTCGGCGGCATGCCCTCGGGCTCCCGCGTCGCAGCGCTGGATTCGGTATCGGCGGGCGTTGGCTCGGCCGGAGCGGTTGAGTCGGTCATCGTCCAGCCGATGCTAGGTTGAACGCGCCGTGCGTTTCTTGCGCGCCTTGTCCAGAAGCATCTTTCCACGCGCTACGTGACCTCGGCCCCGCGCAGCCCTTAAGGCAAAGCGCGTCTCGGCGTCGAAATCGGTGATGAGCACCGTTGCCATTTCCTCGATCAGCTTTGTCACGCTGACCTGCCGCGCCTTGGCCAGCAGCTTGAGCCGCGCTCGCTTTTCCTCCGGCAATCGAACAATGAGAGCACTCATATACCCGCCTTCAGAATTTCACCTGGAGTTACTACCCGAAACTGCGGGAACCGCAATTCACCCGTTGCCATGTCGCGCGTATTGCGAGTGACCACGAATTTTGCCTGGCCCGCAACTGCAAGTTCAATCACATGGTTGTCCGCTTCATCGCGCAGATTCGGCCGCCAAGCATAGTAAATGCGCGTCCACTGACAGATTGACAAGTAAATATCTAACAGCTCTTCGCGTTCCGCTGCAGGGAGTCGAGCGCCGGTCCACAGTGCCGCCCGCCCCATGACGTCCTCATATTCTGCGAGCAACGCCGCTCCCATTAGCGGGTGATACAGGCCATCAAGACACCGTTGCAATACCTGGTTTGCAGCGCCTGAACCGCGAAGTCCCGCTACCCACACGTCGGTATCGATGACCACAATCATGTAAACTCGATGATTGCATAGGCGCAATCATTCCGCAACTCTCGGAGACCATTTGAATGGCCGAAATGCAGACGTTGACGTGCCACCTACAACCGACCGGTTCTGGCCGCAAGCGTATGGGGCACGATTGCACGGCGACACGTCCTGGCCGTCCGCCATCCAGAAACCATCGCTAACGGATTAGCCCTAAAACAAACACCATGAGGTTG
>JAYUZE010000135.1:0-12079 GCA_043752035.1 Gammaproteobacteria bacterium
CCTTCAGTAGGCGGCCCAGGGCCATCGTAGCGGCGCGATCGCCGGAATCGCTCGCCACCGATCGGCATCAGGAACGCGCGGGCGCCCATCATGATCGGAAAGGCAGCGAGCGGATTCGTGCCCGGCGGTTCTAGCGAAAGGAAAGTACCGGCGAACCCAGTACCTCCATGCGCGGCTGAATGCCAAGACCGGGAGCCTCCGCGGCCGACATCCGGCCATTCACGCGTTGGGGAGCTCCGTCGGCCGTGCGGACCGAGCCATAGCTGTTGAAGTCCGTGCTCGTGAACCGCAGCGCCTCAGGCGTGCTGTGCGCCAGATGTGCGATCGCGGCCGTGACGATGTCCCCTCCCCAGGTATCCTCGATCGTCATTGCGATGCCGAGCTCGACGCACAGATCCCGTGCCAACCTCGTCCTGGTGAGTCCGCCAAACTTGCTGATCTTGAGGTTCACGACGTCCATCGCGCGCTCGGAGGCAGCGCGCAACAAGGTAGGCACGTCGTTGATGACCTCGTCGAGCACAAACGGCAGATCGCAGTGCGCGCGCACGGCCAGGCACTCCTCGTAGGAGAGGCACGGTTGCTCGATGTAGACGTCGATGTCGCGCACGCCCTGGATTACCCGCAGGGCCTCGTGTTGCAACCACCCGGTGTTTGCGTCTGCGACCAGGCGGTCTCCGCGCTGCAGTTTGGCAGCTGTCGCACGGATGCGTTCGATGTCGAGATCCGGATCATCTCCCACCTTGAGCTGGAAGCGGGTGTAACCCTCGGCCCGGTACTTGGCCACTTTCGCGGCCATATTATCCGGTGAGTCCTTTGAAATGGCACGGTAAAGCACCACCTCGGCAGCAGATCGCCCGCCGAGCAGCGAGCATACCGGTACGCCGGCGACCTGGCCGAAGATGTCCCAGCAGGCAATGTCGAGCGCCGATTTCACGTGGGGATGTCCCTTGAGTCGTGCATCCATGAGCTGGTTGAAGAGCCCGAGTTGCCTCGGATCGGCGCCGATCAGGTGCGGCGCTAGCTCAGCCAGCCCGGCGCGAACGCCGCCCGCGTGAGCGGGAAGGTACGTGGGCCCGAGCGGGCACGATTCGCCGTGGCCAATGAAGCCGGTGTCCGTCTCGACGCGTACGATCGTACTGTCGAAGACCGACACGGACTTGCCGCCGGACCAGTTGTACTGGCCCTCTTTCAGCGGCAGGTCAACTTTATAGACGTCAATGCCGGTAATGCGCATGCAGTATCCCCATTAATCCCCGGTACGTCATGGCACGGCGCCACTGGTAATATCATTGCACGCCTGCGCCTACCAGAGGCCACCCAGCGCCACGGTGATCGCCTCGCCGTTCACGCCCGAGGCCGCGTCGCTGCACAGAAAGGCAATCACCGCGGCGACCTCGCGCGGATCCAGCACCCGGTTCTGCGGATAGAGGGCGGCGCGTTCGCGCCACACCTGCTCGACGCTGATGCCGCGCCGCCCGGACTCGGTTGCGGCCGAGCGATCGGCCATTGCCGTCTTCACCCAGCCCGGCAGCACCGCATTGGAGGTTACGCCGAACGGCCCGGCGTCCTGCGCAATCGCACGGGCGAGCCCGATCACACCGTGCTTGGAAGCGCTGTAGGCGCTGCCCGATCGCTCGGCCTTCTCGCCGGCCGTCGAACTGGTAAACACCAGGCGGCCGAAGCCACGCTTGCACATGCCGCCGACGGTGAGCCGAGCCAGTTCGAAGGGGCCGTCCAGGTTGACGCGCATCGTTTCGCGCCACACCGCGGGATCCTGCTCCCAGACGAGCCGCTCGTGCGCCGATCCGATCCCGTGGTTACAGACCAATAGGTCAATCGGTCCCAGCTGGCGCTCGGTCTGTGCGACCGCCCGCTGGCAGCCCTCGACCGTGCCGAGGTCGGCAGCCACGTACTCGAGCCCGACGCCGGCAAGCTCGCTCGCGCTGCGCGCCACAACCATAACCCGAGCTCCGGCGGTGGCCAGCAGCAACGCCGCCTCCCGGCCTATCCCGCGGCCTCCGCCCGTCACCAGTGCCACACGATCTCGCATCGCTCGCCTCCATCGCCCCGGGGTCAAATTGATACTACTCCAGCAGCTCGAAGTGGTCGCGCAGGCGGATGTCTTCCGACGAGGCGCCGATCATCAGATCGAAGTCGTCGGTCTGCAGCGTGATTTTCTGGAAATCCTTGGGCATCGAAGCTGCGCAGGGTCTGCTTGTCGATGGGGCGTTCCAGGGACGTGAATCCATGTCCAAAAGTGCTCTGGCAATCACCTTCAACGCTGCGAGCTCGCGGGCATCGATGGTTGCACGCTCGTTCTTCTCATACCCGAACAGGAATAACCAACGATCGCCTCAATTGCTACCGACAAGCGTCCGCGCGCTGCCGCGCTTTCCGCGACCGGGGAGGGTAACGCGCTTCTTGAAAACGCAGCTACCCAAATCGGCATCGCTCAGCCCCGCGGTCGGGGCCCCGGGTCGGCACTGTTCTGTACGTCGAGTAAGCAATGTCCTGGCTGGGTAGCATCGGGTACCACCTGCATGACTACGGGGCCTTTCCCAGTTGCGGCGCGGTCATAAACCGCAACCCACCGAGAGCGAGATCGGCCGCGAAGGCGCGGCCGATGGCAACCACGCCTATGCGCCGCAATCGATGAGTGTCGAGCAGAATATCCGTGCGATGGGCAAGAAAGTTGCCGAACTGTAACTGGATCGTTTGCCACTGTGCGCAGGCCCGGAAGCTCTGGCGATAAGATTGCCACGGCCTCGTCAGGGTGTCTGTCCGCAGATGAACGCCATACTCCTCATAATTGCCGAAGACGTCGAGTTCGATGCCGCTCCAGGCGCTGGCGTCGACGAGCTGTCCATCGGGCGAGAGATCGAGACCGATCTGAACAAAGCCGCCATTGTTCTCAAGGCTGACGTCACCACGCATTCGGATAGCGGCCCGGCCGCCGATGGCGTCACGGGTCATCATGCCTTTGGAGTCGCCACCCATGACCTGGTCGCTAAAGAGCTGCCAGTTGCTGCCGATCGCAGCCATGGGCGACTCGCGGCTCAGGTCGTCGATGATGGCAGACGCAACCCGCATCATTAAGCCTCCTGTGCCATTCAGCGTGTGTCCGCGCCGGTCTGCATTATCGTTTGGCCGAACTGGACCGGCGTTCCGGAGCAGTATACCCAAGAGTTGTTTGGCACCGATACATGCGCGCTAATCAACGATGAACCCTGGAGAATTGCGGATAGAGAGGGATTGGAAGCGGCGGGCAAGGGGGCAAGGAGCATTCCAAAGAGTAAGTGAGCTGTAAGTGACCGGCACGCGTGCAGGGCACGCGTTCGACGCTCCTACGGTGGTTGAGGGGATGAGCCACGGACCCATAGAAAGCGTCCCATTCAACGCGGATTTTGATGTGGAGTTGGCGCAGGCAGAGAACATCCGGTGGATGGCACTCAACTCGGGCGCTGTGCCGCTGACCGCCGGCGAAATAGCCGGCAAGCATGTCAAGAACTTCGCAAAGGACACCGGCATCGCCCTTTTGGTGTGCGTCGCGATGGCGGGGATCTGGGTGTGCTGCAGGGGATACACGGCGCCGTGCATGCCGGTACAGCCGGGACTGTGGGCGACCCTATGCGCGACTCAGCCCGGCGCTTCTAGATAAGCAACTCCTTGAGAGCGCCCACGACACGATCAACCTCCGCAACGGTGTTGTAGTGTGCGAGGCCGATGCGCAGTACCCCTTCATGCTCATCGAGGCCCAGATATTTGACTAGTTCAAAGGCGTAGTTGTGCCCGGACCAAACGTTGATCCCGCGACCAGCCAGTTCCAGGGCGATGGCGCTGTTGCGATATCCCGGGTGCCCCACCGATACCGTGGGTACTCGCTGCGACAGATCGCGTTCCTGAGTGATGCCGTAAACCCTGAGGCCCGGAATCCGGCGCAGCTCGTCGATCAGGTGTTGCGCGATTGGCATCTCGTAGGCAGTGGCGGCACGATACGCGCCGGCGAGCTTTTCGCGGCGAGTTCCACAGACGCCGTGCTGTTCCGCCAACCACACCAGGTAGTCCACCGCGGCTGCAAGACCCGCGAACAGTTCGGTCTGAGGCGTTCCCAGCTCATGGCGTCCCGGTCCTGTCTGAGCTGCGCAGCGCACGGCATAGGCATACAGGTCGTCGAGCAGGGTATCTCGCCCCCAAAGCACGCCCAGGTGTGGGCCGAAGAATTTGTAGGAAGAACAGGCGAGGAAATCGCATCCCAGCGCGCTGACGTCGATTTTGCAATGCGGCGCGAACTGCACCGCGTCAACATACACCAGCGCCCCGGCATCTTTGGCAAGCGCCGTCAGTTCGCGGACGGCGTTAATCGAGCCGGTCAAGTTGCTAGCATAGTTTAGCGCCAGAAATCGTGTCTTGTCAGACAGCAGCGCCTTGAGATCCTCGGGTTCGATACGCCAGGTATCGCGATTGAAGGGCAGCCACCGCAGCGTAGCGCCTCGATCGGCCGCCTGCCGGACCCAGGGCGCTACATTCCCCTCGTGATCCATTCGGGTCACGATAATTTCATCTCCTTCGCGCCACTCGCGGCCGATGGATCGCGACAGGTGGAAAGTCAGCATGGTCATCGATTGGCCGATGGTGATCTGCTCCCCCGAGGAGGCGCCGAGCAGCTCTGCCATCGAGTCATGAGCGCGATTCCAGATCGCATCGGCTACTTTGGATGCGCGGAACTTTCCGCCAGTGTTGCTGGCGGCCTGCGCCATCGCGGCACTCACGGCATCGATGACCACGCGGGGCACTTGCGTACCGGCCGGATTATCCAAATAGGCCTCGCCGCCGGCCAACGCCGGAAATTGCCCGCGAACCTGTTCGATCGGAAACGCCGTCACAAGGGGCATCCTCGGTTGGTAAGCACCTCACCGTATGCCAGAGTTCGCCGTTCGGCAACTGTCGCAGGCGGATCAAACATGATCACACGGCGTGCGCGCTTCGGTGCGGTTGCTCCAGACATTTGTCTCCAATGCGGTATTGGCTCGCAAACTCGATATTCTGTAATGCGACTACCAGCACCTTGATGGGGCGATTGCGGCCATGCTGCATACTTGGAGGTCCTGTGACCTTGAGCCCGATTTCCAGGCTATCCAATACTGGATTATGCTGTCCGCGGGGTGACAATTGGTCAATCGCCTGTCGCCTTGTGGCAAGAGGGCCCTGCCTATGACTAAGACGCGCGTCGCGCAGGTTCGGACCGCGGTGGTGTTGACTGCGATGCTGTTTGGCTACACCGCGGCGCCGAATGCGGTGGCAGTCACTGCACCACCGGGGCCGGTAACTTTGCACATCGCGACCTTCGATTCCGGTTTCGGCGGCTATCTGACGGCCAAGAGCATTGAACGGGCGACGACGCCGCTGCTCAGGGATTACAAGGCGCGATTCACCATCCGGCACTATGGCGATACCAGGAATCTGCCCTACGGCGAAAAGACACCACAACAAATTGCCACGCTCGCCAGTGGTGGAGTACTCAAGGCATTCCAGGAGGGAGCCGACATAGTATTCATCGCCTGCAATACCGCCTCTACCCAATATGCGCGCGTGCGTGAAGCCGTGGACGCCGCCTATCCAGGCGCGCATCGCCCGGTCATATCAATCATTGACGTATCCGTGGCCGAGGCCAAGCTACGATTGGATACACTGCTGAAAAACAGCAAGAATGCGACTTTACTGATTCTCGCTACGCCGGCCACGGTCAGGAGTATGGTCTATCCGCGTGGCCTGGCAGCGCTCTACGGCGTGCGGCTCGATGAGCAGCCGCTGCGCGCGACGCCGCAGCCTCGCTGGTACCGCACGCTCGGGTCATCGGTTGACTCTCTGGTACAGAGGAACTCCATCGGCCTGCCGGGCGGCTCACGAATTGCTGTTTATCAGTTTGCGCCAGCGAATTGGGTTGAGCTCATCGAGCATGGCGCCGATCTCAAGGTACGCCACGACGTAGTGAACCGTGATCTTGGGCTGCTGCTTTCCAGCCTGGAACCAGGCGACTTCCCGGATGTCGTTGGTTACTTCTGCACTCACTACCCGATTCTTGACAATCTGATCAGGGCGCGGCTAGCTCCACATCAGCCCAGTTACATTGCGCAGGGAGAGCTCATGGCCAGAGTGTTCGCGTCGATGGCAGAGGCGCGCCTGCAGGGTCACGAACGCGATACCGCCCCGGGTGTTGCCGAACTCGCGAATTTGCAGGCACTGGCGCGGGCCAGTATCACTATCAGCGGTCGCAATGGCGAGACTACTCGCGCGCTGGCGCGCATGTTGTATCCAGACGATCCTGAACCTCAGATCATGCAAGAGGATCTGGGCGATCTTGGCGCAGTGCCGGCGCCGGTGGCGCAATGAGGCCCTTGCCTGGTCGGGGCTTGTATGCGGCAGTAGTGCTGCTCGCCGCGGGCGCCGCGGGCGCCGCGGGGGCGGCGGGCGGCGGAAATGCAGGGGTCGCCGCGAACGGCAAGATCGACGCACTGTGGGAGCAGTTTGCTGGCCGCGTTGCGGATATCGAACATCGTCTGGATGGCGTACTCGGCGTGGCGGTCCTGGACCTCAGCTCTGGGAAGCAATTCTTGCTGCGTCCCGATGAGATCTTCCCGCAGGCCAGTTCGATCAAGATTACCGTGCTGGCTGAGCTTTATCGCCAGTCAGAAATCGCAAGCAGCGCTGCGCCCGGATCGGGCGCCGGCGGGGCGAGGCTTGCTGACAGCTATCTGGTGCAGACCAGCGATATCGTTCAGGACAGCGACATCATGGCAGGTCTGACACCCGGAATTACCCGCCTGACCAACCGTGACCTGGCCACCATGATGGTGGCAGTAAGCGATAATGCGGCGACCAACGTGTTGATTGATCGTGTTGGCATGGACCGCGTCAACAGTATGCTGCGGGATCAGGGTCTGAGTCATACGCAGTTGCGCCGTAAAATGATGGATCTTGGCGCCGCCAAAGCCGGGCGCGAGAACGTGTCTACGCCGCGCGAAATGATGCAGCTACTGGAGAAGCTGTATCGCGGCGAGCTATTGCGCAAGTCATCGACCGATGATTTCTTTACGATGCTGGCCACGCATAAGGACAGTTGGCTGCCGTTGCATCTGCCCGAGACCCTGCGGATCGCCAATAAACCAGGTGCGCTCGAAGGCGTGCGCGCTGATTCTGGTGTCGTGTTCCTGGAGCGCCGGCCCTATGTCATCTGTGTCATGACTACCTTCTTGTCGGACGAACGCGCTGGCGAAGCAGTCATTGGCGATATTTCCGCCGCCGCATACCTGATGTTCGAGCGAATTTCCCGAGCCTCCGAATATGGGCGCGTGATCTCGCCGAGTAATGGCAGCAGCAGGTAGGGGGCATCGACGCCGTAGTGCCTGGAAGTGTCCCATCGCGGGGCGCATCAGCAACACTGGCTACTCTGGGTGAGCCGCATGTGCTTAGTGGCCTTGCACTGCCGCAGAAGTTGCGATGGTGGGTAGAGTAAAGTACGAGTATCGGCTGCTTTGTGTTGAACCTCGCGACTTGCCGTCGGGACAGGTGCCAGCAGAATCAATCTCCAGTCGGGGTCGCTATGGTCATTGATATCGATTCGTCGTTCCTGTTGAGCCGACTGGACATTGAGTTCTTCCGCGCCAACGGATTCGTCAAGCTCGCGCAGGTGCTGTCAGCGGAGACGCTGGCGTACTACGGCTCCAGCATTACGCGTCTGACGCTCGAATTAAATAGGCAGGCGGCGCCGATGGAGGAGCGGTCGACATACGATCGCGCCTTCTTGCAGGTCATGAATTTGTGGCAGCACAACGTTAGGGTGCGCGAGTTCGTGCTCGGCAAGCGCCTCGCGCGTATCGCCGCGGAGCTGCTCGAGGTCGGCGGCGTGCGCCTGTACCACGACCAGTCGCTGTACAAAGAGCCCGGGGGTGGAATCACGCCGGCCCACGCCGACCAATACTATTGGCCGCTGGCGAGCGATCGGACCGTGACGGCATGGATTCCACTGCAGGCAGTGCCACGGGAGATGGGGCCGCTTGCCTTCTATGCCGGCAGCCAGTCGGTGGAGATTGGCCGCGAGCTGCCAATTTGCGACGACAGCGAGCGCCTGATCACTGCCAATATGAGTACCAGCGGCTTCCGGATGGTCGATGAGCCTTTTGATCTGGGCGAAGTCAGCTTGCACCTGGGTTGGACGTTTCACCGCGCCGGACCCAATCGCTCCTCGCGTCCGCGTTCGGTCATGACGATCATCTACATGGATCATGCGATGCGGCTCAAGGCGCCGGTCAACGAGATGCAACGTAACGACTGGGACACATGGTGCCCGGGTGCCGTGCCCGGAGAGCTGATCGACACGCCCTTGAACCCACTGGTCTACGTGGCGGGCGCATGAGTGCGGGGTTGTGTGTGCCGCGCGATACCACGAAAGCAACACCGTGATAAACCGCGGTCGTCGCCACATGCTGGTTGCCGGGCTCGCGCTGGGCTTCAGTGCCTGGCCGCAGCGGCGCGCTAACGCAGAACCCGACGCAGCGGCGCCCGGCGCGGTCAGCGGTGGTATTCCGGGTGCGTCCGGATCCACTCAGGCGCACTGGGCGCTGATGAAAGCGGTGCTCATGACAATAGGGCGGCTCGGAGAGCCTGCGGATGCGGCGCTAGTGACAGATCTCGCCCGGCTCGAGGCCGCGGGGGACTTGGCGGGTGCGCTCGAGCGCGCACAGAGTGCCTTGCAGACGCGCGTGCTCCTGCGCGCGAGCGTCAATCCCGAGGGTCAGGTCGCGCTGAGCGCCGGTGACGCTGCGCGAGAGCTCACTCAGGGCGCGTGGCGCGTCTTCCTGGTTCGACTGGAAAATCCAGCGTTGACGCCTGGACGCTTTGAGCTTTTCAGTCCCGAGGCGATCCCGATGAATGGCGTGTACCCGGCCGAGCATGTCAACGATACGGCGGTCGCACCGCCTCCGTCGGTCGCGACGAATGTCGGCGACCTCTTGACACGCTGGCTCGATCTGCACGTGCACGATGATCAGACGCTGTCGGCGGAGCTGCAACCCGTTTCGCTCGAGTACAAGGTGGTCATGCTGGCTGCGCGTAGCGCGGGCCGGCACGCCGCGCGCTTGCGCGTCGACGTGGGGGCAGGACGCAACGACGCGGGAGAGCGCGACTCGCTGACCCTGTCGTTCACGGTGCTGCCAGCGTGCACCGTCAGCCTGGCCGTGCGCGATGTGGATGGTACTCCGACGACCTGCGCATTGCTGGTGACCGATAGGTTGGGCCGCGTGTACCCCTCGCAGGCCGGACGGCCGCTGCCGGACTTGTACTTCCAGCCGCAAGTCTATCGCACGAATGGCGAGACCCTGACGCTGCCCGCGGGCGACTACACGGTGCGAAGCGGGCGCGGTCCTGAGTATCTTACGCAGCACACGACCCGGGCGGTCGCGGCCGTCGGTTCGGCGCATTGGGAGATTGCGTTGCAGCGGTGGATCGGTCCACGGACGCGCAGCTGGTATGGCGTGGATCACCATATCCATGCAGCCGGTTGTGCGCACTACATGCAACCCACCGAAGGCGTCGCACCCGAAATCATGTCGCGGCAGGTCAAGGGCGAGGGCTTGAGCATTGGTGCGGTGTTGACCTGGGGACCAGGCTACTACACGCAGAAGCACTATTTCAGCGGCGCCGACGCGGCAACGTCCTCGCCGGGCTCAAAATTGCATTACGATCTAGAGGTCTCTGGATTCCCATCCTCGCATTGCGGGCATCAGGCGCTGCTGCAGATGAAGGCCATGGAATATCCGGGCGCGCAGCGCATTGAGCAGTGGCCGAGTTCAAACGCGCCAGTGCTGCGCTGGGCGCGATCGCAAAATGCGATCACCGGCTACGCGCATTCCGGCTGGGGACTGGTCGTCGACACGACCGATTTGCCGAACGAGCTGATGCCGGCATTCGATGGCATCGGCGCGAACGATTACATCGTCACGGTTACGCAGGGCCTGGTCGATTTCATCAGCGTTTGCGACACGCCGGACGCGGCTGACCTGAATATCTGGGATCACACGCTAAATGCGGGCCTGCGCCCGCGCATCGCCGGAGAGACCGACTGGCCGTGCATTTTCGACGAAGCCGTGGGGATGGGGCGCAGCTACGTCCGGATCGACGGGGAGCTCAGCTATGAGGCCTGGTGCCGTGGCCTCAAGGCGGGAAGATCCTACGTCTCTGACGGCCGTGCGCACCTGCTGGACTTCGTGGTCGTGGTCGGTCGCCAAAGCACCGGCGTCGGCGGCGCCGACCTGACACTCTCCGGCGCGCAGCCGCTCAACGTGCAGGTGGACGCTGTCGCGCGCCTGGAGCCTGAGGTGAGCGCGGCAACGGAGGCTTTGCGTAATCTGGGCCCACAGGACAAGCCCTACGGGCACCTTGAGCGCTCGCGTCTGGGCGAGAGCCGCCGGGTCGCGGTCGAACTCCTGATCAATGGATTGCCGGTCGAGGCGCGTACGCTCGAAGCCGACGGAGCGATTCGACGGCTGGAGTTTACATACACCCCAGTGGGCAGTTGCTGGATCGCGCTACGCATCCGCGGTGGGGCGCATACGAATCCGATCTGGGTTAGCGTGGCTGGGGCACCGATTCGGGTGAAGCGCAGCATCGACTGGTGTCGTCAGGCCGTCGATCGCTGCTGGAGCCAGAAATCACTGCGCATTCGCCCGGCGGAGCGCGCGGCCGAAGCGCAACTATACGACAGAGCACGTGCGTTTTACGACCTCATGCTTACCGAGGCAGGCGTTTGAGAGTAGCGTGGATCGCTGTGGGCGGTGGGCTGTTGCTGTGTCAGATCGCGCCATCTCAAGATGCCCGGTGACCTTCGGTACGCCGCGAGGCGAACATGCCGGACGGCGCACCGGCTTTTGCGGTGCTGAATCGGCGCGGTGAATTGGTCCGGCGAATCCCGTGCATCAACAACCATTACTACTTGCCCGATGGCCTGGCCGCACGCTTGCTGAGATCGACGGTCTTTCTCGGTCATGTGGTTGCAACAGACGGGGCCATTGAAACCGCGGATTTGGGACCCGCAATATTCGACTGCGTCGTCGTGTCTGCGCCCAAAAACACGCCTTCAATCTACGGGCTTGGGGTTATCGCTGCAGGGTGCATCGGACGCAGCGCCTGATGGGCACCGCAGATCTGTTGGCCCGGCCCGGACGCCGACGTCGACCGTGTGACGCGGGGGTTCGCCCCGAGCACACGATTGCCGCCAAATTGCTGGATCGGCAGTTCGGGGCCATGGCGCCGAACTGCAAGTGGGCAGCTGACTTCACGTCTCTGTGGACGGCGGAAGGCTGGTTGTTTGTCGCGGTGGTGATGACTGTGTTCTCCAGGCGCATCATCGGCTGATCCATGAGTACGCAGATGACGGCGCAGCACCAGCAACCAACACTATCGAACCAGAGACACGGCCAAGGCGGATGTGTTTGCGTGCATCGAAAGGTTCCACAATCTGCGTCGTCGGCACTCGACGCTAAGTTACCTAAGCCCTGTTGAGTTCGAGAATGCTGCCGGAATGTGCTGAAGGGGGGTGTCAACCGAATCGGGTACAGCTCAGAGGCGAGCGGCCGGCTTCTCGCACCGCCGTGCGCTCGGCCAGGCCCGACACCGGGATGTTGTCAATCTGTGCGCTGCGGGCGACCGCCAGCCGTCAATTCCCGACAACTGGAGTACCGCGCCACCATGAAGCAAATTTCATGCGACCATCCCCGGTACTCCTGCCGTATTCTTGGGCGGCAGGGTGGCTGCCTCTATGTCGGGGAATTGTTCATCCTGGATGTTAATCCAATTCAAATACCAAAGGAATGCAAGTCATGAAGAAGTTGAACCTTACGCTCTCCGCGCTGGCGCTGGCGCTGTCTGCGGGTGCTTATGCGCAGGTAACTACTGTCGTCAAGGAAGCGGCCAAAGCGACCGTCGAGAAGACCGAACAGGTGGGTGATCAGGCCAAGGCCGCGGTGACCTCAGGTTCGACCAAGGAAGAGGCCAAGGCCAAGGCCGCAGAGCACAAGGAAAAGGC
>JAYUZE010000136.1:0-16286 GCA_043752035.1 Gammaproteobacteria bacterium
CCGCAGGCCGTCGCCAGCAGCGCGGCTGCGAACCACAGCAGCGTACCTGCCGCGGCGCGCGCCGCGCCTGCTTCGGTGGCATCAGACATGTTCCGCCACCCAGCGCTCGAGCAGCCGCTTGAGCACTGCCAGCAGTATCGGGCCGATGAATATGCCGGCGACGCCGAAGGCCAGCAGGCCACCGATCACACCGCCCAGGATCAGGATGAACGGCAGGCGCGCCCCGCGCTGGATCAGCCACGGGCGCAACAGGCTGTCGCCCACCGACATGCCGACCGCCCACACCGCGAGTGCCACGCCCCAGCCTATCGAACCGTTGATGCACAACCACACGATCGCCGGGACCAGCACCGGCAGCGGTCCGATCTGCATTACGCACAGCATGAACATCAGCGACGTGAGTATGCCGACCGCCGGCGCGCCCACTACCCACAGCCCGAAGCCGCTCAGCACAGCCTGGCCCAGCGCCGTGAGCACCACGCCTGCAGCCACCGCGCGCGCCGCCTGCACTGCGAGCTGCACGCTCTCCTCGCCGCGCGGCCCGCCCATGCGGCGCGCCACGCGCTTCACCAACCGCGCCAGGGCTTCACCGTGCAGGTAGAACACGATCACCAGCACCAGCGTCAGCAGGAACTCCAGCGTGAGACCGCCCAGCGTGCCGATGCGCTGGCTGAACCACAGCGCCACCTTGCCCACATAGGGCTTCACGAACTCGGCCCAGTCGGAACTACTCTGCGATGCCAGGCGCTGCCAGTGTTCGCCGAGCGTAGTGCCATAAGGCAGGCGCACCAACCAGGTTGGCGGACCCGGCCAGGGGCCAGCGAGTATGCGAGTGCCAAGTTCGCGCAGCTCCGGAAAGCGGCTCACCAGTGTGCCCAGCAGCAGGGTGACGGGCGCGAGCACCACCGCAAACAGGCAGGTACTCATCGCTGCCACGGCCAGCTTGCGGCGGCCGCCGCAGAATTTCTGCACGCGCAGCAGGCTCGGCCAGGTTGCGACCACGACGATCGCCGCCCAGATCATCGACGGCAAAAAAGGGCGCAGCACCGCGTAGGTGCCGAACAGCAGCGCAGCGACCGTTGCGAGCAGCAAGGTGCCGCTGATCAGGTCGTTGCGGCGTTCCATGGACTCCACACGGTGACGGTCCGCCGACTACTGCCGGGTCACGGACACGGGCGCCACGCGCTTGATGACCCCGCTGTCCTCGAGCGCGGCGATCAGGCGCGTGAGTTGCTCCTGCAGCGTCACCGCGGCGAGCGGGGTCAGCACCAGTCGCGCCGCGGGGCGCAGCTCAATTGCGGCGCGGTCGGGACCGGCCAGCGTCGGGCGCGCGACAGTGAGTTCGATGCGTATGGTCTGACCGTCGAAATGGATCAGGCGCACCTGATCGGCATAGGTTTCGGCGACTTCAGGCCGATCGACGTAGGGTGGCTCGGCAGAGGGCTCCATCAGACTCGCGGCCTCCAGGGCTGCAACCACAATTGCAGCGAGAGGCGCAGTTTACACGCGGCTGCGAGCCGTCATTGTGAAAGTCAGCGCCCCGGGGCGGCGACCCGGGACGGCTGCCTACGGCAGCCGCAGTCCGGGCTTGATGATCGAGGTCATCAGGCCGGGCCGCCAGGGCGGATCGACCAGTTCGGAGGTCGGCCCGAGGTGGCGCAGACCCATATCCCAGGTGGTGCGCGTGCCCAGCTGCAGGCGCGCGGTTGCAAGATGCGAGAACTGCAGGTCGACCAGTGTGCGGTGACGGAGCGGTGCGGCAAAGCGCGTGCTGGCATCGATCGCCGCCGACGAAGTGTGTTCGTATTTCAGTCCGTAGGCATACCTCGGGCGCCCCGCCCCACCGAGCGAGCGCGAGACATAGACCATGAACTGCTTGCTGGGTGGAGCGATCGGCCCAAAGCGGTCGGCCGCTGCCGCAGGGCCAGCTTCCAGTACCGCCGCCACCAGCAGTGCGGCGCCGGAGAATCGCGAGACGCGAATTGCAGCCATGGTCGGACTCTTGCTCCCTGGAGGTGCTGGAGTCCACTATGTGCGCGAGGCTGGAGTGGCGCTGCCGCGATTTGACACAGCGTCGAGATGCCGCTCGCAAAATACGGCAATTTTAGCCTCTGGCGCTGCTGCTGCAGCGTTATGGCAAGCAGTCGGGACTAAAGGTTCGTGCCCCCTCGCCGAAAACCGCGCCCGCTTTGCGCCAGCCGGCCATGAACCTGACCGCGGGCATGTGCTTGCGCTGGAGCCCGTAGGTACCCACGCGCCGGTTTGCCGGTTCAGGCGCCGCGCCGATTTTTGGCAGGTAGCGGGATAGCGATCGCAACCACGTGAATTTCCCCTCCACAGCGCCGTCCAGCGCTGTCATGGCCTGCCGCATAGTTGTTATGATTCAACTACTGATTGCGGGAGCCGCTGTGGATACTGCCGACAAGATTGAATCGCCGACGCAGCGCCTGCGGACACTGCTCGCCGACAAACTCAAGCGCATCAAGGAGCGGCTGTTCGCCGGCCGCGTATGTTCAGAATCGCTGGCGGCCTTTCATGCGGTTCGCAAGCAGGAACCGGCGCTCGCTGGCGATGAGCTCTATGCAGCCGTCATCGCCCGCCGCATCAAACTCGACTCCGCCGGCGCGCGCGCCATCGTCTGGCGCACGCGTGCCAGTCTCGAAGATTGGGTGAGCGATCGGGGCCCCACGTTTCGCGACATCGTCAAATACATGATCGTCTCGGAGTACCTGGGGCAGGAAGCCGACGAGCGCGGCATGAATCTGGATCTGGGGCCGTTCCTGGCCAAGCGTATCGACGCCGCCTACTAGGGCTCGCCTGTCGGTCAGGGCCCGCCTGTCAGTCGTCGTTTTCGTCGTAGCGCCGGTCGACGATGCGCCGCGGCCAGGTGCCGGTATTGCCGGGCTCGCGCATCGCCGGCCCGCCCACGCCCCAGATTCCCGTACCTTCATCGGCATCGGGCGGCGTGACCGGCGTATCTTCGACCACGCTATCATCATCACCGCGCAGCGCCTGCCAGTTCAGGCTCATCACGCGTAACCACACGCCGAAAACCAGCAACAGTGCGAAGCCCAGCAACGCTGCACGCACTGCGAGATCGCTCCGCAGCAAGGTCATGATCTTCACGACGGTCCAGCCGGCCACCAGCACCATGAACAGCATGCCCGAGCCCAGCACCAGCAGCTGCACGCTGTGACGCCCGAGGCGTTCGAAGAGTTCATGCCTGTCTGCAATCATGCTCGGCGTTCCCATGCAGCCGGTATCGGCGTCACCGGCGGTGCCACGAACACGGAGCATGCGACGCAGTTCGCATTCTGCGCAAGTGGCGCTGCAATGCAACAGTCATTGAGGCCTAATGCAGCGCCCCAGAAGGACATGGGGCCACCCCGCAGCACGCGGGACAGCGACAAGGATGTAGCCGCCTGTGACCAGCACGGATTTCAGGAACTGCGCGTGATCAATCCTCCCACGATTGCTGTAGCTCAGATCAAGGCGCTGCTGCGTCGTTTCGCGGTGGAGCGACAGCATTGGCAGCCAGACGCTGCGGCACTCGAACTCGGCGACCTGATCCTGTGCCTGATGCAGCAGGCCGACCGGCTCGGCATTGACTTGGTAAGCGCCGGTGAAGCGCAGCTGCGGCGCGCAGTGACTAGCGCGCGCGCCGCCGACTCCGCTTCGCAGCCGCCGCTGCTCGCGCTGGTGCGCACTTCCGCGGTACCGCCCGAGCGACGCTGATCGCGCGGCGCGTCCACGCCGCCCACCCCTCGAGATCGTCGTACAGCCGCGGCGGCACGGTGTAATAGCTCATCGATTTGCTGCCCGGACCCATCGGGCTGAAAGCCTTCATACCTGCGCGTTCGTACGCGCGGCGCGTGAGCTCATCGACGCGGAAATACAGTTCGTCATCATCGGCGAGCGCGAAGAACACGCCATCGGCGTAGTACCCCACGCCACCAAACATGCGCCGCGCTGTTACCGGCGCGACCTCGCCCAACAGCTCGAGCACGAAGGCGTTGAACTGGGCGCTGACGGCCACGGCAATGCCGCCTAGTGCGCTGGAACTTCGGCCACCCGCACGTAGGTGCGCTCGCGATACACCATTGCCACGCCGATGAAGATCACGCCCATCGCAGCCATCATGTAGGCGAAGAAGTTGAAGTACTCAGGCCCGACCAGCCGATAGGTGGATACCACCGCGCGCTGGCTGTTCCACTCGCCCGTGCTCACGACCGGGCGGCGATGATCGTTATCCATCAGGCGCACGCGGTTGCCCTGGACTTGCGCGATCAGGAACGTGCCGGCCAGTGGCGCACTCTTGCCATCTGCGGTGTGCACCGTCAACCCGGTATCCTCGAAATCGACTTTCTGGCCGGTGATCAGGCCCAGGGTCGGCGGCAGGCTCACCCAGGTCTCGCTGCCGGCGATAGCCGTGCTTCCCGGCAATTCGCGCACCATGGCTTTGTTCACCACCGCCGTGGTCAGATCGCCGACCGCGATGGCGCACAGATAGAGTGCCATCACGAAGCTCTTCATGCGCAGCGGCGCCTGCTTGTAGAAGAATTCGAGGGCAGTGATGGACAGCAGCACCTCGGAGGCCGAGAGCACCACGTAGGCGAGTATCTGCCACCACACCGAGACGCTGATGCCGTTCTGAATCTTTCTTTCGATGCCAGCGATGATCAAGAAAGACAGCGCCGAGACAAACATGCCGGTGCAGATCTTGCGCAACGGCGTAACGGTGACGAACCGGCCGGCGAGGGGATAAACAAAGAAGGTGAAGATCGGAATCATCACCAGGATCATCGGCCCGTTCACCACCTGAATCTGTGCGGCCAGAATCTGGTAGCCGGGCCACAGCGTCTTGTCCATCAGATCGGAGGTCGCCTGCAATGTCCAGGTCTGGCCATTGCTCTGCTCCCACAGCGCCCAGAACCCGGCGATGAATATCAGCAGGCTCAGCAGTCGCAACAGCAGGCGCCGGCCTTCGGGCGCAACGATTTCGCGCAACCAGGCCTTGCCCGCCGGCGGCACCACCGTGAAGCGCTTGCGCCCGAGCCAGAACACCAGCGTCGCCACTGCCATCATCGCCGCCGGCATGCCAAAGGCGGCCTTCGGACCATACTTGTCGAGCAGCACCGGGCAGTACCAGATCGAGATCGACGAGCCCAGGTTGATCGAGAAATAGAAATAGCTGAAGGCGCGCTCGATCAGGTGCTGGTTGCGGCTGGTGAACTGATCGCCCACGTTGGTCGATACGCAGGGCTTGATGCCCCCAGTGCCGAATGCCATGAACGTCAGACCTACGGCCAGCGTCGTCGGGCTCGGTGGGCCCAGCGCCAGGATCGAACAGCCCAGCACATAGACCATCGAGAAACTGATGATAGTGCGAAACTTTCCCCAGAACACATCGGAGACGATCGCGCCCACCAGCGGGAAGAAATAGGCGCCGAACTTGAACAGGCTCTGCCAGCTGGTCGCCTTGGCATCGCCGTAGTGCAGGAACTGCACCATGTACAGCGACAGGATCGCGTTGATGCCGTAGAAACAGAAGCGTTCGGCAAACTCGTTGGCAACGATGAACGGGATGCCTGGCGGCATCCGGTGATCGGCTTTGCCCGCGACCATGGCGCCTGTGGTGGTGCTATCCATAGCGGACTCCAGGACTTCAGAACGGATTGATGCGCTTGGTCGGCGAGAAGTGCAGGTAGCTGATCGCGATGCCCTGCCGCCAGCCGACGCCGAAGCGCACCGGCGCAATCACGATCTTGTCGGCCTGCACGTAGTTCACGCCAAAGCCGCCGACGAAATAGAGGCTCCCCTCCACGCCCGGGAAGCGCCGGAACAGCCGCTCGCCGGTCGGCAGGTCATAGACCAGCGCAAACACTTTCACGGCATTGCCGCCGACGTCGAAGCCGATGGACGGACCTTGCCAGTACACCTTGCGGCCCGCGCCACCCTTGTAGATCAGGTCGCCGTGACCGTAGCGCAAGCCCACACCGATGGCACCACCGGCTTCCTCGCCGCGGATGATCGCGACCGGCTGTCCCTTTTCATGCAGCACCTTGCCCAGCACCTTGCCCAGGTCGGCGGCGCCGTTCTTGAAGAAATCGTTGGCGGCCTTGATGACTTCATCGTCGCTGTAGGCAGGCTGCGAACTGCTGGGCGCAGCATTGTTGCCGGTGGCCGAGGCGAACGCAGGCGCAGTCAGCGCAGCGAGCAACAGCAGTACCCAGGAACTGACCAGCAATCGATCGATGCGTAACATGGCTGTACCCCCTAAGTTGTTGCCGTCTCCCGCGCGCCGCGCTCATTCAACGTGGCGCGCCGCCAGCGCCCAGCAGGCGCGCGGGCAGCATGATGATCGCACGCAATAGTGCGAAAACGCCCTCAAGCGCGATACCCACCACCCGCAGCGGCAGCGATATCAGCCAGACTATCGGCCAGATTATCAGTGCGAGCAAGGCCAACGGCCAGCACAGCACCAGCAGGATCAGCCACAGCAGCAGTTTCATCAGGCGGCGCTCTTTGGCAAATACCGCGCGCGTGCCAGCCATGGCAGCTCGCCACTGAGGCCCAGTGCGCGACGCGCAAACCAGCG
This sequence comes from Gammaproteobacteria bacterium, assembly GCA_043752035.1. Taxonomy (GTDB): domain Bacteria; phylum Pseudomonadota; class Gammaproteobacteria; order Steroidobacterales; family Steroidobacteraceae; genus FEN-1191. Next base: position 6,599 of record JAYUZE010000136.1, read on the forward strand.
GCGCGTCGCGCCCCTGGCGCCGGCCAAGCCCAGCAGCCGGCCGGCGAGCCAGCCGCGCGGACCCGCGCCACGCGAGAACAGTTCATTGAAGGCGCTCAGTGCCGTGCTCATCAAGGCATTATGCGTGAGGCGCGCCTGCTCATATTTGCGCAGCACGCGCGTCGCGCCAGGATCCTCGCGCTCGCTCACAGCAACAGCCACTGCTTCGGCAAGCGCTGCGGCATCGAGCAGGCCCAGGTTGACGCCCTGCCCGGCCAGCGGATGCACCACGTGCGCCGCATCGCCCAGCAGCGCAGCGCGCGCTCCGATCAGCTGTTGTGCTACGCGTCGCTGCAAAGGCACGGCCAGGCGCTCGCTGCACAGTCGCGTGCGGCCCAGCACACGATCGCAGGCCTCATCGAGCCGCGCGGCGAATTCCGCTGCCGGCAGCGCCACCAGCTCATCGGCCAGCGCGCTGCTCGCCGACCAGACGATCGAGCAGCAGCCATCGAACAGCGGCAACAGTGCCAGCGGCCCGCTCGCGAGGAAGCGTTGCCAGGCGGTGTGCTGGTGCGGTTTGTCGGTGGCGATGGTGGCGACAATCGCGCTCTGGCGATAGTCGTGACTGCTGACGCCGATGCCCAGCCACTCACGTACCTGCGAATGCGCGCCATCGGCGCCCACCACCAGGCGCGTGCTCAGCGTTCCCTGCTCGCATTGCAGCAGCACACGCTCGGCGTCGCTGTGCATGCCGGTGGCGCGATTGGCGAGCAGCGTGCCGCCCGCCTCCTGCAGCGCCGCCAACGCTGCCAGCGACAGCGCTCGATTCTCGGCGATATGCCCGAGGTTGGGCTCGGCGAGCTCGGCGGCATCGAAGCACAGCACTTCGGGTCCATCCGCGGGTGTGGAAGCATGCCAGACGCGCATGCACTCGTAGGCACACAGGCGCGCCTGATCCAGCCGCTCCCAGGCACCGGCCGCGCCGAGAATCTGCTCGCTGGCGCGCGAGAGCGCCGATACGCGCAGCTCCGGCGCAGCGGCGCCACGCACTGCATCGGCCACGAAGTTCGCCAGCTCGGGTGCCAGCAATGCGATGCGCGCCGGCTCTATGCCGCTGTGGCGCGCCAGCAGGCTCGCGGTGGTGGCGCCCACCGGACCCGCACCGATCACCACCACATCGAAATCGGGCCTCACGGCGCGCCACCGTCGCGCAGCTGCAGGCCGCGCATCAGGCGCGGCGTATCGCCGCCAAAACCCCAGCTCAGTGCCGACAGCGCGCGCTTGGCGTCGGGCAACAGATCGAACAGCTGCAGGCCCAGGCTGCGCGCAGCGGCGACACCCGCGCGATCGCTGCCAAAGAGCCGCACCAATCCATCGGTAAAGCCAATCATGCCGCGCCGGTCGGCGGTGCGGCGACGCTCATAGGTTTCGAGCACGGCCGGATCGCCCGGATCGGCAGTCGCTGCCAGCAACTCGGCCAGCAGCGCGGCGTCGCGCAGGCCGAGATTGAAGCCCTGGCCCGCCACCGGGTGCAATGCCTGGGCCGCATTGCCCACCAGCGCCAGTCGCGGGCCGCGCATAGTGCCGGCGCGCGACAGCCGCAGGGGATAGGAGGCGCGCGCGCTAACCGACTGGATGCGACCGATGCGCCAGCCAAAACACTGCTGCAGTTCGCTGATGAAGGCCGCGTCGTCCAATGCCAGCACGGCCTGCGCGTGTGCAGGCGCGAGCGTCCACACGATTGTGTGGCGACCATCGCGCAGCGGCAGCACCGCGAGCGGCCCGCTGGGCGTGAAGCGCTCGTGGGCCACACCATCGGCGGCGCGGTCGGTGCTGACATGCACGACCAGCGCGACCTGCTGATAGTCCTCGATCGCATTGGCGATGCCGGCCGAGCGCGCCAGCAGCGACTGTGCGCCATCGGCGGCGATCACCACGCGCGCTTCAATACTCTCCGCAGCCGGCTTCGACGCGGGCGCAGCCGGCGTCGCCGCCGCCGCGACCTGCAGCCGCACGCACCCGGGTTCGAACTGCACTTCGTCTACACGCGCCGGCACGCGCAGCTGCAGGGCCGGAAGCTTCGAGAGCAGTTGCCACAAGGCGGCGCCGATCTGCCGGTTGGAGACCAGGTATCCGAGCGCCTCGAGGCCCTGGTCGCCGGCACGCAGTCTCGCGGCACCAAAACGGCCCGCCTCGGACACGTGGACCTCGCTGACCGGCCCCGCCTGTGCGGCCAGCAGTGGCCACACGCCCAGGGTCTCGAGAATGCGCCGGCTGCCATTGCCGAGCGCCGTGGTGCGATCATCGAAGCTGCGCTGTTCCGCCGCATCGGCGCGCACCGCCTCGATCAGCGCGACCCGCAGTCGCGTACCGGCCAGCGCCAGCGCCACACTGGCGCCGACCATACCGCCGCCGACGATGGCGACATCCACGCGGGTCGGCGCGCCGGCGCTCATGCAGCCGCCATCAACTTCTCGATCGCATCGGCATTGGTGGGCACATCATCGGTCAGCACTTCGCAACCCGCGCGGGTCACTGCCACATCGTCTTCAATGCGGATGCCGATGTTCCAGAAGCCCTTGGGCACGCCCTTGCTGCCGGCTGGAATGTAGATACCGGGCTCGACCGTCAGCACCATCCCGGGCTCGAAGATGCGCCACTCGTCGCCCACTTTGTAGTCGCCGACATCGTGCACATCGATACCGAGCCAGTGGCCGGTGCGGTGCATGAAGAAGCGCTTGTAGGCGCCATCGCGGATCAGGCTGTTCACGGGCCCCTTCAGCAGGCCGATACGCACCAGCCCCAGGGTAATGGCGCGCACCGCCGCATCATGCGGTTCGTTCCAGTGATTGCCGGGCTGCACCTTGGCAAAGGCGGCATGCTGAGCAGCCAGCACCACGTTGTAGACCGCGCGCTGCTCCGGGCTGAAGCGCCCGCTGACCGGGAAAGTGCGCGTGATGTCCGAAGCGTAGAACTCATGCTCGCAGCCCGCGTCGATCAGCAGCAGGTCACCCGCCTTGAGCGGCTGGTTGTTATCGTTGTAATGCAGTACGCAGGAATTGGCGCCGCCACCGACGATCGGGTAGTAAGAGGTATCGGCGCCGTGCCGCCCAAACTCGTGCACCAGTTCGGCCATCACCTCGAACTCGCTGCGACCCGGGCGGCAGAATTTCATTGCGCGCACGTGCGCACCGGCCGCGATCTGGCCCGAGCGGCGCATCAGCGCCAGCTCGCGCCGGCTCTTGAACAGGCGCATGTCGTGCAGCACGTGATCGAGGGCCACGAATTCCTGCGGCGGATGTGCGCCCGAGCGTGCCTGCGAACGCAGCGTGTTCACCCAGCTGACGATGCGCTGGTCGAAATCATGGTAAACGCCCATCGTGTGATACACGCGCGAGCGGCTCTCGATGAGCCCGGGCAGGATCTCATCGATATCGCTGATCGGAAAGGCATCGTCGGCGCCGTACCGGCGGCGCGCGCCTTCGGGGCCGGCCCGCTTGCCGTCCCAGATTTCGCGCTCGGCATTGCGCTCGCGCACGAACATCACGTATTCGCCCTGCGGACGGCCCGGAATCAGTGCCACCACCGCTTCCGGCTCGGGAAAGCCGCTCAGGTAGTGAAAGTCGCTGTCCTGGCGGTAGCCGTAGTGCACATCGTTGTTGCGCGTGCGCATGGGCGCGGCCGGCAGGATGGCGATCGCCTCGCGCCCCATGAGGCGCATCAGCTGACGGCGGCGGCGGGCGAATTCCTCGTCCATGGGTTTCTTCATCGTAGGGTGTTCCAGTTCAATGTAGACGGCCCGGGGACTGCCCCGGGGCACTGCCGTGCGGCGTCGCGGCCGCCGGCACGGTGCCGGGCGAACGCAGTGCGCTCAGGTCTTCGAAGATCACCTGCACACCGACACGCACGAATTCGATCAGCTCGGTCAGCGCGCTTTCATTGGCTTCGGGCCCGTCACGCACTTCGACCCCGGCGCACATGATCTGGCGCAGGTCGCGCACGATTTCACCGGCATCGCCGGGGAGTCTCTGCGGGTCATCGGCACCGCTCATGCCCAGCCCGTAGATGAAGCCGTTGCACCACAGGGTCAGCGCCTCAGTGCGCTGCGCCAGCGGCTGGGAATCGTCGGGCAGCACCAGCTCGAACTGCATCAGCGTGCCGGTCAGTGCCGCGCGAGTACTCTCATACAGCGCCTGCAGCAATTCGTCGGCGCTGTCGCCGAGGGCGTCTTCCGGCAGGATTTCCGCCAGCCAGTCTTCGAGCCGGTAGCTGCCGGCCGCGCACAGGGCACCGCTCAAGGTACCGTGCGCCTCGGCGGCATCGGTCAGTGCGCGGGATTCTGACAAATGGCGCTGGATGTCGGTGTAATTGTGGTGGCTGTGCACTGCGGGTCCGGATCATGGGCCATTGCGGCCGAATGGTAGGGCCCGGGACTGGTCGGACGCAACTTTCCGCGTCGTCCAAGCCACCGCCGCTGCGTATTTCGATTGACCGCGCTGCGCGCGCGGAACTATAGTTTTCGTATGAATGACAGCAACCGCACCGCTTCAGTGGACATCGAACTCCGGCGCCTGGAAAAACGCGTCGATGAACTGGTCACCACGCTGCTGCGCCTCAAGGATGAAAATCGTGCGCTGCGCGCCCGCCAGGACACGCTGGCAGCGGAAAAGACCACGGTAATGAACCGCAGCGAACAGGTGCGCGCCCGCGTCGAAGCGATGATCGGGCGCCTTAAGGCCATGGAACGCAGCGCGTGAGCAGCCAGCGCGCGTGCAGCCGGTGAAAGCCGCTGGCGACAGTGACGCCACCCGCGTCAGCGTCCGCATCCTCGACAAGGATTACTTCATTGCCTGCCCGGGCGATGAACGCAGCGACCTGATCGACAGCGCTGCGTTTCTCAACACCCGCATGAAGGAGATCCGCGATACCGGCAAGGTGGTCGGCGCCGATCGCATTGCGGTGATGGCAGCCCTTAATATTGCCAATGAATTGCTGCGCCTGCGTGATCGGGATCACGCTTCGCAGACGGAAACCGGCACGCGTGTACGCCAGTTGCGCGAGCGCGTCGAAACCGCCCTTCAGAAGGGACAGCAACTCGATCTTTAGTGTAGAGTTGCTCCTGCGTCGCCTGTGGTGTTCGACAGCGGGCCGGGTTACTTCTCGACCCTAATTGAAACACCCTCGGGATTTTTCCTTGTCGGCAGCATTGTGCAGGTCTGCCCCGGGCAGAAAGCCTTACCTGCTGCAGGACGTCCCACCTGTTGCTCTGGTTCGAGAGCGACGGTCTGCATCGGCATCTACGGGTGACGCCTTATTCCTGCCAGCCGCGCTGTGACTGACACTACCAATGTGCTACGCCAGGAGCGCCGCCAGCTGCGGCGCGAGCTGCGTGCGCGTCGCAATGCGCTGCCGCTGTGGCGGCGACTGGCGCTCAGCCAGCGCATCGAAGCCACGGTCGCGCGCCTGCCGCAGCTGCGCCGCGGCGCTGCGGTCGGCATGTACGCACACTTCGGCAGCGAAGTGCCCAGCACCGGCCTGCGCGCGCTGGCGCTGCGCCGCGGCTGCCGCCTCTACCTGCCGACCATTTCGAACTTCGCTCGCTATACCATGGATTTCCGGCGCGATTTTGGCCGCCCCATGCCCCGCAATCGCCTCGGCATCGGCGAACCGCACGGCACGTCGGTGCTGGATGTGCGCCAGCTCGACCTGGTGCTGATTCCGATGGTCGGCTTCGATGCCGCAGGCTTTCGCATCGGCAATGGCGCCGGCTACTACGACCGTTTGCTGGGTGCGCGCCTGCCCGAGCGACTGCCGCAGCGACTGCCCGGCGCGCGCGCGCCGGCGCTGCAGCCACGCCCATTGCTGGTAGGCGTGGCGTTCGAATGCCAGCGCGTGGAACGTATCAATGCCGCAGCTCACGACGTGCCGCTCGATGCCGTGATCAGCGAGCTGGGGCTGCACTACTGCCAGCGGGAGTGAATACCGATGGGTTACTGGCTGCTCAAGACTGAACCGGACACTTTCGGCATCGAACACCTCGCCAGGCGCCCGCGCCGCACCGCGCCTTGGGATGGGGTGCGCAATTACCAGGCCCGCAACTACTTGCGCGATGAGGTGCGGCGCGCTGACCTGGCCTTCATCTATCACTCGAGCTGCGCGCAGCCTGGCATTGCCGGCATTGCCACCGTGGTACGCGCCGCGTACGCCGATCCGAGTGCATTCCAGCGACGCAATGCGCATTTCGATGCGAGCAGCGATCCGGCCGCACCACGCTGGTTCGCCATCGATGTGCGCCTGCAGCGTCGACTCAAGCGCATCATCACGCTCGATGAACTGCGCGCGCATGCAGACAACAAACTGCTCGGCATGCTGTTGCTCCGACGCGGTAACCGCCTCTCAGTGACACCGGTGAGCGACGCTCACTGGCAGTTCATCCTCACTCTCGAGTGAGTGTGAATGAGTTCACATCGCCCTCACTGCCACTTGCTCGCTTGTTTTTTTATGTCTCGTGTATATACTCGGACCCCGGACTAACCTGATATGGAGATCTCTCATGGCTAAAGCAAAGAAGAAGGCCAAGAAGAAAGCTGCGAAAAAGAAGTAAGGCCTTTACTTCGCGGCGGGCAGGAAGCAATTCCCGCTCGCCTGATTCAAAGCTGAGACTGTGCCCGCGTAAGCGGGCACAGTCGTTTAGAAAGGCTGGAAAACATGGCACTTTCAGCAATCGAGAAAAAACTGCGGGCCGCCGAGGCGGCCTTGAAATACATCAATGCCGGCAGCGTGCTCGGAGTCGGCACCGGCTCGACGGTCAATGCCCTGATCGATCTGCTGGCTCCGTGGAAGAGCAGCCTGCGTGGTGCGGTCTCCAGCTCCGAAGCCTCCAGCACCCGGCTGCGATCCCTCGGAATACCGCTGCTCGACCTCAATGAGGTCGATGACCTGGATATTTATATCGATGGCGCCGACGAGGCCAGCCCCAGGCGTGAACTGATCAAAGGCGGGGGCGCGGCACTGACGCGCGAGAAGATCGTCGCCGCCGCCGCCCGACGCTTCGTCTGCATCATCGATGACAGCAAGCTGGTCGAGGTGCTCGGCCGCTTCCCGCTGCCTGTGGAAGTGATCCCGATGGCACGCGCGCTCGTAACCCGGGAGCTCGGCAAGCTGGGCGGCCGCGCAGTCTGGCGCCACGGCACCATCACCGACAACGGCAATCACGTAATCGACGTGCACGACCTTGCCATCGCGGAACCGTGCGCGCTGGAGACGGCGATTAACCAGATCGCGGGCGTGGTGACGGTGGGGTTGTTTGCGACTCGACCCGCTGACGTGCTGGTCGTAGGCACAGACTCGGGCGTGCGGACGATCTAAGAATCAAGACTGCGCTGGCGCGGGCGCGGATTGGCCATTCGGTTTTCGGGAACGCCGTGAATCCGTCCATGGAGGCTCCGACCTCGATTTGCGGTCTCGACAATCAAGCGCACATGGTGGGGGTGCACTGCCCGGGATCAATCACTCCAGGCAGTGCGCCGGCACTGTCTGTTGTGGATTCTTGATACCGCGCACGGCAATCGTTCGCGGTGCAGAAGGAAAGTTGGCTGGGGGACTAGGATTCGAACCTAGGTTAGCGGAGTCAGAGTCCGCGGTCCTACCACTAGACGATCCCCCACCCGATTCGGCAGGCACCTGCTGGGGCGGCATCACCGGCTGGTGATTCCGCCCCCCGGGAATTTACCGCTTGGAGTACTGCGGGCCGCGGCGGGCCTTGCGCCGTCCGACCTTCTTGCGTTCCACTTCGCGCGCATCACGGGTTACGAAGCCGGCTTTGCGCAGCGGCTGGCGCAGCGTCTCGTCGTACTTGATCAGGGCGCGGGCGATGCCGTGGCGGATCGCGCCGGCCTGACCGGTGATGCCGCCGCCGGCCACCTGCACCTGAATGTCGAACTTGCCGGTGAGCTGCACCAGCTCGAGCGGCTGGCGCACGATCATGCGGCCGGTTTCGCGGCCGAAAAACTCATCGAGCGGACGCTCGTTGACGGTAATTCGGCCGGTGCCGTTCTGCAGGTGCACGCGCGCCGTCGAGGATTTGCGCCGGCCGGTGCCGTAGTTCACTGAAGCTGCCATGGTACTGATCCTGGTGCTTTATAAAGCGAGTGGTTTCGGCTGTTGGGCGCTATGCGGGTGCTGGTCGCCGGCAAACACATGGAGCTTGCGGAACATGTTCCGGCCCAGCGTGTTCTTCGGCAGCATGCCCTTGATTGCGAACTGCAGCGCGCGCTCTGGATGCTCCTTGAGCAACTTGCCGAGCGCGATGCTTTTCAGATTTCCCAGGTAGCCGGTGTGCTGGTGATACATCTTGTCTTCCAGCTTGTTGCCGGTGACGGCAATCTTCTCGGCGTGCAGCACCACAATGTGATCGCCCATGTTCACGTGCGGGCTGTAGTCGGCCTTGTGCTTGCCCTTGAGGCGATGGGCAATCTGCGTGGCCAGGCGACCGAGCGTCTTGCCGCTCGCATCGACCACGAACCAGTCGCCACGTACCGTCGCCGCATTGGCGAATACCGTCTTCATGATGCTTGAAACTCCAACCTGAACCTCTAGAGCCCGCCTGCCAGCCGGTCGGGCTGCCAGTGAGCCAGGGGCGTCCTTGGGAAAAAAGGCGCGAAAGTGTACTCAAGCCCCCCCTGCTTTGCAAAACTGCGTGAAACGGGGTACGGCCGGCCCTCAGGGCAGGCCCAGACCCCCCGGGGCGGACATATAATGAGACATGGAGCGTGTCCCCTCCCTCGAACTCCTGCTGCAGGCTGTGGATAACGGCCTGCGGGCGGTGTTTGCCCCGGCCCCCATGGGCCGGACGGTACCCGACCTGCCCGCCGACGCCCCGCTGGAGGAGGCCGCGCGGCGCCACGCGGCGGGCCTGATGCGGGTCAACCACGCCGGCGAGATTGCCGCCCAGGCGCTCTATCACGGTCAGGCCCTGCTGGCGCGCTCCGGATCCACGCGCGAGTTCCTGCTGCGGGCCGCAGCCGAGGAAGGCGATCACCTGGCCTGGTGCGAGCAGCGCCTGGGCGAATTGGGCTCGCACCGCAGCCTCCTCAATCCGCTCTGGTATGCGGGCTCGTTCGCGATTGGTGCCGCAGCTGCGGCGATCAGCGATCCGCTGAGCTTAGGCTTCGTCACCGAGACCGAGCGCCAGGTCGAGGGGCATCTCGAAGTTCATCTGCAACAGCTGCCCAAAGACGATGCGCGCAGTCGCCGCATCGTCGAAACCATGCAACGCGAAGAGGCTGGACACGCCGCTGCAGCACAAGCCGCAGGCGCCGTGGAGCTGCCGCTGCTCGTGCGTGGCGCCATGAAACTGACCTCGAAGCTGATGACCCGGACCGCGTACTGGCTGTGAGCGATTGATAAATTTGTTGCAGCCAGCGCGACTTATGTATAAAAAGCTAGGGATGAGCAACATGTCACAGGAACAAAGCAGCCGCGCTATGGAAGAGAATGTCAGACCGCTGAGCGACATTCCGGCAATCAACCGCTTCTTGAGTTACTGCCGGGTACGCACCGTGCCGTCGAAAACGGTGCTGATCCACGCCGGCGACCTGCCGGATGTCTTGTACTACGTGATCAGTGGCTCGGTCGAAGTCATGATCGAAGATGAGGAAGGCAACGAGATGGTGCTGGCCTACCTCAACAAGGGCCAGTTCTTCGGTGA
>JAYUZE010000137.1:0-4975 GCA_043752035.1 Gammaproteobacteria bacterium
AATAACGAGCGCATCCGCGGCGGCGGACCGCGGCAGCGAAATCATCGCCGCGATGATCGCAAGGCCTATCCCTATTTGTTTGTACTTGTTCATAATCAATTACTTATATCGTGTTTCAAAAAATTATATTAACATTTTTGAGCCACGACGGCGCGCTCGCACGGTGCGCCGCGCAACGCGAATTGGCGGCGCGCCTGGCCATCTGTCATTCTCCGCGCTCTAATAACGCCTCGTTCGGAAGGATCGCCATGGCTACCGCCCCTCAACACGTCACCACGCTTGCTTCGTTGAATAAAGAAGTTTCGGCATGGGTCAACGAGGTTGCCACACTCACCCAGCCCGACCGGGTGTACTGGTGCGACGGCAGCGAATCGGAGTTCAAGTCCTTGCAGCGACAACTGATCGCGGCCAAGCAGCTGCTGCCTCTGAACCAGGAGAGCTTTCCGGGCTGCATGTTATCCCGCTCCCACCCCTCCGATGTCGCCCGTGTCGAACACCTCACCTTCGTGTGCACCAAGAATCGGGAGGATGCCGGCCCGAATAATCACTGGATCGATCCTACCGAAGCCCACGCTCAAATGGATGCGCTGTTTGCGGGGTGCATGAAGGGTCGCACCCTCTATGTGGTGCCTTATTGCATGGGTCCGATCGATTCGCCTTTGGCCCGGTGCGGCATCGAAATCACCGATAGCGCCTACGTCGTGCTGAACATGGCGATCATGACGCGCATGGGACGGCCGGCGCTCGAACGCATCGCCGCCGACGGTCAGTTCGTGCGCGGCCTGCACTCGACTGGCGATCTGGACCCCGCGCGCCGTTTCATCATGCATTACCCTGAGGAACTGGCGATCGAGAGCTTCGGTTCCGGCTATGGCGGCAATGCGTTGCTGGGCAAGAAATGCCATGCCTTGCGCATCGCCAGCTGGCAGGCACGCAGCGAGGGGTGGCTGGCCGAGCACATGCTGATCGTCGGCCTGCAGAACCCTGCGGGCGAGACGCACTACGTCGCCGCAGCCTTTCCTTCCGCCTGCGGCAAGACCAACCTCGCGATGTTGATTCCGCCTGAATCGATGCCAGGCTGGAAGGTGTTCACGATCGGCGATGACATCGCCTGGCTCCATCCCGGTGCCGACGGACGGTTGTGGGCGATCAATCCCGAGTCGGGATACTTTGGAGTAGTGCCCGGCACCAATCGCGCCACCAACCGCAACGCCTTCGACATGATCCATCGCAACACGCTGTTTACCAATGTGGCGCTCACGGCCGACAACGAACCCTGGTGGGAAGGTCGCAAGAAAAATATGCCGGCGTTCGACTGGCTAGGTCGACCTTTCGCTGCCGCCAACGGACCCGCCGCACACCCCAATTCCCGATTTACCGTGGCCGCCACGCAAAATCCTGGCTACACCACGGCCGCCGAAAACCCGGGTGGGGTACCGATATCGGCGCTGATTTTTGGGGGCCGCCGGCGCGAGCTGGCGCCGCTGGTCTACGAGGCGCGCAGCTGGCGCCACGGCGTGCTGGTGGCCGCCTCGGTGGCTTCCGAAACCACCGCCGCCGCCGAAGGCGAAGTGGGCGTGGTCCGGCGCGACCCGATGGCGATGAAGCCCTTCTGCGGCTACGACTTTGGCGACTACTTTGAACACTGGCTGCGCGTCGGCGCGGCCTTGAGCCGCGCACCACGCATCTTTCACGTCAACTGGTTCCGTCAGGATGGCGCGGGCAAATACCTCTGGCCGGGGTTCGGCGAGAACCTCAGGGTGCTGGCTTGGATTCTCGAGCGCTGTGCCGGACGCGGCGGCGCGCAAGATGGTGCGATTGGCCTGCTGCCGCGCCCGCAGGACCTGCAGCTCGCAGGCCTGAATCTCAGCGCCTTGGTGCAGGACGAACTCACGCAAGTGTCAGCCCCTGCGCTGCGTGCCGAACTGCTCAGTGTGCGCAGCTACCTGCAATCATTGGGGCCGCGCACGCCGGCAGCGCTCTACGCCGAACTCGAAGCTGTGCTGCAGCGGCTGTAACACCTGCCCCGCAGCATCGGGGTGCGAGGCGCCGGACCTCGATTCAGTTTTCTTCGCAAACGAAGCGAATGGTCTGCGCATCTTCGGCGGTCGGCACCTTGCCGAGCCCGATCATGCCTTCGCCCTTGATGGCCACGCTGTCGCGCCGTACGAAGGCCTCTTCCTGGCCCTGCATCAGCAAGAAGGTGCCGTTGGTACTCTGATCGGTAAGCACGAAGCGGTTGCGATTGAAATCGACGCGTGCGTGCAGACGTGAAATCAGGTTGCCGCGTACGATCAGGTCGCACTCGTCGGCGCGGCCGATGACCGTCTGTACATGATCATGATCGACAACCACCTCGCGATCACCGATGCGCAGGCGCAGGCGCAGCGTACGACGCCGGTCCTGCGAATTGAGGGCGATCGCCGGCAGCATGCTGGTGACATCCTCGGTCTGCCACAGCACCTCGTAGAGCGCCACCTCGCCCCCCTGGCCGCGAATGGTGGCAACATCGATCTGCCGCACCGAGGCGCGCCACTCGGGCGAGAGTCGCTCGACCGTGGCCGCGGTGGTGATGATCTGTCCGGCCTTGGCCTGGCTGGTCATGCGATTGGCGGTGTGCACGCTGGCGCCAAAGACATCGCGCGCCTCGAGCACCACCGGCCCAAAGTGGCAACCGATGCGGATCGCCACCGCATGGCCCTCGTTCTTCAGTTCGGAGTGGGCATTGATCTGCTTCTGCATCTGGCCGGCGGCATTGAGTGCGTCGTCGGCAATGGGAAACGTGGCCATCACCTCATCGCCGATGGTCTTGATGACCGCGCCATGGTGCTGCTCGGTCGCGGTGCGCATCACATCGATGCAGATCGCCACCATCGCGCGCGCGCGCTGGTCCCCCAGCTCTTCGAACAGCTTGGTGGAGCCGACCACGTCGGCAAACAGGATCGCCAGCTCGATATCCTTGACCATGCTCTGAATGGCGCCTCGGCGCTCAGGCTCCCAGATTGACACCCTGATTCACATAAGATGGGAGCAAGCTGATGATTATACGCAAGAGTACCTCCCTGACCATCGACTTGCGCCTCCGTCCGCCTAGCCTGCGGCCTGATCGGGCACTCTCAACACGGCCGCCTCAGTGGACGCGCAGCAATGCCGCCCCGGCACCCACCTCACGCACTCCGAGCGACAGCCGCTGACGATAGGCACGCGCACCGGGCTGACCGGCGTAAAGCCCGAACATATGGCGCGTGATCGCAGCCAGTGGCTCGCCGGCGGCCAGTTCGCGCTCGGCATAGTCGGCCATGCGATCGAGCAGCGCGCTCTCGGCCGGTCGTTGCCAGCCGTCATCATATAGGGTCTGGTGCAGTTCACTGAGTATGTACGGACGATGGTAGGCCTCACGACCCAGCATCACGCCCGCGCTCCATTGCAGACTTAAGCGCGCCTGCTCAACGGTGCGCAGACCGCCGTTGAGCACGAACTGCAATAATGGAAAGCTCGCCACCAGACGCTGCACGATATCCGGGCGGAGCGGCGGCACTTCGCGATTCTCCTTCGGCGATAGACCGCCCAGTACCGCCTGACGCGCATGCACGACGAACACGCCGCAGCCGGCGGCACTGACCGCCGTCGTGAAATCCACCAGCCGCTCAAAATCGCTCTCGGCGTAGTCCTGCAGGCGCGTGCGCAGCGGACGCTCGGCGCTGCCGCCCGCGATAATGCCGATACGCATTTTCACGGTGACCGGAATAGCGACCGCAGCGCGCATCGCGCTGACGCACTCGGCCACGCGCTGCGGCTCGGCCATCAGGCAGGCACCAAATGCGCCGGCGTGCACCCGATCGCTGGGGCAGCCACAGTTGAGATTGATCTCGCGGTAGCCCGCAGCCTCACCGAGCCGTGCCGCTGCCGCCAGGCGCGCCGGTTCGCTGCCGCCGAGCTGCAGGGCTACGGGCTGCTCGGCCGGGTCGAAATGCAGCAAGCGCGCAGCCGCGCCGCGCAACAGCGCCTCGGCAGTGGTCATTTCGGTGTAGAGCAGCACGCGCGGCGAGAAGCCACGCAGGAAGTAGCGGCAGTGGCGGTCGGTCCAGTCCATCATCGGGGCGACCGAGATGCGGCGATCAATCAAATCGCTGCCTTTCCCAACTGAAATACCTGTTTTTATAGCGTTTTCCACTTGTGACGTTGCTGGAGTATTGCTGCGAATTCCAGGGAGTTTACTGCTTGCTGAGGAGACGTAGCGGCGCAGAACTCACGAAATTCCGAATGGCCGACCCTTTCACATTACTGGCAGTCGACACCTGTGTCGATTTTGCGTAATGTGAATTACAGGTGGAATGAGCGCCAAACCATCGAGATCTTTCACCTGCTGTTCCTGCGGGCGTTCGGCGCGCGCGTGGACAAGCCCTGTTCGCACTAACGGGCGGATGCAATCTACGGTTCTTCCTCAAAAGCATCCGCTACTCGGAAGACATACACCTCGACATTCGGACCCTGTCCGTCAGTACTCTCGGGAGCAACGTCAGTCACGTGCTCGAATCGCCGTCATTCGCACAGACGCTCCGGACACAAGGAATCGAGATAGTCAGGACGTCGTTGCCCAAGCAGACCGAGACGACGCAGCGCTGGAAGCTAACCCTGCGCATCATGGAATCTGGTACCGAAGTGCCGACAAAGATCGAATTCTCGCGGCGTGGCCTGGATGGCGAGAAAGCCACTGAATCCGTGGACGATGGGATCATCCGGACGTACCGCCTTTATCCTGTGATCGGACAGCACTACTCCGTGCACGCGGCGTTTGCCCAGAAGGTGTCGGCCTTGGCGCTGCGCGAGGAGGTTCAATCGAGCAATGTATTCGATCTGAAACTGCTGCTGAATGCCCGAGGGGCAGAGCAACCGCTGCCCCCGACGGCCGCTGCCAATCTGGCCGTCGCCATCGACAATGCATGTGCGGTCGACTACGAGGCGTTCGCCGGCC
>JAYUZE010000138.1:0-18026 GCA_043752035.1 Gammaproteobacteria bacterium
CGGCACCATGTGCGGCAAGCCGCTGTCGATATCGGCAATCGTATTCAGATCGAAATAGCGCGCGCCGGGAATATGCGCTGCGGCGTACAGCGTGCGCGCCACGCGCGCATCACCGGGCAGGTAGAGCGTGGCATCGCAGACCACCAGGTCGGCCGCACCCAGTTCGGCGGCCAGCGCGGCGGTGCTGATCAAGTTTTCCATGGCTCATGATGCAATCGGGCGCGGCGCACGCGCAAGCGCAAGCGCGGCCAGCAACGGCAAATGGCTGGTGAGCGAACGTATGACGCAGGCCGATATCAGCGTGAGCAGTGCGCTCACATTCCTGAATGGCGCGGTCGCGCTGGCCGCGGGCGCGGAACGCTTCCCGGCTTTGAGAGCACTGGTGGGGCGCTGCGCGGCACTGCCGGAATTCGCAGCGACCCGCACCGCCTGGTCAGCACCCGCCAGCACCGCCTTATAGCGGTACTGGCGAGGCTGAAATCGACTACTGGCAGGCCTTGCCGCGCGCCGGACGATCGCCGGCCGCCTTGGCAGCAGCTTCCGTCATGTACTCGCCTTCCTTGGTCTTGCCGTAGTTGAAGTCACCCTGGCAGTGATAGACCTTGGACTTGGTGTTGACCCACACCTGGCCCGCGCCACCGCCCGGGGCAGCAGTCACCGGAGGCGTATAGCGTGGTGCTGCGGCCACGGGCGCAGCCGCGGCGGCGGCAGGCGCCGGTGCCGCGGCCGGACGCGGCGCGCTGGCCGGAGCGGCAGCAGCAGCGGGCGCAGCGGCAGTAGCGGAGCCGTACCACTCCTGCACGCCTTTATGACCGCGGCAAGCACCCTTCTTGGATGCGCCGCTGTAATAGCTACCGTCCTTGCATTGGCCAGTCGCGCCGCTGGGCGCGGGCCCGGCAGCCATCTTGGCGGGCGTAGCAGCCGTGGCGGCCGCTGCCGGTGCCGGTGCCGCAGCATTGGTGCCGTACCATTCTTTCACGCCCTTGTGTCCACGACACGCGCCCTGCTTGCTGGCGCCGGCATAAAAACTGCCATCCTTGCACATGCCGGTCGTGCCAGCCGGCGCCGCCGCCGGCGCCTGCGCCTGAACTACCAGCGCGGCCATCATGCCGACGCTGAGTCCGAGAATACTGCGGGACATCTTCATACCCTGCTCCTGAATTGGTTGGTACTCCCGACGCGCCACTGCGGCACCCGGGCAGACCCGTATCCTAGTCGGGCGACGGATTCCAGAGGATGAAACTCTTGTCATGCAGCAGTTATGATGTCTGTATGAAATACCTCATTCTTGCTATGGCATCGGCGTCGCTGCTGCTGGCCGGCTGCGAATCGGTGCGCACCACCGCACCGGGCGCGGTGGGCGTCGACCGCAAACAGGTGATGCTGGTTTCCGAAGCCGATGTCGAACAGGGTGCGTTGAAATCCTATGCCGAAGAGCTGGGCAAGGCGCGCGACAAAGGCCAGCTCAATACCGATGCCGCTCAGGCGCGGCGCGTGCGCAGCATCGCCGAGCGGCTGATCAAGCAGACCCCGGTGTTCCGGCCCGACGCCGCCAACTGGGCCTGGGACGTCAACGTCCAGACCACGAACGAACTCAACGCCTATTGCATGCCGGGCGGCAAGATCATGGTGTATTCGGGGCTGATCGATAAGCTGAAACTCAGCGACGCCGAACTCGCCACCGTCATCGGCCACGAAATGGGGCACGCGCTGCGTGAACACAGCCGCGAAGCAGTCTCGCGCGCCTACGCCGAGCAGCTCGGTCTTGGTGCGCTGGGCGCGCTGACTGGCATCGGCAACTCAGGCGTACAGCTCGCCGGCATGATCACGCAGGTCACCTTCGGCCTGCCGCGCAGCCGCATACAGGAATCGGAAGCGGATCGTGTCGGACTCGAACTGATGGCGCGCGCCGGCTACGACCCGCACGCTGCGCTGACGCTGTGGCAGAAGATGGGCCAGGCCAGCGGTGGCGGCGGCACGCCGGCATTCCTGAGCACGCACCCTTCCAGCAGTACACGCCAGGCCGATCTGCAGGCGCTGCTGCCGCGCGTGCTGCCGCTGTACGCCGCCGCAAGCAAGCCTTAGTGCTCGCGGCGGCACGATGAGCTTCGACCTGCAGCCCAGCCTTGATGACGCGATCGTGCGCCTGCGCCCGCTCCGGGCCGAGGATTTTCCCGCGCTCTATGCGGTAGCCAGCGACCCGCTGATCTGGCAACAGCATCCGAACCGCGATCGCCATCGCCACGAGGTATTCAGCACCTACTTTCAGGGCGCGATGCAATCGGCGGGTGCATTCCTCGTGAGCGACACCTCATCGGACGAAGTGATCGGCTGCACCCGGTACTACGAACTCGACCAGGCAGCCGGCACCGTGGCCATCGGCTATACCTTCCTGGCGCGACGCTGCTGGGGCGGCGGCGGCAATCAGGCGATGAAGGCGCTGATGCTGGATCATGCTTTCGGGCATCTGCAGCGCGTGATCTTCCATGTGGGCGAGAACAACCGGCGCTCGCGCATCGCGATGGAACGGCTGGGCGGTGTGTATATCGGCTCAGCGCCAATCAGCTACTACGGCGAGACCGCCAACACCAATGTGATCTACGCGATCGATCGCGAGGCTTGGCGCGCCGCCACCCGGCCGACGCGCTGACCCGCGAAGATCCGCGGCGCTAGCGATCGCGGACGTGATCGGCGCGATCGTTATGCTCCGTGTGCGTGTGCGCGGGCGGCGGCGATGACTGCGGCGGCGCAGACGCGTGCTCCGTATGCTGCGCTGGCGGCGCGGGCGGCGGTGTATACGTGGGACGTGGCGGCGGCGACTGCTGCTGGATAGGCGGATTGCGCGGCGCGCGCTCGACCTGTCGCTCAACAGAGTAGGCGCCGGAAGCGTTGCCGCGCGACGCATTGGGGGCATTGGCGGCGGGGGCATTGGCGGCGCCCGCGCCGGGCATATTCACTGCCGGTCGATCAGGCGCACGCGGCGCCGGCTCCGACACTTCAAGGCGCCGATGCGACATCGTGCCCGGCACGCGCACTGGCGCGGCGCGTAGATGCTCCTCAGGGTTCGAAGACATCACCGGCCGCTCAAAGAGCGCGCGCTCGGGCCGCGAGACCGGGCGGTCACGCGCCAGTTCGCGCCCGTAGCTGTGTTCGCCTGGCTTGATGTCGATCGGCCCGGTGTGCACAGTGGCGCCGCTCAGTTCATCGGCGTTAGGCTTGAGGAAGTTGCGCCCCACCGGGCGTGCGGATACGAACGTATCGCGCGATACCGTGGTCACGGCGCCCGGCACGTCCTGATGCATGTAGTGGTGTTGTCCACGCTGGCCGTCGTGCGCATCGTCGTCGCGCACCTGATCGAGCACGCGCGTCAACACACCGCGCTCGAGATGGGTGTTGCTGGCGTTCGCGTTCTGCAGGTAGTTGCGGCTGGCGTGATACGGTGGCCGGTACACTTCGTTGTAACCCAACGGCACCCAGCCTACCCGCGGCGAATGGCGCGGATCGGTGTAGCGCTCGGGACGCGCACCAACCCAGGCGACCAGCGCAGGTGCGAAGATCGGCCGGTGACCGTGCACCGGGCCTGGCACCCAGCCCCAGCCTTCGCGACGGTACACCCAGCGACCATAGTGACAAGGCGCGAATCCCCAGGGCGCATCGTCGATCCAGGTCCAGCCCCAGGGGCCGACCCAGGTCCAGTAACCGAACCTGAAAGGCGCCCAATCGATGGCCAGGCGCTGTGGCACCCAGACCGATCCGTAGATCGGATCGACTACCCAATCGCCGTAGCCGTCAAGTTCTTCGTAGCCGACGACATCGCGTGACACGTAACGCGCCGAGCGCGATTCGTCTTCGCGCCGATCGCGATCTTCGGCCCACAGGTCGAGACTGTCGGTGGCACCGGCTGCGGCCATTTCGATGCCGGGCTGATCGCCGCCGAATATCTCGGCACTCTCGTTGGTGTGCAGCATCTGCAAGCCACCCTCGCCCTGCACGCGGGCGCGGCCGCTCCACACGGCGATGCGTGCGCGCTCATCGCGATCGGCGACATCGAGCCGAT
Source organism: Gammaproteobacteria bacterium (assembly GCA_043752035.1). Classification (GTDB taxonomy): domain Bacteria; phylum Pseudomonadota; class Gammaproteobacteria; order Steroidobacterales; family Steroidobacteraceae; genus FEN-1191. The sequence continues at coordinate 4,058 of JAYUZE010000138.1, forward strand.
AGCCGCCCGGCTCCATCAGTTCGATGTCGCCAGCCGGCGTCTCGATGTTGAACACTTCGTCGGTGTCGAGTTGCCGCAACCGCACGTTCACTGCACCCGCGGTCACGCGCAGCCGGATGGTGCGATCGTCGATGGTAATGAATTGCAGCGCGGTGCTGGCGCCCAAGCGCACTACCGCGGAGCCGATATGCACTTCGGCGCGTGCGCCGGACTCGATCCACAATTTGTCGCCACCGGTGAGAGGTCGATTGACGAGATCATCGACCCAGTTCTCGCTGCCCGCCAGTTGCACCGAACCATGGCCATCGAGCAGGTTGACGCGCGCCACGCGGCCTGGCGGGTCGCTGTCAGTGGCGATGTCGGCCGTCGCCATTGCGGTGTACAGCAGCGCGCCACACAACAGCAGCAGCGGCAGCAGGATTTTCACAGGCTTCAGAGCCAGAACCGATTCTGCAGGTGACATGTTGATACCCTCGCTAGTCGGCAAGGTCTGGTAACGACACTCGCCAGTTCCTACCCGACAGCTATTTTGATCCTTCGGCACGCCAATAGTGCCGCAAAAAACTGCCTGGCAGTACCGCTTGAAAACATATTGCCGCGCCGCGCGCAGTTCAGCACCGGCTAAGCCGCGCGCCCGACGGCACAAAAGAACAGGGCGCCCCATGGCGCCCTGCTCCAAACCAGTCTGTCGGGGATGTATTACTTGGTCGGACTGGCCGGCGCCGCGCTGGTATCGCTACCCTTGGCATGGGCGTGGTGGTGGTGATGGCCCTTATGACCGCTCTTCTTGGCATCGGCAGCCATTGCCGGCTTGGCAGGGGCCGCAACGGCCGGGGCGGCCGGGGCAGCAGCCGGCGCCGCTGCATCAGCGGCCAGGGCGAACATGGGGGCGGCGGACAGGGCAGCCACGGCGGCTGCGATAACGGCGAACTGGGATTTCATTGAATTGCTCCTGAATTGATTGAACCCTTGCGGGCGGCGCAGAGTATTACCCGCCAGGAGCAGTCCATTCGTGACATGCGCTTAATCATGACGGCGCCGTAATCAGGGCGCCGTCATGCGGGTGCGGCTTTTCAGCTCTTCACGGCCGGCGCTGCCGGTGCCATCGCGACTCTGGGGAATTTGGCAAAGATCGCCGTGACCGCTTCATTGATGCGTCTTTCGGCTTCAGCACCGGTCAGGCGTGTGACGTCCACATCGACATAGGCGTGCCACAAGGCCTCGTGCGTATGCGCGTTGTAGAGATTCACGGATACCCGGCCTTCACGGTAGTCGCTCGGGCCCGACTGCCAGGCCAGCGAGCCGAAACTGCCGCGATGGCCCCAGCCCCAGCCCATGCCCCAACCCCAGCCCCAGCCGGCGCGCGGATAGGCATCATCGAGCGCGAGGCGCGAGCCGATCGCATAACCCACAGCGCAATCGGCAGCGACTTCGGTAGCCCCCTGCATGCCACGCTCAGTCAGCTTGGCCTGAATCGCTTCACGCAGCCGTTTTTCATTGAGGGGATTGGCAAAGGCCGGCGCGGAATCGGGATGCTTCTGCTCCGCGTCGCCAAAGGTGTAGGTGTGGCACGTGCCCACCGAGGCCCTGGCATCGACGTCGCTGCGCGCCTCCAAGGCACAGCCGGCCAGCGCCAGCGATGCGGTTGCGGCCAGTATTCCCAAACTTCTATACGGTGACATTGACCCCTCCTGCCCGGGCGAGTGCCCGAGTCTGGCCTTCTATCCTAGTATAGAGTCCAACGCAGCTGGAAAAGTTCTTTAGCGGCGGCGGGCAGCGCTATCAGGCATGCATGCGTACGATAAACGCGAGCGCGCCTACCACAACGATTGAGCCGATAACGATGAAGCGCATGAACGTGTCTTTGGTTTCCATGGCTACAGCATGCCGTCTGTACGCCAGGGGTTTCCATGATGGCGCTCACGCAAATTGCGCTGGAGTCTGTCAACGCAATGCGCCCGGCAGCGTTATGGCATAAGCGCAGCGATTATGCCCGCGGAAAGCCCGCAAATACTCGTGGCATTTAACCGGCGGCGCGGCATTTAACCGCTGGGGTGCAATTCAACCGCCGTCGCTGGCAGCTATCAGCAGGCGCACGGCAGCCTCGATGCCCTGCTGATCTGCGGCAATAAAACGCGCCGGCAGCGGGCTGTCGAGATCGAATACGCCCAGCAGACTGCCATCGGCGCGCACTGCGGGCACCACCAGCTCCGAGCGCGATGCTGCATCGCAGGCAATGTGGCCGGGGAATGCGTGCACGTCGGACACCAGCATCGACTGGCGACGTTCGGCAGCTGCGCCGCACACGCCACGGCCCAGCTCGATGCGCACGCAGGCCGGCTTGCCCTGGAAGGGACCGAGCACCAGTTGTTGGCCACGCAAAAAATACCAGCCGGCCCAGTTCAGATCGGGGAGCGAGTGAAAAACCAGTGCTGCCAGGTTGGCAGTGTTGGCGAGCAAGTCGCGCTCACCGGTCAGCAGGCCTGCGAGCGAGCGCTGCATTTCAGCATAGCATGCGGCGCGCGCTGCGCCGCCGTGCGCTGCGGTAGTAATCATCATGACGCCATCATACCCGAGCGCTGGCGCGAGTTTATGCGGCCCTAGGCTGCCGCGACGCTTTCTGCAAACCGCACGCAGTTACGCCCTTCGTTCTTGGCGCGGTAGAGCGCCTGATCGGCGCGATCGATGGCGCGCTCCACATTTTCGTCGGCGAGCGGCGTTGCCACGCCGATTGAAATTGAAACCTGCGCGATCATTTCATCGCCCGCCTGGCGTCGGATGCGCAGCTTGCCGAAGGCAGTGCGAATCTGCTCGGCCAGCGCCAGCGCGCCCCGCCCCGGAGTCTCGGGCAGCAGCACCACGAACTCCTCGCCACCGAAGCGCGCCACGATGTCGCGACCCTTGACCGCCGACTTCAGCACCTGCGCGGCGGCGCGGATAACCTGGTCGCCTACCAAGTGGCCGTAGTTGTCATTGACCTTCTTGAAGTGATCGATGTCGGCCATCAGCACTGCGGCGCGGGTGAGTCCTTCGCCGGCCTCGCCATAAAGCTCCGCGACTGTACGTTCGAAGCCGCGCCGATTGTGTAGGCCGGTGAGCGGATCACTGAGCGCCTCACTCTGCAGATTGCCGACGCTGTCGCGCAGCTGCTGCATTTCCGTACGACTGGCCTGCAGCTCAGCCTGGACCTTTTCGGCGGCGTTGTGCGCCGCGGCTGTTGAACCGATCAGCGACTTGAGCACACGCTGCAGGCCCTCAGCGTCGCCAATGGAGCTCAGGTCGCGCTCGCACGCTTCGAGCGCGCTGGCATATTCGGCCGTGCCCTGACCGGAGGCGGCAGCCACGTCAGCGAGTTTGTTCAGCAATTCGCTGAGCCCATTCTGCAGCTGCGCGGCTTCGCGATGCTCACGCTCGGATACGAAGCGTTGGTAGAGCTTGTCGATGTCCGGCGGGCCGATTTCCCCCGGCTCCTGCAGGCGCTTGTCGAGTTCCGCGCTCAGCGGCTTGTTGAGGCCTGCGAGATATTCATACCAGACCGAATAGGCGGCCGGCCCATAGTGCCCGCCGTGCATTGCAATGCGCGGCAGCACCAGCCGAAGCAATTCGGCGCTCTGTGCCGAGGTCTGCCGATAGCGCATAGAACATCTCTGTCGACGAGCAATACCTGCATGACATATCGTCCGCCGGCAGCAGAACTTGAAGCGCAAGCCTCAATGGCCACCCTGCACGAACAGGCCTTCGAGGCGCAGGGCCTCGCCGAGCCGCTCTTCTATATCGGCCGCCTCGCTGCGCGCTATACCTTGCAGGTGCAGGGTCGGGCCGGCCAGCAGTTCCAGGCCCCGTCGCAGCACGCTGCCGGCAGCGCGGATCCCGGCTTTATGCTGGTCAAAGCGCTGCGCCGGCCGATAGCCGCTCATGCCGACGTACAGGCCATGGGGCTCGGGGCGCGAATCACTGTAGTCGAGCAGCACCAGGTAGATGTTGGCGCGCCCGCGTTTGCGCGCCTGGAACCGCGCCGTCACTTCGTAGACCAGCGGCAGGCATTCGACGTAGCGCATCGGCAACCACTCAGGCACTGACGCCGCCGCCCGCTGCCACAAAACTGTGAGCCACTTCTCTATATGGACCGCCATGGCGCCGCGCATCCACAGCTCGTGGATGCAGTGTGCGCCGGCCACGCCATCACCTGCGCTGTAAGCCACCTGCAGGCGCTCGAGCAGCTGCGCCTCGCTGTGCGTGCGCCAGGGCCGGTCTGCAGGCAGGACCGTGCGTGGCTTCACAGTGGATTTGCGGCGCGCGGCGGACACGGGCGCTAGAATAGCGCGCAACATTCCGCGCTGCCGGATGACACCCAACAGTCTGCAACCCTGGAGAGCTACATGACCCGTCTTATTGCCGTAATGCTGATGTGTGCCGCGAGTACTGCTGCCTGGTCGGCCGCACCCGCTGCCGGTCCTCAGACCGAGGAGGACAAGACCGCCTACGCCGTCGGCCAAATCGTTGGCAGCAATCTCAAGGGCTTCAGCTTCACCAAGGAAGAAATGCGGATGGTGGAATCGGGGTTTGCGGTGGGCCTGTCGGGCACCAAGCCGGCGGTCGATGTCGACAGCTACCGCAGCAAGGCCCAGGCACTGCAGGTGGCACGGGCTTCGGTGCAGGTCGCAAAAACCAAGGAAGCTGGTAAGGCGTTCCGTGACCAGGCTGCTACCGCCAAGAACACTGAGACCACCACCAGCGGCATCGTCATCACCACGCTCAGCGAAGGAACCGGCGCGATGCCCACCCCGGCCGACAAGGTCAAGGTGCATTACGAGGGCAAGCTGATCGACGGCACGGTGTTCGACAGCTCGATCAAGCGCGGCGAGCCGGCCACCTTCCCGCTCTCGGGCGTGGTGCCGTGCTGGACTGAGGCCGTGCAGCGCCTGAAAGTCGGTGGCAAGAGCCGCATTATCTGCCCCGCAGAGCTCGCCTATGGCGATCGCGGCCAGCCGCCCTCCATACCGGGCGGCAGCACGCTTGATTTCACGGTCGAGCTGCTTGATATCGTGAAATAAAGATGAAGTATCTGCACACCATGGTGCGGGTCAGCGATCTGGCGTCCTCGCTGCGCTTCTACTGCGACGCGCTGGGCCTGCGTGAACTGCACCGCATGGAAAACCAGAAGGGTCGCTTCACCCTGGTGTTTCTCAGCGCGCCCGGCGACGATCAAGCGCAGGTGGAGCTCACCTACAACTGGGATCCTGAGGTGTACACCGGCGGTCGCAACTTCGGGCACCTGGCCTACGAGGTGAGCGACATCTACGCCACCTGCCAGCGGCTGCTCGATCATGGCGTCAAGGTATTGCGGCCGCCGCGCGATGGCCACATGGCCTTCGTACGCTCACCCGAGCAGATCTCCGTGGAGCTGCTGCAGCAGGGCCCGGACCTGACACCGCGCGAGCCCTGGGCCTCGATGCCGAACACCGGGAGCTGGTGATGGGTTTGAAGTTTACACTCAGCGCGCTCGAAGCCCGCTTGATCGGCTGCCTGATCGAAAAGCAGATCACCACGCCCGATCTGTATCCGTTGTCGATGAATGCACTCACCAACGCCTGCAACCAGAAGAGCAATCGCGCTCCGCTGCTGAACCTCGCGGAAGGCGAAGTGCAGCAGCTGGTGGATGGCCTGGTGCGCAAGCACCTGATGATCGAACGCAGCGGCTTTGGCAGCCGGGTCGCCAAGTACCAGCACTGTTTCTGCAACACCGAGTTCTCCGGGTTGAAATTCACATTGCAGGAACTGGCAATCGTCTGCGAACTGCTGGTGCGCGGCCCGCAGACTCCGGGCGAACTGCGCACCCGCGCAGCGCGCATGACGCCGCTCGCCGATGCGGACGAGGTGGTGAGCGCGCTCGAGGCGCTTGCCAGCCGGCCGGAGGGCGCGCTGGTGGTGCAGCTGCCGCGCGAGCCGGGACGGCGCGATGCACGCTTCGCGCAGCTGTTCACGGGTCCGCCCACCGAAGCGCTCACACCACCCGCGCACGCAACCGATGGTAGCGGCAGGGCGCTGGCTGGGGCGGCTGTGTCGACCGTCGACTATTCGACTGCCGGGAGCGGTGGCGCTCACAGCGCACGCCTGGCAGAACTCGAGCGGGCAGTCGATGAGCTGCGCGTGCAGCTTGCGGAAATCCGCAGTGAGTTACTGGCGCGCGGATGAGCGCCGCGGCATCACCGGACAGCGGCGGCCTGCTGTTCGTCTGCATGGGCAACATCTGCCGCTCGCCCACCGCCGAAGGTGTTATGCGCGTACTGCTCGAGCGCAAAGCTCCGCAGCTGTGCGTGCGCCTGGATTCGGCGGGCACGCATGGCTACCACATCGGTGCGGCGCCCGATCCGCGCTCGCAGGCCGCGGCGCTGCGCCGCGGCTTCGATATTTCCACGCTGCGCGCCCGGCGGCTGGAGCCGGCCGATTTCCAGTCCTTCGATCACATTCTAGTAATGGATCAGCGCAATCTCACGGATGCGCGCGCCGTGGCGCCTGCCGGTTACACCACGCACCTGCAGCTGCTGCTTGACTACGCGCCACGGCAGCCGATGCGCGAAGTGCCGGACCCTTACTACGGCGAGCCCGGCGATTTCGAGCAGGTGCTCGACCTCAGCCTGGCGGCGGCACACGGGCTGCTGCTGCACTTGCAGCGCAGCCGCGAGGCGTGACTCGGGCGGAGATTCTGCTAACCTTCAGCGTACCGGCCCGCTTCGGATTTTCAACTGCCGCAAGGGTGCGAAGCATGGTCATTCGCAGCAAGGCGCCCAGCAAGACTCCCCGTGAACCCTGGCATTCTGTCAGCATCATTCCGGGCAAGCATCCCTGCGATGCGGTGCTCGCTATTTCCCGCCGCCGCATGCTCGCCAACCAAGCCCTGCGCCTGCCGGTGGCGGGCTGCGGCGATCCGGAGCACTGCCAGTGCCGCTATCAACATCACACTGACCGTCGCTCGGGGCCGCGTCGCAACGACGACGGTGGCGGCCGCACGAATGCCGGCAAAGAACCGCCGAAGAATCGGCGACGCCCCGGCGAACGCCGCGCGCGCGACTGACAGCCGCTCATGCCCTCGCTAGCGCACCACCTTGCGCACCGGCTGCCAGATGCGCAGCGCCGCGTTGCATAGCCAGGGTGCATGCCGGTAGACCCAGACCAGCGCCCGGCCGTGGCCAGTCACGACGCGCTCGCGTACCCGACGATGTACGGCGCGCACGATAGCGCGTGCCACCCGTGCGGGATCGGCCAGTATCCAGCCGGGCATTGAATCGGGCAGCTCGGCATGCAGGCGGCCAAGATTGTCGACTCGGCGAATATCCGAATGCACGAAACCCGGTGAGATCAGCGTCACGCTGACGCCAAGGCGCTGCAGTTCACCGCGCAATGCCATTGCCAGCGCACGCACCGCAAACTTGCTCATCGCATAGGCGGAATTCCCCGGCATCGCCACATGGCCGGCGACACTGCCGAGGATGACGAGGCTGCCGCGCTGCTGCTGCACATCGGCCAGCCCTGAGCGCAAGGTGCGCATCACGCCGTACACATTGGTGTCGAACTGCCGCTGGTAATCATCCAGTGTCAGCTTGCTGAATGCGCCGGCCACGCCAAAGCCGGCGTTCGCCACCACGATGTCGAGCCACCGGCCGGTGCTGTGCACTTGCGCCACGACCTGTTCGCAATCGCCATCGCGTGTGACATCGCAGACCAGCACCATGACCTCACCGCCTGCGGCGCGCAGCTCCTGCGCCAGCGCCTCGAGTCGCTCCAGACGCCGCGCCGTGAGTACCAGCGCGGCGCCCTGCCGGCAGAACTCGCGCGCGAGCGCCGCGCCGATGCCGGAAGATGCGCCGGTGATCAGTACCGTGCGGCCTGCAAAGCGCCTGCTGTTCACTGGGCGTCGGTGCCGAGCCCGTGATACTCGAGCAGGCGTCCGGATCTCTCCAGCGCCAGCGAGCTATTGCCGGAGCTGACAGGCTCGGGATGGTCGGCAATCGCCCGCACCTCGCGCAGCTGTTCCGCCATGCCGGCGGTGTAGGCCGGCATGAAATTGCCATCGTGGATGCGATCGAATGGCGGCAGTTCGTAGGGTAAGGTGCTGGGCGCCGCGAAGGGATTGGCCGGGTCAAGCGCCGCTGCGCAAGCCGTCACGTCGTTCGCATCTCCGGCCGCCGCAGCGCTCACTGCAGCCGGCAGGCCCGCGCGCCACCAGCGTAGATCTGACATGCCGTGTCCCCCGGTGTCTTAATGAGGCATTATCACATTTCTGGACCGAGATTTTTCCGGGCAGCACAGCGTCGCGCTGCCTGTGCCGGGCGGAGATGGACTTGAGCTGGAAGCCCGGTGCGATTTTCATGCTGCTGTGCTGCGCTGCGCTCCCGGCCAGCGCCGCGGACGACCTGGCGTCGATGGCGCGACGCCTGCTGGGCGCTGGACAAGGCGTCTACTTGGAATCGGCCGACGGCACCGTGCTGCTCGCCCAGGCGGCGGCGCACGCCGTTCATCCCGCGTCGGTATCGAAGGTTCCCACTACGCTGGCACTGCTGCGCCGGCTCGGACCCAACTACCGGTTCACAACCACGATCGCCGCGACCGGTCCGGTGAGCGGCGGCATCCTGCAGGGCGATCTGCTGTTCGAGGGCGGCGGCGATCCATACTTCGTGGATGAGAACGCGCTGCTCGTGGGCGCCGCGTTGCGGGAGCTGGGCGTGCGTCAGGTCACGGGCAGCTTGCGGCTCACCGGTCCGATGATGTTCAACTGGCGGGATGAGGCGCTGGCGATGCGGCTGCGCGCGGCACTTTCCGGGCGGGCCCCGCAGGCCGCCTGGGATAGCGTGCGCGCAGCGTTCCCCGAATTGCACGCGGCTGCGGCCGGCCTGGCCCCATCACTGGCCTTTGGCGATGCGCACATCGGCGCGACTGCAGCCAGTGCCGAGCCGCTGTTGCAGCATCGTTCGCAAGCGCTGATACCGCTGGTCAAGGCGCTGAACGATTACTCCAACAATATCTTCAAACCGCTTGCCGATGCTGCGGGCGGCGCCACTGCCGTGCAGGAGTTGGCGCGGGCAGCGGTGCCGGAATTCATGCGTGGGGAAATCATCCTCGGTGACGGTGCGGGCACCGACGCACGCAATCGCCTGAGCCCCAGGGCCGTGGTCAAGTTGCTGCGTGCGCTCGAACAGCAACTGGCAACTTCCGGATACTCGCTGGTGGATATCCTGCCCGTTGCCGGTGTCGACGACGGCACGCTGCATGATCGCCTGAACAGCGCCGCCGACAGCGGCCGTGTGGTAGGCAAGACCGGCACCTTCGGCGACTACGGCGCCAGCGCACTCATCGGCGCCATAGCCACGCGCGATCGCGGCACGGTCTATTTCGCGATCCTGAATCATGGCGTGCCGGTGCGCGCGGCGCGCCGCCGCCAGGACGCCTTCGTGCACGCGCTGCTGGCTAAGCTGAATTCCAAGCCCTGGCCGTACCAGCGCGACCCGCGGCCCGCCGTGGCGCGCGCACAGGTATTGCCTGCCACGCGATCGGCATCGCGATAATTCACCGGAGCCCGGCATGAGCGCTAAAATTACCGACGAGAAAATTCAAGTTGTGGTCGGCACGCGCTACCCGCCGCCCTTTGACTGGCCCTGCCGGCAACGTCACCGCTCACAATTGGGCGACGCCGCCGGGCTCACTCAATTTGGCGTCAATCGCCTGCGCCTGCCGCCGGGCAGCTGGTCCAGCCAGCGCCACTGGCACGCTGCGGAAGACGAATTCGTCTACGTACTAACCGGCGAAGTGGTGCTGGTCACCAACCAGGGCGAAGAGATGCTGTGCGCCGGCGACTGCGCCGGCTTCAAGGCTAGCGTCGCCGATGGTCACCATCTGCAAAATCGCGCTGCGGTGGAAGCCGTGGTGCTCGAAATTGGCTCGCGCAGGCCAGAAGAAGAAGCCGTCGACTATCCCGACATCGACCTGCAGATGCTGAAGGGCGAAGGCACCTATCGACATCGTGATGGACGGGAGTACGAAGGCGCCACGCTGCGCCGATGAGCTCGCGCTTCGCTAACCTGCAGCTATGTCGTCATGCAGTGCCCGTTGGCAGCACGAGCACCGGGCAGGCAGCCCCGGTAACAGGGATTGCGGTGTCAGGATCGCTGGACGCCGCGGGCCTGTTGGAACTGGCATTCCAGCTGCACGGCAATCTGCAGCAGCTGCGGTTGCCGGTGGGCAGTGGTATCGCCGCGCACAGCACGGCCCGGCGCGATCAACTCTGGCGTCACACCTGCCTGGAGCTGTTTGCGCGCGCCGCAGATACGGCGGGCTACCTGGAACTCAATTTCGCGCCTAACGGCGATTGGGCTGCGTATCAATTCGACGACTACCGCAGCGGCCAGCGCAACGTTGAGACCAGTGATGGCACGGTCAGCCTGCAACAGCAGTCAGAGCATGTGCTGCTGGTACGCGTCAGCGTTGTGGTGCCGGCCATGGCGACCACGCCGCGCGTTGCCGCCTGGCAGCTGGGTCTGGCCGCGGTCATAGAAGGGTGCGATGGGAATCTATCGTACTGGGCGCTGCGCCATCCGCGCGGCCAACCCGATTTTCATGATCCTGCAGGTTTCGGCTATGCGCTGGCCGCACCGGCACTCTAGAATTCAACTCTCAACACGAGGCTCATGAGTGCACCTGAAATTCGGCATCGACCGGCTGATTGACGACGCCACACTGCGCCGCCCCCTGGTTGGCAAACGCCTGGCACTGCTCGCGCATCCAGCCTCGGTCACTGCAGCCCTGACGCACTCGCTCGATGCGCTCGTCAGCCTGCCCGACCTGCGAGTCAGCGCAGCCTTTGGTCCGCAGCACGGGCTGCGTGGCGACAAGCAGGACAACATGATCGAGAGCGACGACTTTCATGATTCGCGCCACGGCATTCCGGTCTACAGCCTGTACGGCAACGTGCGCCGCCCAACCGCGGCGATGATGGACAGCTTCGATATCCTGCTGATCGATCTGCAGGATATCGGTTGCCGCGTGTATACCTTCATCACCACGCTTCGCTATCTGCTCGAGGATTGCGCGCGTCATCGCAAGGCAGTGTGGGTGCTCGATCGCCCTAACCCCGCGGGGCGTCCGATCGAGGGCCTGCTGCTGGAACCGGGCTGGGAAAGTTTCGTGGGCGCCGCAGCGATGCCGATGCGCCACGGCCTCACGATGGGTGAGCTGGCGCGCTGGTTCGTCGCCAGCCTGCGCCTCGATGTAGAGCTCAAGGTGATCGGCATGCAGGGCTGGGAGCCCGGCGCGTCACCGGGTTTTGGGTGGCCACTGGGCTTGCGCGCCTGGGTAAACCCCAGCCCCAATGCGCCGAACCTGTCGATGGCGCGCTGCTACGCTGGCACCGTGATGGTCGAGGGCACCTTGCTGTCCGAGGGCCGCGGCACCACCCGACCGCTGGAATTGCTGGGCGCACCCGAGCTCGATGCGCGCGCGTTGATTGCCGACCTGCAGCAATTGGCACCGCTCTGGCTGGCGGGCTGCACGCTGCGCGACTGCTGGTTCGAACCCACCTTCCATAAGCATGTCGGCAAGCTCTGCAATGGCGTGCAGATCCATGTGGCAGACAGCGGTTACGTACACGAGCGCTTCCGCCCCTGGCGTCTGGTGGCAGCACTGTTGAAGGCTGTGCGCGCCCAACATCCAGACGCGCCGCTGTGGCGCGATTTTGCCTATGAATACGACCAGGGCCGGCTCGCCTTCGATGTGATCAACGGCGGGCCGCGCCTGCGGCAATGGATCGACGACCCGCAAGCGAGCGCCGCCGATCTCGAACTCATCGCGACGCGTGATGAACAGCGCTGGCGTGAGCACAGCGCTGCCGCACTGCTCTACCCCGCCTGACGCCACCGCGCGTATCGCCCTGCGCGTGGCTCAATCCTGCGCGCCGGCGCCGACCGCCACCCAGGCAAGATCGGCATTCGACACCGATTCAACCTTGAAATTCTTCACCGCCGCAGTCATGCGCGTCAGCGCCTGGCCGATCGGCATCAACGGCCCCTGGGCGCCCTTCGCAGGTTTCAGAAAGCGGACCGGATTGATGCGTGCCACCACGTAGTTGCGCAGGTAGGGTGACTTGAAGCCTTTTGCAGTCAGCGCCGCGATCAGCTTTTTCACCTGCACGTCGATCTCCCGCAGGCGGGCCGCGTAACCGGCGCGCTCGCGCAGGCTGACAGTGAGCGTGCGTTCGGCGAAGCGATCGACCTTGCGCAGGAAGGAACTATAGGCGCCGCCGGCGAATCGCGGATTGTCTTCGTAGAGGATGCCCAGGGTCAGCAATTCCGGTGCTTCAAACTGCTCGATGTACTGATTTTCCCGCGCGGCAGGCTCGCGACGCGCAAGATTGCGCGCCATGCGTATCACTTCCAGGCTCCGGTCCTTCAGCGTGTGCGCCTTCTCGGTGTTCAGTGCCAGGATACGATAGGCCAACGCTTCATCGGGGCAGATCAGTGCAGTGACTTGCCGCAGACCCAGCAGCTTGGCTGCGGCCAGGCGATGGCGGCCGTTCGGCGTCCAGAACTGTCCGTCCTGGCCTTGCACCACGATCAGTGGATCGAGAAACGCGCCAGCCTGCTCGATCTTTTCTGCCAGCCGCTTGGTATGCGTGGGCGAGAGATCGCGCTGGAACGGTGTGGGCTGCACGGCGCGCAACGGGAGCGTGGCGACCAGTAACGCGCGACCGCCCAATGGATCGCGATAGGCGCCGATCACGGCACCGTCGGCTTTGCCGACCAGCGTCACCAGCGCACTCAATTCCGGATGCTCGCGCGGCAGCGCAATTTCAGCGCCCGCCAGTCCGCGCTCCGAGGCGGCGCCTTTCAGCCGCTTGCGACTGCCCGACTTGCTGCGTGCGCCCGCCGACTTGCGCGCGCTGCGCGCTGAAGGTTTGGTAGATTTACTGCGAGTTGCCATGACCCACCCCACACTGCCCCGAATCCCGGGCAGTGTGGAGGATGGTCATCGGCGGTGCAATCGATCAGCGGCCGATGCGGCGGCTGATTTTGTTTTCCTGAGCATTGAGCACGCGCTGTTCCTGGCGCGTGATGTGCCCGCCGTTCCGGCTCGCCATCAGCAGCTCTTCGCGACGGATCTGGTGATCCTGGTGATGCAGCGCCGCGGCACGCTGCGGGCTTATTTCACCTTCGCGTACTTGCTGGCGGATGCGCGCATTCTGGTGCTCGACACGGTCATTCACCTGGTCGCGGCGCGGATGAGCTTTTTCCCAACGGGTTTCAGCCTGCGCGCTGGCTGCGACCCCGAACGACATCAGCGTGCCGGCGGTCAGTGCCACCCACAGCGAGCTGCCACGATGCGTAAACATAGTTATCTCCTTATGTAACGGTACTTCGGCGCGAGGCCCAGTTTCCTGGTGCCTTTCCCCCTGCAACGCGCTACCGCGAAGAAGGTTGACAACACTGTGCCCTTCAGGGCGGCCAGGTCCACGCTAGCGCACGGGCTGGAGAGCAGGCCAAAAACCATCCGCGTTGACTTCCCGTGGCCTTGGCATTACTTATCGCGAGGCCGATATGGTTGCATCGCCAAGTACCGTTGACTTCCGGTCGGAGCAGTGGTGTTGATCCTGGCCTTCAGGCTTCAACGCGTGGCGGGCTTCCTGGAGGAGTAGGTTACTCCCCCTGACGCCAAATCCCGCTGAGGACGGCGTGTTCACACTGGCTGTTCGGCGTCAGCGTGCGCCTGTTCTGGTCAGGGCCCAGAGGCGCAGGTATTTGTGCCGCACATAGCCGGCCTCGACGATATGGAACATCAGACCGCGCCAGCCGTCGAGCAGGCCGCCCTTGATGACGAGGCCGCGAAACAGGCGCCACGCTGGATTGAATATTGCCGGCAGCACACCGCAACGTTTCCCGGTCCGGTACATCTCAGCCGCCATCAGCGCCGCGTACCGGTCCAT
>JAYUZE010000139.1:0-14877 GCA_043752035.1 Gammaproteobacteria bacterium
AGTGCGTACGCGCTCCGCATTCAGGTGCTGCGCGTGAGAAAACTTCAGGCCGGTTGCGGCTGGCATGGCTTGCCAATCCGGATGCGCACCCGCTGCAAAGCCGCTGACAGCCGGAAGCCCAGGCCCGGCGGCGCCGGGCGTGCTGCGTACGTGGCAGCCCGTGCACAACCTGCTGGTCGCGAGCATCAGATTCCGGGAGGTCCCAGCGTGCTCGAGATGGCAACTGGCACAGCGTGGCTTGTCCCCGGCCTGGTGCCTGGCGAGGCGCATTCTGCCGCCATGATCGATCGTGTTCCTGTGGCATCTCTCGCATGCCTGGTCCGGAACGTGTACGAACAACGACTGATGACAACTGATGCAGGTGGCCGCCGTCGTGAGCTGGTGCGCAGCCAGCAACGGCCCAGCGCTCCAGATCCGGTCGGTGACCAGCGCCGCAGGCACTGGCTGCGCCGCGCGCTGCAAGCGGATACTGTAGAGTGGCATCGCCAGCGTCACTAACACCACCAGCGCCAGCAGCGCCCACGCGGCACTACGCATCGCCAGCCAGGTTTGCCCGAGACTGGTGCGGAACGCGTTTTCATAGTGTGCACCGGCGTCGCTCAGGCCACTCTCGACCTCCAGCGCCAGCTGGAAGCCGCTCGGCGCTGCTACCAAGCGCAGGCGGTGCGGGCCGAGTTGCAGTTCGTCGCCCACCTGCAAAGGGCCGCCCGACAACGGCTTGCCATTGACATTGATGCGCAAACCGCGGCGGCACTTCAACATGGCGCCGCCTGAGCGATACCTCAGACTGGCATGATGCGGCGCAATCCCCGCCCCTAGCCACTGCACCTGGCAGTGCGGGGCACTGCCGATCAGCAGCTCGTCAGTCGCGAGCTCGAGGTCATGGTAGTCACGCTGACCATCGGGCAACCTGCGCAGTTGTCGTAGCAGCAGTTCCATGGCCTACCAGTACATGAACGTAACCAGCACATGCACGACCAGGGCCGCCAGCAACGCGACGGTCATCGGCACGTGCAGGTACAGCCAGATCCTGAGCCAGGCATGCAGGCGAATATCGCGGCGCAGACGGCGTAGCAGGGCCTGGCGCCTGCTTAACAGCGCGACCAGGTCCTGGAGACTCGCGGCTTCGACGCGCTTCGCCGCCCGTGGCACACGCGCCGCGACAAAGTCGATGACCGCCTGATTGTCAACATTGGCGGCAAGCGCCTTTACTCCCACACCTGATGGCTGGAACAGCGAGCGGTCCGTCCCAAAGAGCTGGCTACGGACACCGCCGCCGATGGCAGTGCGCTCGATACTGCTGGCCACAGCCAGTGCGACCGTGGGATCACAATTGCGCGCCACCTCGCGCGCTTTGTCGTCGATAGCCAGCAGCTCGGCAAACATCTGCTCACGCGACTGACCGGCTGCATTTTCTGACAGTTGTCGTGGCGCAGACAAGTACAGCACCAACCCTAGGATGCCGCTCGCAATCACCAGCATCATGAACACATAGGCCAAGGTGTGTACATTCCAGCCGAACTGGAAGCCCGTATGGAGCGTGGCGATGACGGCCAGCGACAAGCCGAGCATGATGTGCGCAGAAGTCCAGCCCTGCACGCTGCCCATGGTCGAGGCGTAACGACGCTTGCGCACTCCCAGCAGTGTCAGCCAGACGATAAGCAACGCGCCGATCGTGCCCAGCGTGTAACCCTGCCAGGTGCCACCGCCGCGCGGCCGCCAGCCTACAGGCGTGGCGTAGAGAATCAATGCCCCCGAAGTCAACACCAGCGCCCACCAGAAGTACCGCGTACCGCGAAATCGCAACAGGTCCTGGTGCATCATCGGCGTCTTTCCTGGACCAGTTCTGCCAGCTGCGTCGGGCCGATACGCAATGCCGCACCGGTGGGACAGGCGCGCACACACGCCGGGCCACCGGCCAGACCCATGCAGGCGTCGCACTTGACCGCCTTTTTCCCCTTGGCCTTGGCCGCGCCGGTCGGCTGATAGTCAGGTGTTTCGCCGGGCCCATCGCCAGCGCCGAATACCAGCCAGCGCAGCAGTCCGGGTTTCTCAGGCGCATCGTAAACCAGCCGAATCGCCTCGTATGGACAGTTGCTTTGGCAGTTGCCGCAGCCAATGCAGGTCTCGTCAATGTGTACTTCGCCGTTGGCCGAGCGCTTGATGGCATTGGGCGGACAGTCCTTCATGCAATGAGGCTGTTCGCAGTGTCGACAGGAGTGCGGCACATGCAACTGCGCAAACGATGCGCCGGCCTTGCGATCGAGCCTGGCAACGCCGCCGTGGGTCTCCGCACAGGCTTTTTCACACTGGTCACACCCGACGCAGAGCGCCTCGTGGATGACCAGCACGTTGGTGGCCTCGCCCAAGCCCTCGGCCATGAGAAAATTCATCGCCGCGCCAGCTTCGGGTCGCACCTCCATGCGCGCATTCTCGACCACACGGCCGCTGACGGCCCGTTGCAGGGATTCGACGCTGGCATCGGGGCGTTGCGTGAGCTTGAGAAACTCCGCGCGCCGTATTTCAATCAGGTCACAGGCGACCGTGGCCGTGGCGGTTTCGCGACGCAGCGCATCGCCCATCAACGCCATTTCACCAAAACGTTGGCCAGCCGCGATTTGCGCCACCAGCAGGTCCTGTGACTGGCGCTGGCGTCGCAGCGTGACGCTGCCGGAACGAACCAGAAACAGGCTGTCGCCACTGGCCCCTTCGCTGTAAACAGTTTCTCCGGCACGGAGCTTTCGCACCAGCACCTGCGCAGCGATCTCGCGCAGCTCACGCGTGCTGGCCCGCGGCGCAAAATGCCGTTGCAACTCGCGCACTACGAATATCCATTCGATGCCGCGCCGTACTTCGTCGTTTGAACTCATCAGCTTGAGCATCGTGCGGCGGGGTGTTTCAATCACCACACAGGCCGCACCGGCCACCGCGCGCTCGCCACGGGGTCGGCCCGATAGCAGGCTCATCTCGCCACAAAACTCGCCGCGTGCCAGGGGCGTGGTCACGAGCGGCGGCCCGGCAGACTGCAGTGTCACATCACCATTGACGATAGTCAGAAACGAGGTGCCGAATTCCCCGGGTTCATAGAGTGCCTCACCTTCGCGGATCACGCGCGTCACTCGCGGGCCCCGGCCTCCGCTCTTGATGGCCTGTACCTGGCGCTCGAGCCGCGCGCGCGCCTCCTGATACTCAAGCCCGTCGGGATAGGCGGCAATTACATCGCTTTCGATCATTAATTCGCGAAACGCCAGCGCGTTGAGCTCACGGAACATCGGCACCACGGACTTGAATCGCTCCAGTAAATCCTCAGCCTCGCGCTCGAAGGGCAGGCCGCAGAACTGCAACTCGAGCAACGGGTAGTCAGCGGGCCGGATATCATTACCATAAATGTGCTCGACGACATCGTAGCCCTGGTTCATGGCCTGTTTGATGAGCGGATAGCCGGCTAGCGAACCCACAATATAGATGCCCGCTACATTGGTCTCACAGTGGCGCGATAGCGCCGGAATCGCCTGGATCTGCGCGCTCGGGAACTGCACACCGAGAGACTCCACGAAGCGCCGTGGTGGATCGGTGCCCAGCCGCGCAATGATGCGATGACAGCGCACCAGCTCGGCGCCAGTCGGCGTTTCCAGCGTAACCGTCGGGGACGTGTTGCCTGCTGCGCGAGCGATCGAGGTGATGCGTGTTTCATAGCGACAGCTCAGGCGCACTTCAGGATTGGCAATGGCGGTAACCACCGCGTTGAGGTTGCCCTGTTTGGCGCGGCTGAATTCCTTGCCGCGATTGACCAGGATGACCTCGTTCTGTTCGGTCAGCGCCAGCGCGTTTTCAATGGCGGCATCACCGGCCCCCACCACCAGTATGGTCTCCTGCTGGTATTCGCGCGGATCATCGAGCTGATACTGCACGGTGGTCGCATCTTCGCCGGGCGCGCCTACCGGACGTGGATTGCCCTCCAGTCCGATGGCCAGCATCAGATTTGCAGCACTGAGCCGGCTGCCATCGGCGAGCAGCAGCTCGAATCCGCCCTGCTGCCCGCTAATGGCCTTTACCTCGGCACCGAACCGCACGTTGATCGCAAGTCGCTCGGTACCCTGAGCCCACTCTTGCAGAACCTGTTCGCGGCTACCGGCGTCAAAGGCGAGATCACTGCGCAGGGCCAGAAAGCCTGGCTCCGCCATCACATGCTTGCCCTTCTGGTAGCGTTGGATGGTCTTGGCGACGGCTGCAGAAGCTTCCAGCAATACGTAGCTCGCTTCGCTGCGACCGTCGCGCCGATCGATCTCGGCAGCCCGTGCGGCAGCGCTGAGACCGGCGGGCCCCGCCCCCACAATCACCAGATGAAGCTGCTGCACCAGGCCCCCTGCGGCACTATGACCAGTGCCGGTTACAGCTCGTGGCGCAAGCCAACGGTAATCGAGCGATCGGTGAGATTTGCCTGGTGGAACGACGAGCGAACCTGCAGATACGACTGCAGGCCACCACGCGCAACGTAGCTGCAGCCCGCGATGGCGCTGTAGTAGTGGCCCGACAGTGTGTCAGCAGGCAGCGTGAAATCGGGCACAATTCCTGACAGCGGCGCCAGCATTCCCGACACCGTGTAGGGCGTGTCATTGAACTGATGAGTGTACTCGGCGTTGAGGTAGGGCACGAAGACGCCGATGGCGCCGTTGATGACGCGTTGCCACTTCAGACCCATGGTGCCATCCAGGCTCGTGACCCGCGCTGCCGCGTAGCTCATGTTGACATTGAAGGGATAGTTGGTGACACCATTGGTGACTACACCTGCGCCACCGGATTCGCTAAACGCGTCCAGGTGATTGCGCCGATACTGCAGCTGTAGATAGCCCTCTATCGTCGTGGCCTTAAGATTCCAGCTGTAGCCGCTTTGCAGCGTCGAGAACAGTGCCGCAATGTTTCCCGAGCCGGTGGCCAAGACATTGGCGCGCAGATTGTTGCCGCCGGCATCCAGATGGATCGGATCAATATAGGCAATGTTGCGCTCGAGTCGCTGATCCAGTTGCTGCCAGCCCAGCGAACCGGTCAGGTAGAAAGATTGGGCTTCGTACTGCCCGTACACCAGCAGGCTGTAGCCCTTGTGCTCGAGCCGCCCGCCAGTGCCCGGCGTGGTATCGAAACTGGCGCGCTCATCCGTGTAACCGGCGATGGCGCCAACTACCGATGCGGCATTCAGGCGATAATCAGCGCCGCCGGTGATATTGAAGCCATTGAGATCAAAGCCATCCGTCAGGTCCGTGGCGCTGCGACGGCCAATATCTCCCGCCAGATTGCCGAACACGCCCCAGCGACCGAAGTCCTTGGATAAGCCACTGGACTGGGCCACGGTTGCCTGTGGATCAAGGCTGACCAGCAGCGGCACTGCGGCCAGCCGCTCCGGGTATTCCGAGCCGCGCCGATCCCGTAGCCGCTGATCGAGTTGGTCCAGCTGTCGATGTGCAAGCTCTTTTAGCAGCACGCTGTCGGCACCTAGCTCTTCCGGTGCCGCGCCGCGGCTGGCAACAGCGTTGGCCGAGCGGGCAAACCCCGCGGCCGTGAGGCAGGCACTGCCCTGGTCCGGTGTGGCGCCGGCGCCCCGCGCAAGGAAGGCGGCGCAAAATTTGTCCGTGGCGATAGCGTTCATTGCCTGACTCCAGGCAGCGGTCAAAGATGTCTTGCCCGGCGGCGGGGCATTCGCCTGCGCCCGCAGCAATGCTGGAGTCCACAGCGCCAACAGCGCCAGCACTGCCGCTGCGCGCACCGATTTCATTTGCTTCATAGCGTGCCTCATGCCAAAGCGAATGGGTACTCAGCTGCCTATAGGCTCTTGCGGGCCAGCGGTACAAAGAAGAAATCGCCCACTTCATGGCCGGCGCCCTTGATGGACTTGAGTTCAGGTTGCTGTACGAATTTCAGGTGCGCCGCGGCTTCTCGCACGCGCTGTTGTACGCCGGAAAACAACGCCGGCACAGTCAATACACCCTCGTTCTGCTGCAGTGCCGCCACAAACGCCGCGGCGAATACCGAATTGCCCTGGCTGCCATTGTCCAATACCGGTTCATCGCCTCCCGACGCGATCAATAGCCGTGCGCGCTTGGGCAACTTGAACTTGACGTAGTCACTGCTCACCTGCGTGGGCCGATCGAGAAAAATAAAACTCGGGTCCGCCGACAGCAAACCGGCGTAACAGGAATCAGCCACCACCAGCACCCGTAGCGCCGCCAGACGGCCGATATGCGCGGTAATCTGCTCGTTCGGCACCCAGTACGTATCCTTGGGCGGGCGTTCAGCGTTCACCGGCAGCCAATAACCACTCTCGCGCTTGTCCGACTTGAGGCGCGTACCGTGCCCGGCGTAATAAATAAGCAGGTTGTCGTTGGGCTTGAGCACCCCATTCAGATCATTGAGTGCCCGCAGCATCGTCACGTCGGTTCCATCCTCGATCAACTGCACGGTAAAGCCGTACTTTTCCTTTAGCACCTTGGCAACGTGTTCGGCATCGCTGCGCGGGGTCTGCAGATTCTCCATCTCCGAGTAATTCTGATTGCCAATGATCAGCGCGTAATAGCGACCAAAATCCAGGCCGCTGACCGAACGTGCGGTTGCGGCATCGGTCATGGCCACGCTCGGTGCGCCCGCCGCGGGCTCACGCGTGCGGGGCACGGCATCGAGTCGCTGCTGCTTGGCGCGCCGCTCGCCCTCCAGCTGCGACACCAGTTTGCGCAGGGATTCGAGCTCGGCGTTGGCTGGCGGCGGCGCGGGCGCGGCCGGAGCAGTCGCCGCTTTTTTGGCGGCCAGCGCTGCCGCGGCGTCGAGGCGGTCCTTTACCTCCTGCAACTGGCGGTTCAATAGCTGCAGCTGCTGATCCTTCTCGGCTACAGCCTGCGTCAGCTCGGCACGCAGCGCTTCCTGCTCGTGGCGGGAGGCGGACTCGAACATCAGGTTGTCGGCCGGGAGCCCCCATGCCTGACGGTACAGGTTCAGCGCCTTGAGCTGGTCCCGATCAACTCCAAGACCCTCTTCATAAAGCGTGCCCAAATTGAACAGGGCGCGGGCGTAGTTTTGATCAGCCGCCTTTTGATACCAGATGGCAGCAGCGGCGTAGTTGGCGATGTCACCGAGACCGCGCTCGTAAATTTCGCCCACATTGTTCTGCGCCTCGGGATCGCCGGCGGTGGCGGCCTGCATCCAGATGCGCAACGCTGATTTGTAATCAGCGCGATCGTAGGCTACATACTCGCCGCCGCGGATACGACAGTCCGCTGCGGTCGTGCGCACCGGCTTGCGTTGCGATAGGTAGGTGGATGTGCCCAGTGAACGCACCTGACCCGGCAGCAGGCACTCGACAATCTCCAGATCACCGCGCGCAACGATGCCTTCGGTGGCTTTTCCAGACGGCTTCTCCCTGGCTGGGGCCGTGCTCCAGGCGCCGAGGGCGAACAATAGCGCCGTACCCAAGAGCACTGAGGACCGCGAAACGTGCAGCGAGGCGGCGAACCGGGCATGGCTTTTCATGCCATTCACGCTAGCGTCCAGCTTATGTATAGTCAAAGCGGGCCGCGCGGATCTGCGACGCACATCTCCTTACTGTGCCAATGCATCCTTGAGCGGTGGGTAGCCCGCGTAAAACTCGCTGCGCGAGGCCAGTTCCTGTAGCTGCTGGCGGCGCAGCCCGGAGTCAGGCACAGCCTTCAATCGCTCGATGATGTAGTCCGCTGACCGGGCCAGGCCGCGCGATGCTTGCGGATTGCGCGGCTGCAGCTGCCAGGCCGCGGCATACTCACCGACGGCATCATTGATCAGCACGCTCTGGCCCTGTCGGGTCAGCGCCCAGGCCTGGTCAGCCTGCTGTAGGTGCGTACGAATTTCGCCCTGCACATCGGCCGGCAACTTTGCGAATGGGATATCGGGCAACCCTGCAACATAGGAGCGATAGCCGAGCAGTCCAGCCACGACCACCATCACCGCCACCGCTGCCGCCAGTGCCTTGGCCAGTTTGCTGCGCCCAGCGTAGGCCTGCTGGAAAGCCGCGGCGTCAGGCCAGCGGCGCGCACGCTCGAAACTGAGGGCGCGCTCGATGGCGCGCCACTCGTGACGACGCAAGCCCCCCAGGGGTGCCGGCTTCAGGCGCTGCTGTTGCGCGTCGTTCGCAGCCTGGCGATTGAATGGATGCCGACCACTGAGCAATTCATAGCTGACCAGGCCCAATGCGTAAACATCATCGCTGGGCTGTGGGGGCTCATGAGCCAGCATCTGCGGCGAGGCGTAAGCCAGTGTCATCGCTCCCAGACTACCCGCATCGAACACATCGTTCCTGGCAGCGGCCTCACCGCCGTGCACGGCGCGAGCGATCCCAAAATCCAGAATCTTCGCCTGCCCGCTGGCGGTGACGAACACATTCCCCGGCTTGAAATCAAGATGCACCAGGCCCTTGCGATGTGCGTAACCCAGCCCACTGGCCATGCCCTGCACGATGGGCAGCGCTGCCGCCCGCGTCATTCCCGACGGCTTCGCACGAATCAAGGCATCGAGCGGTTGACCATCGAGCAACTCCATCGACATGAAGGCGCGCCCACCGAAACTCCCGTCCAGATCGAAATTGTGCACAGTGACAATGTTCGGATGTGCCAGCTCCTGAGCCTTGCGCGTTTCGCGTTGCAAGGCAACGAAGGCTTCGGGGTGGGATTCGAAATTGGCGCTGATGAGTTTGATCGCAACGTAAGGGGTTGGGTCCTGTGCGCGTTGCGCCATCAGATCGAGCGCCTTCCACACTTGGCCCATGCCACCCTGGCCCAGCAACAGCTCCAATACATAGCGCTCGCGAATTGTGACCCCGGCAGCAGCGGCATTGACCTCGGAAGGCATTGGCCCTGGAACACGCAACTGCGTAGCATCATCCGCAGGTGCATTCAGCTGCGTTCTTGCGTCATCCACCACAACTCAACCCCGCCGGAACGCATGCTTTACTGCCACGGCCACAGGATAGGAAATTCAGCGCTGTAACGCCAGCCGAGCCGTTCCGTCGCTTTATGCGAGGTTGACCACGCGCGCGTCGGCGGAAGGGGTGAGCTTAAACTCGCTCGACCGTCTTGTAACGTCCATAGGCAGCCAATTCAAACCGGGGTAAGTATTGGGGTATCCGTTCTGTGGGTTGGTCCGGAAGCTCTGTAAAATAGCCGAGTTCACGCAGCATTGTCGCTCCGGCCGCGGGCGCCGTCCAAGGACGTCCACGGACATCCATAGGCGTCCGAAAGATGGGCTCACGACAGATCCTCACCTGCATGTTGCCTCAGTTTTGAGTAAAAATGGCTCAACTTTTACCCACTCGTTTCCACAATGAACAACAAAGGGATATTCGATGAAGGTTCAACGCTTTGCGGCTTTTGCAGACGGTGGTATCGGCGGTAATGCGGCTGGCGTGGTCCTGTGCAACCAATTGCCGACGCCAGAGGCGATGCAACGCGTAGCTGCCGACGTTGGCTATTCGGAAACCGTGTTTGCTGCTCCTGACGCTGATACCTGGCGTGTCCGGTATTTCGCACCTCAAGCAGAAGTCGCCTTTTGTGGCCACGCGACGATCGCGCTGGGAGCGGCACTGGTACTCCGTCAGGGTGATGGCAGGTATGTCCTGCAGCTCAACAATAGTGCGATTTCTGTTGAGGGTCAGCGCAAGGGCGACCTGATCGTCGCCTCTTTGCAATCCCCGCCGACGCATAGCCATGCACCGACAGCGCGTGTGCTAGCGGAAGGGCTGGCACTTTTTGCATTGCAGGCGAGCGATCTTGACCCCAGACTACCCCCAGCCATTGCCAACGCAGGTGTTAATCACCTAGTCCTTGGTCTAAAGTCCCGTGAACGACTCGCCGCAATGCAGTACGACCTGGAAGCAGGCCGAAACTTCATGTCGAAAGAGCAAATAGGAACAACTAGCTTGTTGTTCTCTGAAACGCCGCAGCTATTTCATGCGCGCAACCCGTTTGCAATTGGCGGCGTGTACGAAGACCCGGCTACCGGCGCCGCGGCTGCAGCCCTTGCTGGATATTTGCGCGATATTGATTGGCCGCATGGAGGCGCTATAACGATCATCCAGGGCGAAGATATGGGGCAACGTTCCGTCCTGCATGCCGACATACCCGCAGAGCGAGGGAGCAGTATTCGGGTGTCAGGTATCGCGCGAATATTGGAGGTGCAAGAGCATCCCGCCGACTAACCATCGTGCTTAGCGTTTAGTTTAACTCAGGGCAATTTCCGACTCCCAACGCGGTCGTATCGGGAGTCATATTGTTCAGTTCTGTAACGTTAGGGCCGAGTCTGTCAACGGTCACTCAATTGTCCCCAGTTGTGGTCATTGAAAATTCCCCACCCCCTGGTTAGTTGATGGGTGCGGGATCTTCGGCTCGACTCAATCCTGCCTTGAGCTTCTCCTTGAGCCGGTAGGAGTTGCCGCGGATATTGAGGGTGATGGCGTGGTGCAGGACCCGATCCAGGATGGCAGTGGCGATGACGCGGTCACCGAATACCTCGCCCCAGGCGCCGAAGCTTTGGTTGCTGGTGAGGATCATGGGTCCCTTCTCGTAGCGCCGGCTGATTAACTGGAAGAACAGGTTGGCGCCGATCCGATCAATCGGCAGGTAGCCGATCTCATCAACAATCAGCAGGCGTGGGACGGTGCAGAGTTTTATCTTGTCCTCCAACCCGCCCTTGGACAGTGCCCGGGCGAGGGTAGCGATCATGTTGGCCGCCGTGGTGAACAGCGCGCGATAGCCGCACTCGATGGCCTTGAGCCCCAGGCCCACGGCCAGGTGGGTCTTGCCCACGCCGGGCGGGCCCAGGATCACGACGTTCTCGCCGTGCTCGATGAAGTGGCAGGAGGCAAGGCTCTGGGTCTGCTTCTTGTCGAGCGAGGGCTGGTAAGTGAAGTCGAAGGCGTCCAGGCCTTTGACGAAGGGGAAGCGTGCCAGGTTGGTACGCATCGAGACGTTCTTCTGCGTCTTGCTGGCGACTTCCTCACCGAGCAAGCGGTCGAGAAAATCCGCGTACGGCAACTCAAGGGTGGAGGCCTCTTGCAGCAGTGCTTCCAGTCGCTCGCGGCTCTTGATCAAGCGCAGCCGCGCGCACTGTTCCTGCAGCCGTTCCAGCTGGGCGGCGTTCATGGGCTCACCGCCAGTTGTTCATAGCAGGAGAGATCGCGGATCTCCACGTCCGGATGCAACGGCGTCGGGGAACTGGCGCCGTGCAGCGCAAAGCGCTTGCGCGCATTGCGGGCAATGGCGCCGGGTCCATGCTCAGGCAGGATATGCATCTGGGGTGTACTGCCCGAGGCCAGTGCATGAGTGGCCACCGGGCGGTTACGGTGATAGAAGGACAAGCCCTCGTCCTCACGCTGCACTTCCACGGTCTGGCCGATGAGCTGGAAGGGCACCAAGTAGCGCTGGCCCCGAAAGCTCACCAGATAATCCTCGGCGACGATGCGGCTGAAGCGGGCACCGAGGGCGAACGTCGGCTGCCCGCTGGTGGGCAGGAGCGCGGCTCGCTCGCGCTCAAAACGCACCATCGGCACCTCGTGGGTGGTGCCGTGCACGCGCTGATCAGCAATGGTGGCGGTCCACTCCGTCAGCTGCGCGCTGAGATCCTCGATATCGAAGAAACTGCGGCCAGGCAGGAAGTTGCGCTTGAGATACTTCACCCCCGACTCGACCTTGCCCTTGGTCTGGGCTCGATACGCGCGGCACAGCCGCGGCTCAAAGCTCCAGTAATCGGCAAAGGACTTGAAGGTCGGGTTCCACACGACGCGACCGCCTTCCGCCGGTGCGCAGATGGTGCGGGAGCGGTCGTAGAGATGTTCGCGGGTGTGTCCGCCGAAATGCTCGAAGGCGCGCTCATAGGCCTCGAGCAGCTGGGAGAGGCGCTCATCGGCCGAGGCGCTGCAGAACGCGCGGCGCGAGAAACCGAGCGTCAAGACAAAGAAATGGATCTTGCGCCGGTTGCGCCGAAAGTCCACCACGGACTCGCCCCAGTCGATCTGGCTCTGATGTCCCGGATCTGTCTCGAACCGTGTCTGGGTGAGCGAGGCCAGGCTCTGCAGCTCACGAAGCGGGGCCACAAAGCGCTTCACCGTCTCGTAGCTGCCGGCGTAACCGCGGTCTCGGCGCAGCTCATGGTACAAAATCCGCGCCGAGTAGTGCACGCTCGCTGCCCGCTCGCGCAAATAATCCGCATGCGCGCTGAGCAGCTTGTCGCTCACGCCCTCGCGTTGATAGGGCCTCCAACTGCTCTGCTCCAACATCGTCGTTCCTCCTCGGGTCTGGGAGGGTGGGGATTTTTACCTGACCCAAACCGGGGAGTATTGAGTGACCGGTGACAACGGAAAACGGCCAGCGGTTCCTCCGCATACCATCGACTGGTGAAATCGATGCTGCCCAACTTGCCCCCGGGCGAGCCCACAACTGCTCGATAGAAGCGTGCGCATGGCTGTGCTGAGGGTGCCAGGGAAAGACGATTCGAGGCCCTGGATAGCCTCGGCACGCAAGCCGGGTAGCGGCGTGACCGAATTCGGCTCGCCAACGTGATTCAACAACGGGGCCGAAATAAAGGGCACCCTTGTGTCTGGGGTCGACATGTTGGACACCTCCATTTCTCGACGTTTTATGTCGTATCTAGACTCCTAAGTTGTGTCAGTGGGGCCTCGCCGGCCGCAGCTAGAGAAGCGCCGCTCCTGCACCGCAGTGGCAATTGGTGAGGAGTCTTTGGCGACGGCGAGTCCCGGGCAATAATTTAGTACGTCCGATCAGAATTTCAAGTGCGTGCATTAGCGGCCGACCGAATGTCGTCAACAGGGCGCGACGGTGCACCGCAGCATCACAATGCGATATGCGTATGGGGAACTCACAAATCCAGCGGCGGCCAATATGACTCCCTTGGTTGAATGGCCATCGCGTACTCGAACTATCGTTTGTCGCTCACTTGATACTCGGGTGAGTCGGCGGTGTCGCCTCGGTCTTCGGCACGATCACCGTCACGATGCCGTCCTTGTAGGAAACCTCCGCGCACGCCGCGTCAATGTTATGCGGCAACGAGACTGCCCGCTCAAAATTGCTGCTCTGATCGTGTGGTGCGTAGGGCGGCAACCGGGTTGACACTGCTTGTAAGGCGGCCGCTCAAGCCGAATCACATCCACGAGAGCCTCGTTCTATGGCTTACCGGCCAACAGCGTCCGCAGGCAGCCAATTCAAGCCGGGGTATGAACTGGGGTACCTATTGGCTGACTTCACAGAGAATTACCGCGATTCAGCACGCTTCCCCCGGAATTTTCGCTCAGGCCGGGGGCGCTATCCAAGCACGTTCGACGACTTCCAAAGACGTCCGAAAATCCGATGTGACTCACAGATGCGGGAGTGCAGGCCTGGATATTCAGGCACCAACACGCTATTTCGATATCCGACAAAGTGCGGAGAATTTCGCCCGCAGCCAGCCAGAAACTGGGCCAACCGTTAACGCTTCTTGCCACGAGCTACAGTGTCGTGGGAGTTGTTCGATGCGTTGCTGGTAATCTGCTGACTTTCGTGGATCGACAGCAACGAACTCATCAGTTCTTCGTCAGCACTCGACATGATCGCGAGTACCTCGGCCTCATCGCAACCTTCCGTAGCCAAATATGCATGTCCCATGCTGGAGTCGATGTAGATCGACTGCCCCTTCCCAAGAATTACGGGATCGTAGAATTCCGTATTCACAACGATCGCGCCGCTCAATACGTAGATGAATTCTTCGCCGGCATGATGTACTAGTTCACCAAATTGCTTGCTTGTTTTGGCGCGAATCTTTGCAATGACCGGGATCATGCGCTTTCGGCGAAGTTCGGTGCACAGGTAGAAATAATCGTAATTGGCAGTTTGAACGCGGACTGCATGCTCCATATCCCCGAGACTGCGGCGCGCCAACACTGGGGGTGGCGTCTCATCGATGGTCTCTGCGAACAGCTCCGACATGCGCATGCCAAGCCGCTGACTGACTTGGTAAAGCCTGTCATAGGTCAGCGTGAGTCGGTCATGTTCGACTTTTGAAAGCGTCGATAGCGGAATGCCACTTTTCGCACTCATTTCCTTTAAGGTCCACCCCCGATGGCTGCGGAGGTTGCGAAGCAATGTGCCTAGGGTGGGCTTATTGACCGGCATGGATAAACCTCAGCGCAGGTTGACAGAGTTTCCATATAGGATAACTATATCCTGATTAGAGCATTTAGGGCGCCGAATCCGGTCAAACCCTACGTCGACAATCCTACAGGCGG
Organism: Gammaproteobacteria bacterium; assembly: GCA_043752035.1. Classification (GTDB taxonomy): domain Bacteria; phylum Pseudomonadota; class Gammaproteobacteria; order Steroidobacterales; family Steroidobacteraceae; genus FEN-1191. The sequence goes on from JAYUZE010000139.1 coordinate 14,288, forward strand.
AGTGAGGGGAAGTGTGATGACTAATTGGCGATTGCCGCTTTACTGCATTTTGTTGGCCTTTTGGGGCGCTGAGACTGCTCAGTCTGCGGCGAAAAATGCCACAGCAACGGCGCCCGTTGCGCATCCGGGTTCGATACTGCCAGCGTCATTTGCATACCTAAGTGCAACTGACCAGCACATTCTTGCAAAGCCTGACGTGGATGCATGGCTTGACGGCTATATGCCGTATGCCTTGCGCGAGGGAGATATTCCCGGGGCAGTCGTGGTCGTGGTCAAGGATGGGCAGGTCCTCACTGCGCGGGGTTTCGGATTTGCTGACCTCGAGAAGCGCACGCCCGTAGATCCCGATCGAACGCTATTTCGCCCTGGCTCTGTGTCCAAGCTCGTAACTTGGACCGCGGTCATGCAAATGGTCGAGCAGCACAAGCTAGACCTCGACCATGACGTCAACGCCTATCTCGACTTCAAAATTCCGTCACGCGATGGCCAGCCAGTTACGCTGCGTCAGTTAATGACGCACACCGCCGGGTTTGAGGAAACGGCAAAGAGCATCATCTTTTACGACTCTAAGTATCTACTACCATTGGAAG
>JAYUZE010000140.1:0-4109 GCA_043752035.1 Gammaproteobacteria bacterium
ACGTATGAATTGCATCAAGTGGGACCCGGGACCCCAGGCGCCGGGGCGCGCGGATTATAGCCGCAAAAGCCGCAGCAGTTCCGTGCTGTCCAGCCGGTAGTGGCACACGGGCACCCCATCGAGCAGCAGCACCGGCACCTTGAGGCCATAGCGCGGCAATAACTCCGGGTCGGCATCGACATCGACCAGTGTCAGCGGGGGTAGCGGATAGCGCTGGCGCAGCGCCTCGAACTCGAGCTGCAGCTCTTCACACAGATGACATTCGGCGCGCGTGAGCAGGGTGAGCTGCGCCTCGGACTGCGCCACACTCAACGATGCACACCACCGGCCGAACGCACCGTCCCGGGGCCACCCGCCCCCGCTCCGCGCCGGGCGTCCGTGGCACGAAGCGACCCGGCAATCGCTCGCACGGTGCCGGCCGGCACCTCACCGATCGCCGTCACTTTATGGCCATCGACCATGGTCGACACGGCCGTGGAGGAACCGAGCGTAGTCACGGTGGCCGGCGTACGGCCCTGCGCGCCCCGGTGCCCGGATGTCTGGCCGGAAGTCTCGGTGGCTTCAACGAACACCGACACCGAAGCGACGCCGTCGCTGAACACCAGGTGCGTCGCGGTCTGGTGGCCGCCCGGCAGCAGACGGGTGGAACGGCCGGTCATGCGAAAGCCGGCCGGCAACTGGCCGGTCTGCCAGGTCACTGAGGGCTGGCCGCTATCGGCAGCGCTGGCCGCCACGCTCTCGTGGCGCAGCCAGCGCCAGGAGCGCGTATCGAATTGCGGTTGCAACGCACTGTCGTCGACATGTACCGGCAGTGTCAGCTCGGTGAATACCAGCTGCTCGACCACGCTGCCCGAGGCAGTGCGCAGCTGGGTCTTGAGCGGCATCGCGCTCGCCCCGTCGATCCACACCCGGTAGCCGTAGCGCAGATCATCGCGCGGCTCGACGTCGATTACATGTGCGGAGCGGCCGCTGATGCGCGTTGCCGGCGCTTCGCTGAGGCTGTAGAGCTGCGAGGCCACGGTGTCGAGCTGCAGCAGCTCGGCCAGCAGCAGGCCGCGCTGCGGTGCGCTTTCAACCATCACTACACGCTGATCGGGAAAATAGGTGCTCAGCTCGCCGCCGCGACGCACGAACTCACGCCCCGAACCATCCATGGCCTGGATGCGCTCGGAGACGCCGCCCTCATCGACGCGGTGCACGACATGCAGCGTATCGCTCTGCCCGCCATGCTCATGCACGAAGGTGCCCTGGTAGTTGCGCGTGGCGAGCGCGCGCTCCATGCGCTCGAGCCAGCCGCGCGCATCATCGGCAGCCAGCGCCGCCGTCGCGGCGCCCAAAAACGCAGTGGCCAGGGCTGCTACGCGCGCGCTAGGGCTGAGTATCGGGCGGAGCATGGGTTCCAATGCCGCCCGCGGCGGCTGGCGGCGCATCGATGGGCGCCACCGACTCATCGCTGACCAGCGTCGAGACCAGGTTGGGGCCCGACAACGGCGAGATCACGGCACTGTGCGCCAGCACGTAGTTGGCCAGTGAAACCTGTAGCGCAGGCGCGGCGTTGCTGCTGCGTGGCGGCACCACGTAGCTGGCCGGCTCGTTGCTCGCCGACACCGATGCCAGCGACGGGCGCGCGCTCACGCTCACGGCCTGAATGGAAACGGTGGGCGCCAGCGCCGCACGCGCCACGGTCGGCGAATAGGCCAACAGCGAATCATCCGCTACCGGCAAACCGCTGCGCAACAGCATGATGGCGGCCCCGGCCACACCAGCGGCCAGGCCAGCGCCGAGCGCGGCGCTGCGCCAGGGCCGCGAGATCCGCGCCGCCGCCACAGCGACGGCCGGTGCCGCCTGCAGGCCCGCGCTGACGCGCCGGGCAAAATTCGGATTCACCCGCGCCAGCGGCTCGGCCCGCAATGCGGCGCCGATCACGGCATAGCGCGACCAGGTGGCGCGCAGGTTTTCCTCGCGCGTCAGGCGGCGCGAGAGCAGTTCGCATTCGGCTGCCGGCAATTCGCCATCGAACATGGCGGACAACTGGCTTTCTTGTTCGTCGCGATTCACAACAACTCCTGTGCGCGGCCCAGGCCGCCATCAAATACTTCACGCAACTGGCGATCAATGGCTTCGCGGGCGCGAAAAATACGCGAGCGCACCGTGCCCACCGGACAATTCATTGAAGTCGCGATTTCCTCGTAGCTCAGGCCCTCGAGCTCACGCAGCATGATCGCAGTGCGCAGGTCTTCGGGCAGCTTGCCGATCGCGGCATGGACGATATTGCGGATCTCTTCGCTGAGGGCCAGGCCCTCGGGTGTATCCGGATCGCGCAGCCGGCTCAGCATGTCGGGCCCGTCTTCATCGTTGTGCGCATCGAGCTCGTAGCCAACCGGGTTACGGTTGCGCGAGACCAGCGAATTCTTGGCAGTGTTGATCGCAATGCGATACAGCCAGGTATAGAAGGCGCTGTCGCCGCGAAACTGCGGCAGGGCCCGGTAGGCTTTGATGAAGGCTTCCTGTGCGACATCTTCCGCGTCCGCCGGGTTGCGCAGGTACCGCATCACCAGCTTGACCACCTTGTGTTGATACTTGAGCACCAACAGGTCGTAGGCGGCACGTTCGCCCGCCTGCACCCGTCTGACCAGGCTGAGATCGCCGGTATCGGCGGCCATCAACGAGCGCCCGTCACCCGAGGCGACGCCGCTTGCACCCGGCACCGGTTCTGACCCCGTAGGAATTTGAAAGTTCGACATACCGCGGGTCGTCCCTGCACCAAGCCTTCCCCCAATGCTGCCCTCGCCAGCCAGTCTAGCAGCACGGCTCCAGTTGACAGTCATTGCACCATTCCCACCCAAGCTAGCTACGACCTGCTGAACTTCAATCCCGATTTGAGTCGCCGCCACCGGTTCGGTTCCACGACTGCCCGATCGATTATCAGCAGCCGTCGGCGGCCCCCCTCGCGCCAGCGCAACCACAGCAGCACCCCCAGCCTCAGTGGCGGCCGCGGTTGAACATAAGCCGCCCTGCCAGCGGCTGGCTGCTGCCCAGGGCGCTGTGCAGCGCCAGCGCGAGGCACCACAGAGGCCAGCCCTAGGCCAGACGTGCGGAGCCGTTGAGCTCAGTGCTTAGGGTGGGCCAGTTGGTCGACGAGGGCGGCGAAGGCGGGGTCGGACGGGATCTCATGCGCCAACAGCAAGCCCGCGATCTCAGGGTCAGGCAGGGCCAGAAAGGCCTCGAATCGCGCCCTTTCGGCCGCTGAAGCTCCGGAATACCGCTGCTCCAACCAGCCCCGCAGCAGCAGGTCGAGCTCCTTCATGCCGCGCCGACAGCGCCACAGCAGCTGACCCGGCACAGCGCTGCTCAATGCCGGCGCTCCAGCATGAGCCGCTTGATGCTGGCGATGGCACGCGCCGGGTTCAGGTCCTTCGGGCAGGCCTCGGTACAGTTCATGATCGTGTGGCAGCGATACAGGCGGAACGGATCTTCGAGCTCGTCGAGCCGTTCGCCCTGCGCCTCATCGCGCGAATCGACGATCCAGCGGTAGGCAGCCAGCAACGCCGCCGGCCCCAGGAAGCGATCGCTGTTCCACCAGTAGCTGGGGCAAGAAGTCGAACAGCAGGCACACAGGATGCAGGCCGAGGGCCGGTCGATCTGCTCCTGATCGCTGCGCGATTGCAGGCGCTCGCGATCCGGCGGCGCCGGCGTGCGCGTCTGCAGCCAGGGTTTGACGGCCGCGTATTGCGCATAGAAATTGGTCAGGTCGGTCACCAGATCTTTTACCACCGGCATGTGCGGCAGCGGATAGATGCTGACCTCACCCTTGCCCAGATCGGCACAGGCCTGCGTGCAGGCCAGCGTGTTGCGGCCGTTGATGTTCATCGCGCAGGAACCGCAGATGCCTTCGCGGCAGGAGCGGCGCAGCGACAGGGTAGCGTCAACCTCATTCTTGATCTTCAGCAGCGCATCCAGAACCATCGGCCCGCAATCGTCCATGTCGATCTGGTAGCTGTCGACCCGCGGATTCTGGCCGCTCGCCGGGTCGAAGCGATAGATGCGGAAGGTGCGCACCCGTTTCGCACCCACAGGTGCCCTGAACAGCTTGCCGGCCTTGCGATCGA
>JAYUZE010000141.1:0-16076 GCA_043752035.1 Gammaproteobacteria bacterium
AGTGGCAATACGCAGATGCCGGCCTCGAGCTGCTCGCCGCGCCGGATCACGCGCGCCTGCATGCTGCTCACCAGCTGCGCCAGCAACGGCGAGCGTTCCAGCTGCGCGGCCTCGGCGTCGCTACAGGTCATCAGGTTGAAACTGGAGATGGGCGTCGGCAGTGCGTGCACACGCCGCACGCCCAGTGCAACCTTGGCTCCAGGCTGCAACGGCACTGCCATCTGGTCGGCCGCAGATCGCAGCGCATCGACCGTGACCAGCTGCCCGCCGGCAGCGCGCGCGGTCGCCGGCTCGATGCCCGACAGTTCGTCGAGCCGCACGCTGACATGCTCCTGGTGTCCGGCAAAGGTCAGTGCGTCGACCGTGCCCGAGGCAAAGTTGTGCGCATTGAGTTCGTCGGCGCTCGCCGCAATTTCGATATCTTCCGGCCGCACCACCAGTACCGCTTCACTCCCCACCGGAGTCGCAGCAACTGCACGTTCGGGCGCCAGTGTCGCGGCGCCCAGGTGCAGCCCCTGGCGCGACACTTCGCCCAGGAACAGATTGGCGGCACCGAGAAAGCGGGCCACAAAGCGCGTCGCCGGATAGCGATACAGCTGCTCGGGCGTGCCGGTTTCGAGCAGCCGGCCCATCTGCATTACACCGAGGCGATCGGCCAGCGCGAAGGCTTCTTCCTGATCGTGCGTCACCAGGATCGTCGTCATGCCGATGCGCCGCTGCACAGCGCGCACCGTGTCGCGCAATTCCACGCGGATCTTCGCATCGAGCGCGCCGAAGGGTTCATCCAGCAGCAGCACCGCCGGCTCATGCGCCAGTGCCCGCGCCACGGCCACGCGCTGCTGCTGGCCACCGGAGAGCTGGCTCGGATAGCGCTCGTCGTAGCCCTCCAGCGCCACCAGCTGCAGCAGTTCCTGGCGACGGCGGCGGCGCTGCGCAGCACGCACGCGGCGCACGCGCAGCGCGAACTCGATGTTCTCCGCCACCGTCATGTGGCGGAACAGCGCGTAGTGCTGGAACACCATGCCGACACCGCGCCGGCGCGCCGGCAATTCCGTGACATCGCGGCCGTGCAAGGCAATGCGGCCGTGATCGATAGTCGTGAGGCCGGCCAGCGAGCGCAGCAGTGTGCTCTTGCCGCTCCCTGAGGGCCCGAGCAGCACGAAGAACTCGCCGGTCTGGATCTCGATGGTCACGTCGTTGACCACCGGCACACCCTGGTAGAGCTTGCTGACCTGTTCGATGCGAATCGACATGCGCTAGTCGGCCCGGTAGATGCGATCGAAGCTGCCGCCGTCAGCGAAGTGCTCGGCGCTGGCTTTGGTCCAGCCGCCGAAATCGGCGATGCTCAGCATCGTGGCAACCTGGCCGAATTGTCCGGCATGGCGCGCTGCCACCGCGGCATCGCGCGGCCGATAGTAATTGCGGGCGATGATTTCCTGCGCCTCGGGCGTATAGAGATATTGTAGGTAGGCCGTGGCCAGCGCCGTCGTGCCGTGCTTTGCCGCCACCTTGTCGACCAGGGTCACCGGCGGCTCGGCCAGGATGCTCACCGACGGATAGACGATGTCAAAGCTCCCGGGTCCACTCTCCCTGATGGCCAGATACGCCTCGTTTTCCCAGGCCAGCAGCACATCGCCGATGCCGCGCTGTACGAAGGTCGTGGTCGAGCCGCGGGCACCCGAGTCGAGCACCGGCACATTGCGATACAGCTTGCCCACATATTCCGCGGCGCTGGCGGCGTTGCCGCCCGGTTGCTTCAGCGCCCAGCCCCAGGCCGCCAGATAATTCCAGCGCGCGCCGCCCGAGGTCTTGGGGTTGGGCGTAATCACACCGATGCCACTGCGCACCAGATCGTTCCAGTCGAACAGTCGCTTGGGATTTCCCCTGCGCACCAGGAGTACCACGGTCGAGGTGTAGGGTGAGCTGTTCTGCGGCAGGCGCGATTGCCAGTTCTCCGGCAACAGCTGCGCATGACTGGCGATGCTGTCAATATCGCCGGCCAGCGCCAGTGTAACGACATCGGCTTCCAGTCCGTCGATCACGGAACGCGCCTGCTTGCCCGAGCCGCCGTGCGATTGTCGTACCCGCACCTCGACGCCATGCTCCGCCTGCCAGCGGGCAGCGAATGCCGTGTTGAACTGCTCGTAGAGTTCGCGCGTCGGATCGTAGGAAACGTTCAGCAAGGTGAGCTGCGGCGCAGCGCCTGGGTTGGCGGCGGCACCCTGCCTGGCAGAGCAGGCCGCGAGCAGCACCACGCCGAGGCCGGCGAGCAACAGGGCGCATCGGGATTGCAGTAGATTCATGGTGCGGCCAGTACTTGGGGGCGCTCATTTTCACTCGCCGCGCCGGTGCAATGCAGTTACAAGGTAGTGACGTAAATGTCACCGACAAAGTACACGAGAAAAGTCTATTAATATATTGATTTAAAATACTTAACAGGCGTATTTCTAGCTGATGCGATGACCCTGCAGCGAGACCGCCTTCACCAGCACCCAGACCGCAAGTCCGCGCTGCAGGCGCAACTGCCGCGCCGCCGATGTCGTGATGCGAGCCTGCAGCGCCATGCCTTCGGCGTCGATACCTACTAGCACATTGTGTTCACCGTCGTCTTCAATGCTGCTGATCACCCCGCCCAGCTGGTTGCGCACGCTCAGGCCTTGTGGTCGCGAAGTCGCAATGATCAGATCGCGCGCCAGCAGCTGCAGGCGCACGCGTTTTCCGTGGGTCAGGCCCGGCGCCGGCAGCAGCAGCCGCGAGCCACCGATCCGCACGGTCGCCAACCCGCTCTCGGCATCGAGGCGCTCGACAATGCCTTCGATCACCGCGCCGGCTGCCTCCGGCCCCAGTATGGAGCGCATTGGCGGGCGCAGGCTCAGCTCGGGGAGTTCACCCTGTGCCAGCACCTGGCCGGCATCCAGTAGTACTACGCGGTTCGCCAGTCGCAACAGATCTTCGAACTGATGAGTGATCAGTATGATCGGCAGCGAGAGCTCATCGCGCAGGCGTTCGAAATAGGGCAGCAGCTCGCTGCGTTTTTGTGCGTCGATCGCCGAGAGTGGCTCATCCAGCAGCAGCAGCCGTGGCTGCGATAGCAGTGCACGCCCCAATGCCACGCGCTGGCGCTCGCCGCCGGAAAGTTGTGCGCTGCGCCGCTGCAGCAGCGGGCCCAGATCGAGCAGGTCGATCGTGTGTTGCCAGCTGATCGCGCTGCCGTGGCCGGCGGCGCGCCGCAAACCATAGCGCAGGTTATGCTCGACGTTCAGGTGCGGAAACAGCCGCAGATCCTGGAATAAGTAGCCGACGCGCCGGCGTTGCGCCGGCACGTTCAGGCGCTGCGCGGAATCGAACAGCTGTTGATCGTCGAGCTGTATGCGACCAGCATCGGCGCGCCACAGGCCGGCCAGCAGTTGGGCGATCGTCGACTTGCCGGCGCCGGAGCGCCCAAACAATGCCGTGACGCCAGGTGTCGGGGCCTCGAAGGCTGCATCCAGCGTGAAATCGCCGCGTCGCCATTGCAGTGCAACCTGCAGCATGCTCAGCGCCCCAAACGCCGGCGCAGGCCACGCGCCAGTACTTCGCTGGCCAGCAGCCCGGCAGCGCCCAGCAGGAATGAAATGCTCGCGATACGCAGTGCTGCGGCTTCGCCCTCGGGCGTCTGCAGGGCCGAATAGAGCGCCAGCGGTAAGGTGCGCGTGATGCCGGGAATGTTGCCGGCGAAAGTGATCACCGCGCCGAATTCGCCCAGGCTGGCAGCGAATGCGGTCACCGCGCCGGCCAAGATGCCCGGAGCCATCAGGGGCACGGTGACGCTCAGGAAGCGATCCCAGGCACCGGCGCCCAGCGTACGCGCAGCTTCCTCGAGGCCGGGGTCGACAGTGTCCAGCGCCAGCCGGATTGCGCGCACCATCAGCGGAAATGCCATCACTGCAGTGGCGATCGCCGCGCCGTTAGTGCTGAAGGCGAGGCGCACACCGAATTGGCGGTTGAGCCAGCCGCCAATGATGCCGTGTACGCCCAGCAGCAGCAGCAGCACGAAACCGATCATCACCGGTGGCAGCACCATCGGCAGGTGCACCAGCGTGTCGAGCAACAACCGGCCGGGGAAGCGGCGCCGCGTCAGCAGCCAGGCGATGGCTATGGCGAAGGGCAGGCTGCACAGCACGCTGCGCAGTGCCACTGACAGACTCAGCGTCAGCGCCTCGACTTCGGCCGTGGTCAGTTGCAAATGCACGCTGTGAACCTTGGGGCAGCCGCAGCGGGCCGCCTGATGAGTCTGGTGGCGGAGTGTAATATAGAGTGCACATCCGGAGACCGGCGCATGAACGATACCAATGCGGGAGCGCTTACCAGCGTCGCGGTGCGCGACAACGCGGCGCTGGGCCGCTTCGAGCTGGAACTGCCCGGCACCGTGGCGGTGCTCGACTACCGGCGCGCCGGACGGGTGTTGAGCCTCGACTATGCCGGAGTGCCGGCGGAATTCGCGGGCCGGGGCGTGGCCAGCCGGCTGGTGGGCGAGTCGCTGGCGCTGATTCGCGCGCGCGGTGAGCAGGTTGTGCCGCGCTGTTCGTTCGTAGTCGCCTATATGCGCCGTCATCACGAATTCGACGATCTGCGTGCACCCAGCGCGACATGATGGCGAGCAGCGACAACCTCTACTCACGCTTCGACCAACTGATCAGCGACCCTGCGCGCCCCTGCGTGCGCCTGCCCGAAGGCTCCGTGTACAGCTACCGGGCGATGCGCGCGAGCAGCGCCCAGATCGCCAACGTGTTGCTCGACCTCGACGTGCAGCCGGGCGATCGCGTGGTCGTCCAGGTCGGGAAGAGCGCCGCCGCGATCTTCCTGTATCTGGCCTGTCTGCGCGTCGCCGCCGTCTACGTGCCGCTGAACCCGGCCTACACGCTCGCGGAACTCGAGTACTTCATCGGCGATGCCGGACCGCGCGTGCTGGTGTGCAGCAGCGCGAAGCTGGCCTCGTTGCTGCCGCTGGCGCAACGATTGCAGGTCGCGCACGTGGTGACACTGGATGCGGCGGCGCCGGGCGGCTCGTTGCTCGAGCGCGCGGCTGCGCAGCCCGATAGCTGCTTTGATGTGAGCTGCGAAGCCAGTGCGCCCGCGGCGATCCTCTATACCTCGGGCACCACCGGTCGATCCAAGGGCGCGGTGCTGTCGCACGGGAATCTCGCGGCCAACGCTTTTGCGCTCAAGGCTTGCTGGCGCTTCACCGGCGAGGATGTGCTGCTGCACGCGTTGCCGCTGTTTCATATCCACGGCCTGTTCGTCGCGCTCAATGTCACGCTTGCGGCTGGCGCGGCACTGATACTGTTGCCGGGCTTCGATGCTGCGGCGGTGTATGCCGGGCTTCCCGGTGCCACGGTCTACATGGGTGTGCCCACGCACTACGAGCGCCTGCTGCGCGACCCGCGCTTCGATCGGGCCGCGACTGCATCCATGCGCTTGTTCGTGTCCGGCTCGGCACCGCTTCTGCCCGAGACCCACCGGGATTGGGCTGAGCGCACCGGTCACACGATACTCGAGCGCTATGGCATGACCGAGACGGGCATCATCAGCTCGAACCCCTACGGCGGTGAGCGCGTGGCCGGCACCGTCGGGCAGGCACTGCCGGGTGTCAAACTGCGCCTGGTCGAGGCCGAGAGCGGCGCGGCCGTGCCGCGCGGAGCGCAGGGTATGATCGAGGTTTCGGGTCCCAATGTTTTCGCCGGCTACTGGCGGCGACCCGACAAGACCTGCGCAGAGTTTCGCGCCGATGGCTACTTCGTCACCGGCGATATCGGTCGCATTGATGAACGCGGCTACCTGCAGATCGTCGGACGTGGGCGCGATCTGATCATCACCGGCGGCTACAACGTCTATCCGCGCGAAGTGGAGCGCGAAATCGACGCGCTGCCCGGTGTGGGCGAATCGGCGGTGGTGGGCTTGCCGCACACGGATTTCGGCGAGGGCGTGACCGCAATGATCGTGGCTTCAGATCCACCGCTGCAGCCGCCACTGACCGAGGAGGCGGTATTGACGCAACTGAAATCCAGGCTGGCCGGCTACAAGTGCCCCAAGCGTGTATTGTTCCTGCCGGAGCTGCCGCGCAATACCATGGGCAAGGTGCAGAAGAATCTGCTGCGCGAGCGCTACCAGGACTTGTACGCTGCGCGAGCGCAATCGTGAGCACGGGAATATGAAGCTGGTCAGCATTGCGCATCAGGGCCGAACGGCCGCTGGTCTGTGGCTTGGTCAGCAGTTGCTGGATCTGGGCGCCGCCGCGCGCGCTGCCGGCGAAACAATTGAGCTCGGATCCATGCTGGCGATTATTCGCGGCGGCGAGCCGGCACTTGCGGCCGTGCAGCGCCTGGAGCAGGGGTGTGGCCGCTGGCCGCAGGCTGTGCTGCCGCTCGCCGACTGCACGCTGCTGGCGCCGATTCCGGTGCCGGTGCGCAATATCTTCTGCGTGGGCCGCAACTATCTCGATCACGTGAATGAAGGCTACGCGAAGGCCGGGCGCGAGGTGAAACTGCCCGAAGCGCCGCAATTTTTTACCAAGGCCACGCACGCGCTCAACTCACCCCATGGCGATGTGCGACTCGATACCCGGTTGACACGCCTGCTCGACTATGAGGTCGAGCTCGCCATAGTGATCGGCCGCGCTGGTCGTGATATTCCGCGCGAGCAGGCGCTGAACTATATATTCGGTTATACGATCGCCAACGACTTCACTGCCCGCGACCTGCAGCGACGCCACGAGCAGTGGTTCAAGGGCAAATCGCTGGATACCACCTGTCCGCTCGGGCCCTGCATCGTCGATCGCGTCAGCATCGGCGACCCGGGCGAACTGGAGCTGTGGCTCACAGTTAACGGCGAGCTGCGCCAGCGTGCGCGCGTGAAGCAGATGATCTTTGACCTGCCGACCATCATCGAGTCGCTCTCGGCCGGTCTCACGCTCGAGCCCGGTGATGTCATTGCCACCGGCACGCCGGCCGGCGTCGGTTTTGCGATGAACCCTGCGCAGGCACTGGCCGATGGCGATCTGGTGGTGGCCGGCATCGATGGCATCGGCGAGCTTCGCAATCGCATCGTGGCGGTGGGCTGAAGCCGCCTGCTGCTCAAGCGCAGCGCCCACTACATGGCGGCGGCCAATCGAAGCGCCGGCCTGCCGCAGCTGGTGCCAGCGGTGGTGGTATTGTGTAGTTGAGCTTTACTGCGTGCCGGGCGGATTCCATGACGGTCATCAACAGCATTGGCGATTTTCGTGAGCTGGCGCGCCGTCGCGTGCCGCGCGCGATATTCGATTATGCCGATCGTGGCTCCTACGACGAGATCACGCTGCGCCGAAACCGTACCGAGCTCGATGCCGTACGCCTGCGCCAGCGTGTGATGGTCGATGTATCGCGGCGTTCGCTGGCTACCACGATGGCGGGGCAGGCGAGTTCCTTGCCGCTGGGTATCGGTCCTACGGGTCTGACCGGCCTGTTCCACGCCGATGGCGAGATCCATGGCCTGCGTGCCGCGGCGGCGGCGGGCATTCCCTTCTGCCTCAGCACGCTGTCAATCTGTTCGATCGAAGACCTGCACGCGGCCACGAAGCTGCCGTTCTGGTTTCAGCTCTACCTGATGCGCGATCGCGCCTTTAACGCCGAGCTGATCGAGCGCGCACGGGCCGCGGCCTGCCCGGTACTGGTGCTGACGCTCGACCTGCAGGTGATGGGCGTGCGCCGCCGCGATGCCAAGAACGGCCTGAGCGTGCCGCCAAAGCTCACGCTGAAAAATATGTTCGACGTGTTGTGCAGGCCGCGTTGGATCGGCGGCATGCTCAGCACCCGGCGTCACAGCTTCGGAAATCTCGAAGGCCGCATGTCCGCCGGCACCGGTATGCGTAATCTGTCGGAATGGATCGCGGGGCAGTTCGATGCCAGCGCCACCTGGAAAGACGCAGCCTGGGTGCGCGAGCGCTGGCCCGGCAAGCTGGTGCTGAAGGGCGTACTCGATGCCAGCGATGCGCGCGAGGCGGCCGCAATAGGCGCCGATGCTGTGGTGGTATCTAATCACGGCGGCCGCCAGCTCGATGGCGCCACCTCGTCGATCGATGCCCTGCCCGAAGTCGCGGCCGCGCTGAAGGGTCGCTGCGAGGTGCTGTTCGACGGCGGCGTCGTCAGCGGTCAGGACGTACTCAAGGCCGTGGCGCTGGGCGCGCGCGGCTGCCTGATTGGCAAGGCTTTTTTGTATGCACTTGCCGCGCGCGGCGGCGCCGGTGTCTCGCACGCGATCGACATCATTCGCGGCGAGCTCGATGCGAGCCTCGCCCTGACCGGCATCACTGATATTCAGTCCGTCGACGAAGGCGTACTGCGCCGCTGATCGCAGTCTTGCGTCGGCTGTTTCGCCAGCGCTGGACGCTACGCTGCGCGGCTAGACATTCGCTTCAGGTTCAGTGGTTCTGGATATTCGAGCGGGTCTTGGTAACCTTGGCTACTGCGGAATCGACCGCCGCGGCGTCGACGCCGATCACCAGGTGTACGCCGGCCACGACCCGTGCCTCACCCCTGGCATCCTTAGATTTGCAGGTACCTGTCGGCGCCGGCGGAATGCGGCCGATTGGGCGTTGCGGCCGCCGCGGCCGCGCGCCGCCGAAGGCCTTGCTGATGCCCTTGAGCGGCAGCATCAATGGGACTAGAAAATGGCCGCGAACCTGGCCACGTTGCTCTGATCGTAAATATAGGGTTTGCCCATCGGCCCGGTGCCGTCGGCGTCGAAAGTCGCGACGCCCAGCCTGCCGATCGGTACTGTGCTGCCCGGACCGGCACTGGCGCCGCGTGCGATGCGCGTCGCCAGCTGCACCGCGGCGTAGCCCAGATCGATGGGATTCCAGATCGCACAGCTCTTTACGGAACCCGCTTTCACGTGGCCGGCCATCTCTGAGGGCCGGCCGAGACCGGTGACATGCACCTGGCCGACCTTGCCTTCATCCTCGACCGCCTTGGCGGCGGCGACAATGCCCACGGAGCTCGGTGAGACGATCACCGCGAGATCAGGGTACTTGCGCAGCAGTGCCACTGCCTCGCGATAGCTCTTGTCGGCGATGTCATCGCCGTAGACCACACTGACCAGCCTCAGGCCGGGAAAGGTCGGCAACGCACGTTTCATCGCGGCGATCCAGGCGTTCTGGTTGGTCGAGGTGGGCGTGGCCGAGAGAATCGCAAAAGCATTCTTGCCGGCGGGCATCGCATCGGCAGCCAGCTGCACGCAGGTCTGGCCGATCAGCTCAGATGTTCTGTTCGCGAAACACCGTGCCGCCGGGCACCGAGACGCGATTGCCGCCGCGGCTGTGGAGCGCGGCGAGTATCGGCAGCGAATTGGTCAGGATATCGAGCTGCCGGTTGGCGATGAATTCCACCAGCGCCAGCGTGGTGGTGCCGGCGTTGATGATGATGCTCTCGCCGTCCCTGATCAGTTCGGCTGCGGCGCGCGCGATCGCGCGCTTCTGCGCCACGGCAACCTCGCAGCCGATCGCGAAGGGCATGCCCACCGGGTGCGGCTCGTGGCGCGGATTCAGCGCCTCGACACCGCCGCGGATGCGTCGCATCTTGCCGGCTGCGGCCAGCGCGTTCACATCACGTCGCAGCGTGGCATCGGAGGCGCCTATAATTTCGACCAGATCAGCAATACTGACGATCGAGCGTGCCTGTACCAGCTTCAGAATGAGCCTATGGCGTTCCGCTTCCAGCACAGCAAGACCCCGTATGCTGCTGATAGTACAATACAATTCTAATAGCTAAGATCGATTGTGATCGTAGATGATCGAAATTGAAAAATCATGACAATTTGACCCCAGCCCGGTACTGACAGGAGAAGGCGATGGAAGAGGTGGTAATTGTGGCGGCATTGCGCACTGCCGTAGGCAAATTCGGCGGCAGCATCGCCAAAGTGGCGGCGGCCGACCTGGGGGCCCAGGTGATCAAGGCGCTGTTGGCCAAAACCGGGATACCCGGGGCCGAAGTGTCCGAGGTGCTGATGGGCCAGGTGCTGACGGCGGGCTGCGGCCAGAATCCCGCCCGCCAGGCCGCGCTTCGTGGGGGTATACCCGATTCCGTGCCGGCGATGACGGTCGGCAAGGTCTGCGGCAGCGGCCTGAAGGCGACGCATCTCGCCGCGCAGGCGATCCGCTGCGGCGATGCCCAAATCGTGATCGCCGGCGGCCAGGAAAACATGAGCGCCTCGCCGCATGTGCTAGCCGGGTCGCGCGACGGCTTTAGGATGGGCGATGCCAAGCTGATCGACAGCATGATCGTCGATGGCCTCTGGGACGTGTACAACAACTACCACATGGGCATCACGGCCGAAAACGTCGCCGCGAAATATGGCATCACGCGCCGCGAGCAGGACGAATTTGCCGCCGCCTCGCAACAGAAGGCCGAGGCCGCGCAGAAAGCCGGGCGCTTCAAGGGTGAGATCGCTCCGGTCGAAATGCTTTCGAAGAAGGGCACCACCGTGTTCGACAGCGATGAGTACCTACGCCTGGGCGCGACGGCCGAGGCGCTGGGGGAACTGAAGCCCGCGTTCAACAAAGAGGGCAGCGTGACTGCTGGCAACGCCTCGGGCATCAACGATGGTGCCGCTGCCGTGGTGATGATGTCCGCGGCGAAGGCACGCGAGCTGAAGCTGGCACCGCTGGTACGCGTGAAAGCCTATTCCTCGGCGGGCGTCGATCCGAAGATCATGGGCATGGGGCCGGTACCGGCCAGCGAGCTGTGCCTGCGCAAGGCCGGGTGGAGCGCAGCCGACCTCGATCTGATGGAGATCAACGAGGCCTTTGCCGCCCAGGCCATTGCGGTCAACAAGCAGATGGGCTGGGATACTGCGAAGATCAACGTGAATGGCGGTGCGATCGCGATCGGTCATCCGATCGGCGCCTCGGGTTGCCGCATACTGGTGACGCTGATTCATGAGATGCTGCGCCGTGATGCGCACAAGGGGCTCGCGAGCCTGTGCATCGGCGGCGGCATGGGTGTGGCGCTGGCCGTGGAACGTTGAGCCGGATCGAAAAATAAACTTTGGGGGTGGGAGTGGTCATGTCAGCAATCAAACGCGTCGCGCTGGTTACGGGTGGAATGGGTGGCCTCGGCGAGGCCATCTGCATCAAGCTCGCCATGCTTGGCAACACGGTGGTGACCACCTATTCACCCGGCAATACCAAGGCGCAGGAATGGCGGGCGGGCATGCGCACGCAGGGCTATGACATCAAGGCTTTCCCCTGCGATGTCACGAACTGGGATTCCTGCGTGGCCTGCGTCGCCAAAGTCACCTCCGAAGTGGGGCCGGTCGATGTGCTGGTGAACAATGCCGGCATCACCCGCGACATGACCTTCAGGAAAATGGATCGCATCAACTGGGATGCGGTGATTCACGCCAATCTTGATTCCTGCTTCAATATGACCAAGCAGGTGGCCGACGGCATGGTC
Organism: Gammaproteobacteria bacterium; assembly: GCA_043752035.1. Taxonomy (GTDB): domain Bacteria; phylum Pseudomonadota; class Gammaproteobacteria; order Steroidobacterales; family Steroidobacteraceae; genus FEN-1191. The sequence continues at coordinate 11,466 of JAYUZE010000141.1, forward strand.
GATCGCAATTGGGGTCGCATCATCAATATCTCCTCGGTCAACGGCCAGAAGGGCGCCTTCGGCCAGACCAACTACTCGGCAGCAAAGGCCGGCATGCACGGCTTCACCAAGGCGCTGTCGCTCGAAGTGGCGCGCAAGGGCGTCACGGTAAACACCATTTCGCCGGGCTATATTGGCACCAAGATGGTGATGGCGATTCCCAAGGAAGTGCTCGACAGCAAGATCATTCCGCAGATTCCGATGGGGCGCTTGGGCAAGCCCGAGGAAGTGGCGGGCCTGGTGGCTTATCTGTCGAGCGAGGAAGCCGCATTCGTTACCGGCGCGAACATCGCCATCAACGGCGGCCAGCACATGCAGTAGCGCCCGGCGAGGCGCCCGACTCCGCCGCGAAGCCGGCATCACAGGTCGCTGAGCGTTCCTGGCGGTGTGCGCGGCTGCAGACCGCATTCGCGAGATTCGGCTGATTCCCACCACCAGCGGCCCGCGCGTTCGTCCTGCCCGGGTTCGACCGCGCGGGTGCAGGGCTCACAGCCGATGCTGGTGTAGCCGAAGTCGTGCAGCGGGTTGTAGGGCAGCTGGTAGGTGCGCACGTAGGCCCAGACTTCTTTGATCGTCCAAGGCAGCAGCGGGCTGACTTTGTAGATGCCGTAACGGCTGTCCATGTCGATGGCGTGACTCGCAGCGCGCGATTCCGATTGTTCGTGACGCACGCCGGTTACCCAGGCGCCATAGCCCGCAACCGCGCGCCTGAAGGGTTCCACCTTACGGATGTGACAGCAGCGCTGGCGCCGCTCCAGGCTGTTGTAGAAACCGTTGATGCCATGATCCGCGACATAGTTCTGCAGCGCCTGGGCATCGGGATACATCACGCGGATGGCCCGTTGGTAGCGGCGACTCAGGCGTTCGAGCAGTTCGAGCGTCAATTCGGGCAGGCGTCCGGTATCCACCGTAAAAATATCGATCGGCAGTTCGTTGGCGCAGATCAGGTCGATCAGCAGCACGGCCTCGACACCGAGGCTGGCCGAGTAGACCACACGGCCGAAGCGCGCGACCGCTTCGCGCAGCAGTGTCACGGAGGCGGCCGCCTTGTCGGAGGGAAAGGCGGTATCGGGTGGAGTGGGCGGCAACTCGGTCACGAGTTCGTCAGGTGGGTTGCTGGAACAGCATGAAGATTTTTTTCATGCGCGACCGGGATTCGCGAAAGGCCTTGCTGCCCGCAGCATCGCCTTGCCTGGCAGCCTCCTGCAACGGCGCGCACCTGGTCTCGATCTCGCCGATCCGGGCGCCCATCGCGATGACCAGGTCGACGGTGAGATTCCAGACGTAGTTGGTGGGGAAGTAGCGGAACATCAGCTACGAATCCTGCCAGATTGTGCCGGGCAACACGATCTTTCGCTTATGACCGATAGGCCTCGCGGCCCACACCCTGTACCGGAATACGCTGTGCAGCCAGCACTTCGTGCTGCAGGGCGTACATGGCGGCAGCGGCTTCGTCGATAGCGCGCGTGAAGGCCAGCGAACCGGCGAGGATCGGCGCCAGCTTGGCCTTGTCCTGGATGCGCGCCTTGGGATACTCGTGCTCCACGACCAGATAGGTCTGGGCCGGATCGATGCTCAGCAACTCGCGCGCTGCCAGCTGGTGATCGAGCCAGTCGACGCTGCGGTTCTGCAGATAGGCGAGTGGATCGTGGCGCGCGGTACCCGGCAGCTCATGCTCGGCCAGCACCACCTGCTTTTTCCAGGCGTTGGCCTGGTCTGCCGGGTTGACCGATGGCGTTGCACCCTGCCAGTCCCCGCGCTGCAGGGTCTGGCCTCCGTAGCCCCAGGCCGACACACCGCGCGAATCGATGACCTGGCCCTTCACGTGAAAGCCGGCGATCAGGAATGCATAGCCTTGGTCCTTGAGATACTGGAATACCGAGCGCGAATCCTGCCCCATGAGGATCGCGTGCGAGGGGTCGTAGTGAATGCGAAACTGATCGCCGACGCCGTGGTGCTCGCAGATGCGATGCAGCGCGATCCACGGGCCCGGCGCGTAGGCGATGTTGTTGTGCCACTTGTCGCTGATGTTCCAGCCCGGCATCGGACATTGCTCGACGCGATAAGTGAGGCCGCGCGCCCTGGCTTCCTGAAGTAGTGGAATGAACACTTCCTCGAACATCACGAGGTTTGCGTCCATTTCGAGCTGCGGGTTGCGGCCCACGAAGCCGCAGATGGCATCGGTGCCGAGCAGTACAGCAGCATCGAAGACCCGCAGCATGAATTCATGTTTCTTGCGCCGTGCGGCCGGATCGGCGGCCAGCATATTGTCGAAGTAGCCGAGATCCGAGAGACCGACGCCAGTGGTCTTCATCGTGCGAAGTACCCGCTCGGCGCGCGCCTTGCTGAAGGGGCTGCGCAGATCGAGCGTATTGGCGACGGGATCGAGCATCGCCTCGGCGGGCACGTCACACTCGCTGGGATGCAGCGCGGCTGAAAGCTGAATGTTCGGGCAATTGATCTCGCGCGCGAAGTCCAGCCATTCCTCGATGGCCAGGTCGGGATCCGCGTCGCGGCGCGCCCGTGGTGTGAGTTCCTGCAGCGCCGCCGTCAGGATGCTGAGTTTCATGGGACGGGGCTTGAACTGTGTGGCGGTCATGGGAGTAAACCCGGGCGGCATTTCCAGGAGCCGATGTTACGGGGTTTTCCGCAGGTCGTGCTCGGCCGCAGGTTAGAATGGCTGGCGTCGCACCCCCTCATCAGTTTCTGGAGTAGCAGCCTTGACCAGTCCCGCAGTTCCCGCACTGGCGATGATCGGCCTCGGCCGCATGGGTGGCAACATGCTGCGGCGCCTGGCGCGCGGTGGCGTTCGTGGCATTGGTTACGACGCTGCGGCTGCGGCCAGGGCTGCGCTGGCGGACGAGCCGGGCGTGAGCGTGGCCGACAGCCTGCCGGCGACAATCGCTGCGCTGAGTGCGCCGCGCGCTGTCTGGATCATGCTACCGGCCGGGGAGATTACCGAGCGCACCATCGTGGATGTGGCGAACCTGCTCGCGCCGGGCGACATCATCATCGACGGGGGCAATGCCGATTATCGCGACAGCGTGCGACACGCGGCGACGCTGGCGGCCCGCGGCCTGCACTTCGTCGATGCGGGCGTGTCCGGTGGTGTCTGGGGTCTGACAGAGGGCTACGGGCTGATGTTCGGGGGTTCGCCCGAAGCCGCGGCGAGCCTGATGCCGGTGTTCAAGGCGCTGGCGCCCGCAGCTGACCAGGGTTGGGTGCATTGCGGGCCGCCCGGGAGCGGCCATTACACCAAGATGATTCACAACGGCATCGAGTACGGGATGATGCAGGCTTACGCCGAAGGCTTTGCGCTGCTGCAGGCCAAAGCGGAATTCGGCCTGGACCTGGGTGCAATTGCGCAAGCCTGGCGGCGCGGCTCGGTGGTGCGCTCCTGGCTGCTCGATCTGGCGGCCCCGGCGCTGCAGGAGCCCGATGCGCTCGCCGCAGTGGCGCCCGTGGTGGTCGATTCCGGGGAAGGGCGCTGGACGGTGCGCGAGAGCATTGATCTTGGGGTGCCGGTGCCGGTGATATGCGCGGCGTTGAACGTGCGGCTGGCGAGTCAGGGTCGCGGTGACTTCGGCGCGCGCGTGCTCGCGCGCCTGCGCAACGCCTTTGGCGGCCACGCGGTGCAGGCTGCCGGCAAGGCGGCCGCGCGTTGAGCTGTGCGCATGAGTGAGCATCCCCTTGCCAGGCTGCCCTGGCGCCGTGGCCTTGCCACGGGCTGTTGCGCACTGATCGCCATCAAGGCGCGCGCGCAGTGCAAGACGCGACTGGCGCACCAGCTAAGCGTCGAGCAGCGCGTCGAGCTGGCGCGCCGCCTGCTGACGATGGTGATCGCCGCGGCTCATGGCGCACACAACGTAGCGCAGGTGATCGTGCTCAGCCCCGAACGCGATACCGTGCCCGAGGACGTACCGGTGCTGGCCGATGCGGATCTGGGGCTCAATCAGGCGCTGACGCTAGCTCAGCGCGCACTGCAGGCGATCGGTTGCCGCGAACTGGTGGTGTTGCCCGCTGACCTGCCCAATGTCACCGGCGCCGAGATCGACCGGCTGGTGCGAGCTGGGCGGCGGGGTGGTTTCGCGCTGGCGCCTGACTTCGCGCAGCGCGGCACCAATGCGCTGTGCCTGGCGACCTCGCAGCCCTTTCAGTTCAGATTTGGCATCGGCAGCCGGCAGCTGCACCTGCTCGAGGCGCGTCGCCTGGGGCTGAGGCCGATAACCGTCAGTGCGCCCGGCCTGGCTTTCGACATCGACACGCCCGCAGATCTGCTGCGCTGGAACGACACGGCATGCGTGATTCAACGTCAGGCCTGAGCGCGCTGCTGAGCAGCATTGCCGCGGGCGAGCGCGCGAGCGCTACGGCAGCGCTGGCGCTGTTCGAGAGCGCGAACAGCGCGCAGCTGATGCCGCTGTCCGAGTCACTGACGCTCGAGGGCTTCGCCGAAGTCGTCAGCTACTCACGCAAAGTGTTCATCCCGCTCACGCAGCTGTGCCGCGATGTCTGCCACTACTGCACCTTCGCCAAGGCGCCGCGCAAACTCGCGAGCCCCTATCTGAGCGGCGA
>JAYUZE010000142.1:0-3116 GCA_043752035.1 Gammaproteobacteria bacterium
TGGATGAGCCGGCGGCGACGCTCGATGGCAGCAGCTCCTCGACCTGGCTGAGCAGCGCGCTGGCGCGGCTTGCAGCATTGCCCAACGTCACGCTGCTGCGACGTACCACCGCCTTTGGCTATTTTCCGCACAACATGCTGGGCCTGTGCGAGCGCATCACGGATCATCTGGCCGCGCCGCCTGCCGGTGTGCCGCGCGAGCGGCTGTGGCAAGTGCGCGCACGCGAGGTGGTACTGACGACCGGTGCCATCGAAAGACCGCTGGTATTTCCCGGCAACGATCGGCCCGGGGTGATGCTGGCCTCAGCCGCACGCAGCTACCTCCACCGCTACGGTGTGCGGGTCGGTTCGCGTATCGTGGTGCTGGCCGGTAGCGATGCCGCCTACGGCGTGGCGCTTGATCTGCACGCTGCGGGCATCAGCATCGAAGCCATTGCCGATGTGCGCGCCGCTGCGCGAGCTGACTCGCTGGCTGCTGCGCCTGGCGGTGCTGGCGCCGCCGCCGCAGCGGCAGCGCGCGCTGCCGGCCTGCGCATCATCGAGCGTGCCACGGTGCTGGGCACGAAGGGCCGCCTGCGCGTGAACAGCGTGTCGCTGGGCGTAGTAGCCGACGATGGCGCAATCAATCCCGCAGGCACCCTGCCCTGCGATGCCTTGCTGATGTCCGGCGGTTTCACGCCCAGTGTGCATCTGCACTCGCAGTCACGCGGAAAATTGCAGTGGCAGGCTGACAATCAGGTATTCGTGCCCGCCGCTGCCGCCGAGAATGAGCGCTCCGCGGGCGCGGCGCGCGGCTTGGATGGTCTGCAGCAAGCGCTGGATGATGGCGTGCAGGCGGGTCTTGCGGCCGCCGCGGCCTGTGGCTTGCAGACGCAAGCATTCGCTGCACGCATTGCCGCCCGTGAATATTCCACCCGTGGTGCTCCCGGCGCGCTCGCACAGCCCGGCGCGAATCCGCCCGCGAAGGCCTTTGTCGACTGGCAGAACGATGTCACGACGCGCGATCTGCAGCTGGCGATGCGCGAGGGTTTCTATTCGATTGAGCACATCAAGCGCTACACGACGACCGGCATGGCCACTGATCAGGGCAAGACCTCCGGTCTCAACGCACTCGCAATCGTTGCGAACAGCAGCGCGCGGCAGGTGCCGCAAGTGGGCCTCACCACCTTCCGTATGCCCTACACGCCCGTCACCTTCGGCATTCTCGCCGGCTACGATCGTGGCGATCAGTTCGATCCGGTGCGCCGCACGCCGATGCACGCCTGCGCCGCGCAGCTGGGCGCAGTGTTCGAAGACGTCGGTATGTGGAAGCGCGCCTGGTACTTCCCCAGGGTTGGCGAAGCCCTGCGCCAGAGCGTGGCACGCGAGTGCCGCGCGGTGCGCGCATCCTGCGGCATGTTCGACGCCTCGACGCTGGGCAAGATCGAAGTCGTTGGTCCCGGCGCCGTGGAGTTCATGAACCGTTTGTATGTCAACAACTGGAGCAACCTGGCTGTTGGGCGCTCGCGCTATGGCGTGCTGCTGCGCGACGATGGCTTCGTATACGACGACGGCGTAGTCGCCCGCCTCGCAGAAGATCGCTTTCACGTCACCACCACAACTGGTGGCGCGGCGCGGGTGCTGGGGTTGATGGAAGACTATCGCCAGACTGAATGGAACGACCTCAAGGTCTGGCTGACATCGACTACCGAGCAATGGGCAGTCATAGCGGTACAGGGTCCGCGGGCCCGCGAAGTGATTGCACCGCTGATCGAGGGATGCGATCTGTCACCGGCGGCGCTGCCACACATGGCGGTCGCGCGCGGCACGATCTGCGGCGTGCCGCTGCTGTTGTTCCGTGTCAGCTTCACGGGCGAGCTCGGCTTCGAGATCAATGTGCCCGCCGACTTTGGTGCCGCAATCTGGGACGCGGTGCGCGCTGCGGGCCAGGCCCACGACATCGTGCCCTATGGCACGGAAGCCATGCATGTCCTGCGCGCGGAAAAGGGCTACATCATCGTGGGTCAGGAGACCGACGGCACCTGCACACCCGATGATGTAGGCCTCAGCTGGGCGATCGGCAAGGCTAAAGCCGATTTCGTCGGCAAGCGCTCGCTGTCACGACCGGCAATGCTGGCCCCCGGTCGCAAGCAGTTGGTGGGTCTGCTGACTGTCGACCCGCGCATATTGCTCGATGAGGGCGCGCAGCTCACGGCCACCAGCGGGCAGCGTGCACCGATGAAACTGATCGGCCACGTGACCTCGTCGTATCGCAGCGAAGCGCTGGGGCGCCCGATTGCGCTGGCGATGATTGTCGACGGCCGTGCACGCCTCGGCCAGACGCTGTACGTGCCGATGCCCGACGGTGACGTGCCGGTACAGGTGACGGCGCCGGTGTTCTACGATCCCCAGGGAGCGCGACTCAATGGCTGAGGCTCCTGCAGCACGTCCACCTGAGTTCGCCGCCACGGCCTGGTTGCAACCGCTCCCACAGGCCGCGCGCCTGATCTTCTGCGGAGATGACACTGCTGAGCGTGCGCTGGTTGCGGCACTGGCGCTGCCAGGCCCTGCCGCAACCTGCACTGCCAGCAGCAACGCCGCACGCTCGATGCTGTGGCTGGGTCCCGATGAACGATTGTTGCTGGCGCCGGCTGATCAACGCCTGACTTTGATAGCTGCAATTGCGGCAACCCTGGCAGGCCAGGCACATTCGCTGGTCGACATCAGCCATCGCCAGGTAGCATTTGCATTACATGGCTCCGAGGCTGTGCGGCTGCTCAATGCCCAGTGCCCGCTGGAGCTGACGCTGGCGGCGTTCCCCGTCGGCATGTGCACGCGCACGATCTACGCCAAGTCTGAAATCGTGCTCTGGCGCACGGCCACCGATCGTTTCCATATCGAGGTGTGGCGCTCGTTCGCTCCCTACATGGTCACGCTGCTTCAGGATGTGGCGAGGGAATCCGGCGGCTGACGCTCCTTCAGCCGCGCAGTCGCAGGTTTTGTGGATCATAGAGCGGCTCGCTGGCCACCACTGCGCGCCGGCGCGTGCCCAGGATCTCAACCTCGAGTTCGGTACCGGCGATCGCGAGATCCGTGCGCACGTAAGCCAGTGCAATGCTCTGCTGCAGGCGGTAACCG
>JAYUZE010000143.1:0-30025 GCA_043752035.1 Gammaproteobacteria bacterium
TGGCGTAATCGCTCAGCGATAACCCCTGGCTGCGCGCCCGCTCCATGTGTTCCATCGCCTGGCGCTGCAGCGCCGATAGTTCCTTGCTTCTCATGCCACGCCTCCGGTTACCTCGGGGCGTAGCATGATCGCGCGGACCTCCTCTGCGAAGGACGCGGTTACCCAATCGCTTACGCTGATCCGCACCGGTTCAGTCGTGCTTCATGAGTACTACTTTGCGAATCTAGGGGGTGACGGGAAGGCGCCGGCGGCCACCCGGACCAGGGTTGCTCAATCCTTTGGAACATTCGATGCCTGGGAAAGCGAATTCCGCAAGATCGGCGCGGGCCTGGGCGGCGGCTCCGGATGGGTGATGGTGGGGTTCAACCGTCGACTCAATATGCTCGAGAACTACTGGATGGCAGATCACGCAACGGCTCCGGCAGACACTACGCCGATTCTCATGATGGACATGTATGAGCATGCGTATCAGATGGACTACGGCGCGGCCTCCGCGAAGTAAATTGATGCGTTCTTCGTGAACATTCAGTGGAACAAGGTGGCCGAGCGCCTGTCGATGCAGGGCTGATTCCCGGGCTGCTCAGTCGGGAACCAAGCTGCGGCAGCTGACGAGCACGGTACCCCAGCTACGGGGCTCGCCGCAACGACGTCTGTAGTGGCAACAGCAGCCACGTCGCTGCCATTGCGCACCAGCGCCCTATGGTCGTTCGACTCTGCAGCTACGGCGTGAGTTCCATCACGAATCGCGTACCACATAAGGGCATGCGTTGCTCCCATGCCAATGCTGGATTAGACTCATACCCTAGACCTCATATGAAACGTCAACGAATCGCCCTGTGGTTGCTGTGTGCGAGCCTGATTGGGTTCGCACCGTCGGCGTTTGCGTGCTCGACCCCTGGACATGCAAATGGCGACTGCTGCCCGACCGGCCAGCGTTCTCCCTGTGAGACCCCGGCGCAGCCGGCGGCTGCGCGCCTCGACTCCACTTGCTGCGCAGCGCAGGCAGCACTGTCTCCGGCAGCGCTGGGCTTGCCGTCGATCCGCAAGGTTTGCGCGCTTCGTGTGCCATTCGTACCGGCCGCAGGTGGATCCCCAGAGTTTGCATCCACCGCAACCCGTTTCGAATCTCCTGCGGTCCCCAGTCGAGTCCCCGCCCAATTCGATCGGGCGCAAATCTATCTGCTCACAGGTCGCCTAAGGCTTTAAAGCCGCAAGTCCCGTTGCCGACTTAAGTGTTGGCGACACAATCCCGTGCATCGTTGCGCCGGACCCAAACGGGTACGGCAATGACCTATTGGACTTGGGGCACTGTGATGAAAACTCTCCTCGCGCGATCGCGCATACCGTGGCTGCTGGTGCTTGCGTTCATGACCGCACACGCCGCGGACGGCCCACTGTCAATTGACGAGGCGGTTGCACTTGTGGTGCGCAATGCTCCGCAAGTCGCTGCAAAACTGGCCGCCATCGAAGGCGCCCAGGCGATGACCGAAAGCGCCGGGCGCTTGCCCGACCCTGAGCTGGTCGCAGGTGTAGACAACCTGCCGACCAATGGTCCAGACGCATATACCCTGGGCAGTGATTTCATGACCATGCGCAAGGTGGGGGTCATGCAGACGTTTCCGAGTGGCGCGAAGCGTGCAGCCCAGCGGATGAGGGCGCAGGCCTCGGTGACCGAAGCGGAATCGGAGATCACGCAGATCAGTTTGGACGCGGCGCAGGGCGCAGCGGACGCCTGGGTAAGTGTGTACGCGGCTGAGGCGGAGCTGACGAGCCTTCAGGATCTCAAGCCAGACTTGGAGCTGCAGGTCGATTCGGCCCGCGCCGCGGTCGCCGGGGGTCGAGCGAGTGTCTACGATGCGGTGACCACGGAAGGAGCGGCAGCTGATCTCGATGATCGCATCCTGCAAGCTCGCAAAGATCTTGAAGCGGCCCGCGCAGAGCTCAGGCGGTGGGTTGGCGAGGCCGCAGACCGGACCCTGGCGCCGGCCCCAATGTTCGGCAAGCTACCCTCGAGTCGTGAGCAGATTCTCGCAACGCTGCAGCATCATGCCGAACTCAAGACCTACGACTCCCGCATTGCCGCGGCGAGGTCGGATGTAGCGGTAGCCAATGCCGACAAGCATCCGGACTGGAGCGCCGAGCTGGACTACGCGCGCCGCGGACCTGCCTATTCGGACATGGTCTCTCTGGAATTCCGCATCGCGCTGCCTCTGTGGTCTCGCTATCGGCAAGACCCGGTCATCCGAGAACGGCAAGCGATGGTGAGGCAACTTGAAGCCGATCGGGATGCTGCGCTGAAGATGCACTCGGCCGAAGCCACCCAGATGCTGGAGAAATGGGAGGCAGCACGTGACCGCCTTGACCTCTATGAGCGTGTGCGGCTGCCGCTTGCGCGCCAGCGCACCGAGCTCGCGCTGGCCGGATTCAAGGCCGGTCGACTGGACCTGCGCTCAACTCTATCGAGCTTCGCAGACGAAATCGAATTGCGACGTACGCACGCTGAGCTGCTTGGAAGTCTTGGGCACGCTTGGGCTTATCTCAGTTTCTTAACTCCTCAAAGAGCAGCGCCATGAAATCATCTAACTGGATAGTTCCTTTGGCCGTGGCCACGTTGATTGGTGCACTCGGCGGGTACATGTGGGCGCGGCGAGGCTTGCCTGATGCGAGCGGCACTGCCGCGATGAATGCTTCTGAAGAAGCGAATGTTGATCCGCAAAAGGGCAAAGTGCTGTACTGGCACGATCCCATGAAGCCTGAGGTCCGGTTCGACAAGCCCGGAAAATCCCCGTACATGGACATGCAATTAGCGCCCGTGTACGCAAGCGGCGCCACGGATTCAGGTGGAATCGCCGTTAGCCCCAATATGCGCCAAAGTCTAGGGGTTCGAATCGGTCACGTGGAACGGGCCGCTGTGGCGAGCCGCATCGCGGCGGTTGGTGCCGTGGCCTATGACGAGCATCGCACGACGCTGGTGCAAGCCCGTGCCGCTGGATTTGTCAGCAAGCTCCACATCAAGGCCGCGCAGGATCGAGTGCACCGGGGCCAGGCGCTCGCGGACGTCACAGTACCCGCTTGGGTCGAAGCGGAAGGCGAGTACCTGGCGTTGCTGGGTAACGAACCGGTCAGCAGCAGCGCACTGCGCGAAGCCGCGCGCGAACGGTTGCTGCTGCTCGGCATCCCAGAGATAGCAGTGTCCGCCCTAGAGCAGGAGCGCAAGCTGCCGGCGAGCACGACACTTCTATCACCGGCCGATGGCGTGATCGCCGACCTCGGTGTGCGGGAGGGAGCAGCGTTTGCGGAAGGCGCCCTGATGTTTCGCATCAATGGACTGGCCACGGTGTGGGTCAACGCCCAGCTTCCCGAGTTTCAAGCGGGCCACATTGTGTCCGGCCGTGCCGTGGAAGTGCGCGCCGCTGCGTGGCCTGGTCAAGTCTTTCCGGGCCGCGTCGAAGCTCTGCTGCCTCAGCTGGATCCATCCACGCGCACACTGACGGCGCGTATTGGTGTCGACAACCGTGCCGGCAAACTCACGCCTGGCATGTTTGTAAAAGTGGCACTCACCAACCCGACGACGACGCCTCAGCTCTGGGTGCCGAGCGAGGCAGTGATCGTGACGGGTCAGCGCAGCGTCGTGATTCGAATGCGCGATGACGGTGCTTTTGAGGCGACCGATGTCACCATCGGTAATGAGTCGGACGGCAAGACGGCCATTCTGGCGGGTCTCAGTGAGGGACAAGCTGTTGTGTTGTCCGGCCAATTCCTGATCGACTCTGAGGCGAGCCTCAAGTCCGCGGTAACCCGGCTCTCGGCCAGTTCGCCGGCGGCACCGGAGCCGACGCCGTGATTGCGCAGCTGATTCACCGCTCGATTGCCAACCGCTTTTTGGTGCTGTTGGCGGCGGTAGGCATCGCCGGTTGGGGCGTCTGGGCAATGCTGCGGACGCCCCTCGATGCGATTCCAGACTTGTCGGATGTGCAGGTCATTATCCGCACGACGTTCCCCGGCCAGGCGCCACAGATTGTCGAGAACCAGGTGACGTATCCGCTCAGCACCACGATGCTGTCAGTGCCGGGTGCCAAGACTGTCCGGGGCTATTCAATGTTCGGGGATTCGTTCGTCTACATCCTGTTCGAGGATGGGACTGATCCCTATTGGGCACGCTCACGCGTTCTGGAGTACTTGAACCAGGTGCAATCGCGCCTGCCTGCACAGGCGCGCGCCTCGCTGGGGCCGGACGCGACGGGCGTCGGCTGGGTCTATGAATATGCGCTCGTCGATCGGACCGGGCGGCTGGACCTGTCGCAGTTGCGCACACTTCAGGACTGGTTCCTCAAATACGAACTCAAGACCGTTCCCAACGTGTCCGAGGTCGCCTCGATCGGCGGCATGGTACGCCAATACCAGATCGTGCTCGATCCGGACCGGATGCGCGCGTTCAACATTTCGCAGGAAATAGTCGCCGAGGCCGTGCAGCGAGCAAATCAGGAGACCGGAGGGTCGGTACTGGAGCTGGGCGAGGCCGAGTATATGGTGCGCGCCTCAGGGTATCTGAAGACCCTTGACGATTTTCGCGCCATACCCCTGATGACCAACGAGGCCGGCACTCCCGTGCGCTTGGGCGATGTTGCCCGTATACAGATCGGTCCGGAGATGCGCCGTGGGATCACGGAGCTCAATGGAGAAGGGGAGGTCGCCGGCGGCGTCATCATCATGCGTTCCGGAAAGAATGCGCTGGCGACGATCAATGCCGTCAAAGCCAAGATCGAAACGCTCAGGGCGAGTCTTCCCGCGGGCGTCGAGTTGGTACCTACCTACGATCGTTCGAAACTCATCAACCGAGCGGTAGACAATCTCAAAGGAAAATTGCTTGAAGAGTTCTTGGTGGTCGCCCTCGTCTGTCTGCTGTTCCTGTTTCATCTGCGCTCGGCCTTCGTAGCCATCGTCTCGCTCCCCATGGGGGTGCTGATGGCGTTCATCGTCATGTACTACCAGGGTGTCAACGCCAACATCATGTCGCTCGGGGGCATTGCCATTGCGATTGGTGCGATGGTTGATGCGGCGGTCGTGATGATCGAGAACGCGCATAAGCAGATCGAGGCTTGGCACCACACGCATCTGAATGCGGAGTTGGCGGGTGCAGAGCGATGGCGCGTCATTGGCGAAGCTGCGGCCCAGGTCGGTCCGGCGTTATTCACTTCGCTTCTGATCATCACCTTCTCGTTCGTGCCGGTGTTTACGCTGGAGGCGCAGGAAGGGCGGATGTTCTCGCCCCTCGCTTACACCAAGACCTACGCGATGGCCGCCGCCGCCGGGCTGTCGGTGACGTTGATTCCGGTATTGATGGGGTATCTGATTCGCGGCCGCATCCCGGCCGAGCGCGACAACCCCATCAATCGCGCTTTGATTGCAGCGTATCAGCCGCTGCTGACCCGGGTGCTGGCCTATCCCAGAGCGACGTTGACAGTCGCGCTGCTGATCCTGCTGACGGCTGCTGTACCTGCGTTGCGCATTGGTGGGGAATTCATGCCGCCACTCGATGAGGGGGATCTGCTCTACATGCCCTCCGCCTTACCTGGGATCTCGGCCGGCAAGGTGGGAGAGCTGCTTCAACAGACCAACCGTTTGATCAAGACCGTGCCCGAAGTCGAAAGCGTGTTTGGCAAAGTCGGGCGAGCCGAAACCGCCACCGATCCGGCGCCACTTGAGATGTTTGAGACCACAATTCAATTCAAACCACGCGCTCAGTGGCGATCCGGCATGACTCCCGACCGATTGGTCCAGGAGATGGATCGCATCGTGCAGGTTCCCGGGCTCTCCAACATTTGGGTGCCTCCGATCCGCAATCGAATCGACATGCTGGCTACGGGTATCAAGAGTCCTGTGGGCGTCAAGGTATCCGGCACGAATCTGCAGGAAGTGGATCGCCTGGCATCTTCAGTCGAGCAGGCTGTCAAGAAGGTACCTGGGGTTAGTTCGGCCTTCGCCGAGCGGTTGACTGGCGGGCGGTATATCGACGTGCATATCGATCGGGAGAACGCCGGACGCTATGGCCTCAACATCGCGGACGTACAAGACGTCGTCGCGGCCGCAATCGGTGGGGACAATATCGGCGAGACGGTGGAGGGCCTGCAGCGCTTTCCGATCAACCTGCGCTATCCCAGAGAGTTGCGCGACTCGGTGGCGAAGCTTCGCGACCTGCCGGTGCTGACCAAGCGTGGCGGCCAGATTCGATTGGGTGATGTCGCCACTCTAGACATTAGCGATGGCCCGCCGATGCTCAAGAGCGAGAACGCCCGGCTCACGGGCTGGGTTTATGTTGATCTTCGGGGGCGCGATCTCAGTTCTGCAGTCCGGGACATGCAAAATGCCGTAGCCCAGGAAGTGAAGCTACCGGCCGGATACTCGCTTTCGTGGTCCGGGCAGTTCGAGTTCCTGGAACGCGCCGTCGCGAAATTAAGGATCGTGGTGCCTGCCACGCTGCTGATCATTTTTGTTTTGCTGTATCTCACGTTTCAGCGTCTTGATGAGGCGCTGCTCATCATGGCGACCCTGCCGTTTGCGCTGGTGGGTGGGTTTTGGTTCATCTATGTATTGGGCTACAACCTCTCAATCGCGTCGGCCGTCGGCTTCATAGCTCTTGGTGGCGTGGCGGCGGAGATTGGTGTCGTCATGCTGGTGTACTTGAATCAATCCCTCACCGCGCGCGCCGCTGATCGGCGACTTGGGAACGAGTCCGAGCTGGCGCAGGCCATTGTCGAGGGCGCTGCGCTGCGCCTGCGGCCGATCGCCATGACGGTCGCCGTCATTGTCGTCGGCCTTTTGCCCGTAATGTGGGGCACAGGTACGGGCTCAGAGGTCATGCGGAGAATTGCCGCACCTATGATTGGCGGCATGGTGACCGCGACGCTACTGTCAATGTTCGTAGTGCCCGTTGTTTATCTGCTCCTCCGGCGACGGAATCTTGCGCCGGCTCTAGACTGACCAAGCGACTACGGGAATCGTAGAAATGACGAAACGCTCGCCGCGCGGCTCACCGCTGCGGGTTTGATAATACGATAATACTTGGAGTAACGTACTGGTATAAAGCCGGCCCAAGTTGTGATTGCCCTGGACGCGCTGGCACATGATCACCGCCTGGCCGTATACAGGCTCCTGGTTGAGCGAGGACCGGAAGGGCTGTCCGCCGGAGTGATCGCGCAGAAGATGGGGCTCGTGCCCTCGTCGTTGACTTTCCATGTGCAGGCGCTGCAGCGGGCGGGGTTGATTACCCAACGACGCGTGAGCCGGCAGCTGTTTTACGCCGCCGCTTTCACCTCGATGAACGCTCTGGTCGACTATCTGACCAAGAATTGCTGCGGCGGCGCTCAGTCCTGCGCACCGAACTGTGTGCCCGCAAGCGTAGTGGACAATGCACGCCCCAAGACACGGAGAGCCGCATAAGGCGATTTCACGTCCATGTCAGCGTTGGCAACCTCGGCGACTCTGTCCAGTACTATTCGACGCTATTTGCCACACCGCTGGCCGTTCACAAGCCGGACTACGCGAAGTGGATGCTGGAAGATCCGCGGATTAACTTCGTAATCTCGACGCACCGTCAGCCGGTTGGTGTCAACCACTTGGGTATCCAGGTTGACGATGAGGAAGAACTGCGCGGCATGCATGCGACACTTCAGCAAGCGTGTGAACCGGCGTGACGAGTTGACCAGGATCCGGCGCCCAATATTGACCAGGCGGCTTTTTCCAAATAGTCGAGTAGACTCAGCGCGAGACGGTGATTCTCGCTGGTCAGAAGCGGACGCCGGAATGCGCGAATGTCTGGTCAAACTTCGGCGCCGGTTAACAGTTCTGCCCGCAGAGTGAGGTGGTGGAGCCGCTTCTTATCGGCCCCGCCGATTAAAATGATCGACCCGCGATCTTGGCCTTGGCAGCGCAAGCGCGCCACCGCGCCGTCGCTTTCTGCCTCGAGGCCGGCATCGGAATAAAAATTGATGCCTTGGTCGAGCGTCGGCACCTCGAGCGTGACGGATAGCGTTCGTAACACTGGCATGTTCAATCTCCTGTCGCGCGATCCATGGGCTCAGACCGACGGCTGGATCACTGTGTTCTCGATGGAGCCGATCTTTTCGATGGCGCACTGGACGACATCGCCCGGCTGCAGGAGTCGTGGCGGTTGCATGGCAACGCCCACGCCCTCGGGTGTACCGGTGGCGATCAGATCGCCCGGCTCCAGCGTGAAGGCAGTTGAAAGGTAGGAAATCTGCTGCCAGACATTAAAGATCATTTGGCCGGTATCGCTCTCTTGGCGGACCTCACCATTGACGAGGCAGCGAAGCTTGAGCGCGTGCGGGTCATCGATCTCGTCGGCGGTGACGATCCAGGGGCCGATCGGGCCGTGCGTGTCGAACGACTTGCCTATGGTGAAAGTAGGTGAATGAAATTGCCAGTCGCGCGCGGAGATGTCGTTGGCGACGAAATATCCGAACACATGGCCTTTTGCGTCGTGTTCGCTGATTCGTTTGGCGGCTTTGCCGATCACGACGCCGAGCTCGACCTCATAGTCGAGCTGCTTCGTCACACCGGGATCAATGTCGTCAAACGGCCCGGCGATGCACGATGTCTGCTTGTTGAACCACAGCTGCTGCTTGGGTGCGGGCACGCCGATCCGTTCCGCCTCCGCAAGGTGCTTACGATAGTTCATGCCGATCGCGAGATATTTCCCCGGCCGCTCGACGGGCGCGAGGAGCCTGGCATCCGCAAGTGCAATTTGCGGCGACGACGTGCTGACCAGCGTTCGAACCGTACGCAGCGCATCGCTGCCACCCGCGATGATCGCGAGCATTGTTCCGTATTGGCCTTGCACCGGACCGAGATCGACGATCCCGCCGTCCTTTAACGCGCCAAGGCGCGCGACGCCGCCCACTTTGTAACGCAGCAGCTTCATGGTTTCCCTTGAGTTAGATAGCGCGCTATGCCATTTCAATATTTTTAGCGTGCTAGTGAATTCGATACATGACTTAGTATATTCAATGAGGTAATATATTATATGATTTCCGTGGTCGGAAACGCCGAAAAGCTGGGTTACACGGGCCAAAGCCAGACGTCCGCAGCGTACGCGCGCATTCGCGCTGACATCCTCGCCGGCCGGCTGATGCCAGGCGACAGGCTCAAAATACTTGAGTTGGCTGCCGCTCACAGCGTCAGCCCAGGGGCGATCCGGGAGGCGTTGTCGAGACTGGCTCCAGAGCAGCTGGTAATCGCAAGGGATCAGAAGGGGTTCGTTGTAGCCCCGCTGTCGGTCGATGACCTTGAGGACCTCACCGACATGCGATGCGTAATAGAGGAGATTGCGCTCAGACGGTCCGTGCAACGCGGCGATGTCAATTGGGAGGCCGGTGTGGTTGCCTCCGCCCATAGCCTGCGCCGCACTCCAAGGCGCTTAGACGAACCACGGTCGCTGGTGCCCGAATGGGTGGATCGCCACGCAGCCTTCCACGCTGCGCTGGTGAACGCATGCGGTTGCAAGCGGATGCTCACACTGCACGCCGGCCTCTATGAGCAGTCGGAACGATATCGCGGTCTGTC
Source organism: Gammaproteobacteria bacterium (assembly GCA_043752035.1). Lineage (GTDB taxonomy): Bacteria > Pseudomonadota > Gammaproteobacteria > Steroidobacterales > Steroidobacteraceae > FEN-1191. The sequence continues at coordinate 9,583 of JAYUZE010000143.1, forward strand.
AGCACGCATCGAGGAATCTCGCGACGTGGAGGGCGAGCATCAGGCTTTGGCGGCTGCCGCACTGGCGCGAGATGCCGACGCGCTTGTCAAATCAATGTTGGCGCATCTGCGCCAGACGACTGCGATAATTGTCCGGGCTGCGCGATCTTCCTTGACGGACAACACTGGTTTGGGCCGCGGTACGACGACGCCAGTGCCACGCGCGAAGGACCGATAGTGAAAGGACATTACTTCGCCGGAGTGGATCACCTCGTCGATTCACCTCGCAGAGGCCGATTCATGTCGAAGTTGGCGCGCACTGTGACTGAGGTGATTCCATCTGCGCAGCGCTCACACGCGGTGCGATTCGATTGGAGTGGTGAACATACGATTGCTGGAGCCGCCCGGATACTCCTGCTGATCGTAGGCCTCGGCGGCATGCTGTGCGGCTGCAATCAGCGTTCGGGGACAGTGGCAATACTTGTATAGAGCGGTTGACCAGTACGGCCAGACCATCGACTTCCTGCTGCGCTGCGACCGCGGCATCGCAGCAGCCCAGGCCTTCCTTTGCAAGGCGCTCGACTCGAACGGCCAGCGCTTCCTGCGCACCGTCACGCTCGATGGTCACGTGCCGAGTCACACCGCACAGTGGAGGCTTCGACGGGAGCATTTGAAGTGGCGCAATATGCGCGTGCGCACGAACAAGTACCTGAACAACATCGTCGAACAAGACCATCGCGACATCAAAGCGAGGAGTAGGCCCCGGAAAGGTTTCAAATCGTTCCTCACCGCGGCGGCGATGCTCGCCGGCTTCGAACTGGCTCACAGGATCCGCAAGCCGCAGTTCAACTTCAGACGCCGTGGACGCCGTTTTGGCCTCAATAGGCGGATCGACTGGCAAATCGCTCTGGCGTGATGAAAGTTTCTTCAAAAAGTCCGCTTGGTCAGCAATATCCCCAGATGCACCAGAGCCGGCTGAGCCCGGTGGCAATGCGCACGCCGGTATGAACCTCGGGCTTCGAGCACGCGAACCTGCGCACCGCATCAGCGCCCGAGCTTTTGCACGATCACCCGCCCATCGGTATTGACGAAAACGTGATAGCGATTTCCATCCTTACAGGTAGCATTGTAGTCGCTGTCGCCATTGCGCTTGGCGTCGATCACTTTGTCACAAGGCAGACCCTGCAAGGCAATTGTGGCCTTGAGATCACTACCAAAGGAGGGCTCCTCCGCGCCGCGCGAAGGTGCCGCTGCGAATGCAACACACAGTGACACTGAAACTGCAATTGGGGGCGCACGCATGACATCTCCTGTTATCCATTCTCGAGTTTTGAGAACTTCTGCGGATCCGCGAGTACGCCCCAGATAGCGTCTCGCGATGCAGCTATTGCCGAGGCCAATGTAGCATCAGAATCCTGCAGCAGCGTCAGTACCTTGAGCAGCAATAGCTCGTAGCGCTGTCGAAGCTGGGGCAGGCCAGTGCCGGACTTCTTGCCGTAAAACGCACGAAAGTCTGCCAGCAGCGAATCCACCTGGTTCTTGATGGAGAGCTTGGTGAACAGGCCGATCGCGTGTGTGTCCCGCAGGCGCTGCTCCAGGGCGGCGAGGTCCAGTGACGGCGGCGCAACGGGCTTCACCGGCGCGGCGGGCTTTGAGACCGGTGGAGCTTGCGGCGTACTGGCGGAACTGCGCGGCGCTCCCACTGCAGAGCCGGGAGTGCCCGTCCCGTTTTCGCGTAGCGCTACCGCCGAGGTGGCGTGCTGCTTGACCGCTCGGTCCGCGCTGGATGCCCCGGTCGCAGGGGTCGCAACCGGTACTGTCGGAATTTCGGGCGCATTTGGCATCGGTGTCGCAGGGCTGGTCGCAGGCAATGCGGCCGCCACCGGAGCTTTGGCGGGCGGGCCGTCGGGTGGCGCGACAATCGGCCGATTCGCGATCGGTGGGCCAGTACTCAGCCCGGCACAGCCGCTCGCGACAATGCCCGTCATAATTCCTATTGCCGTCCGTCGACCCATCGCGACTCCCGGGATGTATTGCAGTCCGATCAGCGCGAGCTCGGACCTGCACAGGCTAGGTACTCACTCTACACGCTGCAGCGTCGAGCCGTAGGCTGCCCGCCGAATTTTATTGCGCGGTCGCCGGAAAATCCCCGCAATTTTTCGGCACTCTTGCACGGACAGAGGCCCAGTACCCAGATCCGGTCAGTCATGTACAGCAGGAAACCTGGTGCGGGCGCTCCTGCGCCACGAAGGATGCCGCATCTATGCCCCCGGGATTCGCGCGCTCCGCAAGGATAAGCGTTCGTTGACGATCGGGCGCCCTCAGGATGTTGGAAAAACTCTTCCTCAGATCCACTGGACGCTGCTCGCACATGCCCGCCGGGTGCGGGTCAATCTTCGTCGGTAATCGTCTTGTGCGTACCCACGGCGCCGCGGCGCCAGTAGCCGTCGGCCTTGATCCACCGTTTATCAATACCGCGCTCGTCCATGGGGTAGCGACGGATCGCCCGGGGCACATGCGATTCCACGGCAACCCACATGAAGCAGGGCTCTTTGGGAAGTTGCACGCGGCGCAGCGTCGCGACAATCCGCTCGGCCTGGGTAGCGGGATCGCCGAATGGCGCTCGCGCGACCTTGAGGGGTTTTGTTCGCAGGCGCGTTTCGACGCATGACCGGCACCGATGCGAACTCTTCATAACGCCTAACGGTAGCAGGCTGCCAGATTCGGCGCGTCGCGTCGTGTCATTGCACGAAGACCTGGTCGCTTCGAAGTTGAATTAGAGCGAGCGCAGGAAACCGCGGCAATTGCTGCTGACAATCAGCGAAAGGTAAGTATTTGTGCGGATTGGCGCGACACCTTTGCCAGTTGCGCCCATTCCTTCAACGCAAGGTTCCGCGAGGAATGTCTGAACGCCCATTGCTTCGAATCGCTTGCGGACGGCACTGATAAAGATCGATGCTTGACGAGGGGACTACAACGAGAACCGGCCTCACCGTTCTCTCTAGGGTCTGACGCCCCCGGAATATGTGGTGAAGCAGGCGCTCATAGGGATCGCAAACTCACCGACCTAGTGGTCCGAAATAGCCAGGCCTCTCACTAGGGCCATCTTCCCAAGTTTCAGCTGGTACGAAAATCGGCTAGCAGTTCATCACCACGGCCGCGTCGCCAGCGTTTCCTTAAAGGTCCACCTTGGCGCTAAAACCGCCGAAATACATGCGACGAGTGTCGAAGGGGAGCGACTTTGGTTTCATGTAGACGGCGACGCGCGGGTCTTTCATGGCACGAGCGTTGACGGTGTCGCGGTGCCTGCGGGAGTGATACACGATCGTTGCTGACCACACGACCTCACCGGGTTTGAGCTTCACACTGCGTGGAAACGAGGTATGCTTGCCCACGCTCACGTCGTCGGCGATGCATTCGCGATATTCAAGCGCGCCGTGCTCGCGCCAGATTTTGCCAAAGGTGCGGGAGAGACCGATGTAAGCGGCCGTAACCCGCTTCGGGACCGGTGTGACCATGACATCCACATACTTACTCCTGTGCTACTCCCTGGCGCTGCTGTTGCCGCTGCCGCATGGGCTGATGCTGCATTGACGATGACGCCACCGCCGACACGACGTTGAAAGATTGTGATCGGGAGACCTGCGATGGTAAAGACATTGGCGGATCGGCTCTGATGTAATCGGATTGCGGCGCCACTGTGAACCTGTTTGGGGCAAAACCTGGGGATCCGCGTTGACCCCTAAAGGCACCGGCCGATCGCCAACATTCACCGGCTGGGTGGGGCGCTTACCTGACGGTCGGCATTGTCAGGGGTTGGAATTCGCGGCCTGTACCGACAGTGCGAAATGTCCAAGACGCGTGCCGACGCCTAGGTCTCGACCGAGGATAGGAACCCGATGCCAGCCCGCGATGTTGCGGGAATCTAGCGGGGTAATCGAAAATGCGCACTGAGGACGTCAGCATTCTTGGGGACACATTTGGATTTTGGTACATTAACTGTGGATCCAGTAACATCCAACATTGTCTGCTGGCAGCCAAGAAATTTTGGGAAGCTTCTGGGGGCATCTCTCAACGCCGGCAAGAATAAATCGAGTGGATGCGAGTGCTTATTTGCTGACTTCGAGTCCCACCCTAGCCGCCAACCGACGCCGGTAGGCGTCCGCCGGAATGCGAGGATATCCACCGGCAACGGGAAATCGAATTGAATGAAATCAGTGCGTTGCGCGATTTCAATTCGTTGTTTCGATTGGTGGAACCATGGTCTTGATGCGGTTAGCGAGGCCATATTTGGGTTACATTTGGGGGAATTAATCGAACCCAGGAGAGTGTGTGCCTCGATAGACAACCGCAGCAGTCGGGGGACGGCGCCTGCCGACATAAAATATGGGCTCCGGTCAGCGAATCCAAATGGGGAGCCCCGACCCTCTTTGGTGGTAACTGGCCAAATGCCGAATTTCCGGAGTGAACTATGACTAAGCGCAGGAAACTTATCTTGGCCTGTATAGCTGCAGCGGTCACTGCGCTCGCCGTTGGCGCGCAGTTCGCAGGGCGCAATGAGAATCAGTTAAAGGCAGGCGCTGCGTTTCCGCTCACGCATCTTCAGAACATTCACGGTATGGAAGTGGTCCTTCCGGATCCGCAATCGCACTGGGTGCATCTGCAGTTCAGGCGATTTGCTGGTTGCCCCATTTGCAATCTACACCTGCACTCCTTTGTAACTCGCCATGCGGAAATCGAGGCAGCGGGCATTCACGAAGTCGTGGTATTTCATTCTCCGAAATCGTCGCTGCTGCCATTTCAAGGGAGCTTTCCGTTTGACGTGATTGGTGACCCGCAGAAAAAACTTTACCGGCAGTTTGGTGTGGAGACTTCAATCTATTCGATTCTGAATCCGGGCGCGTGGCCGGCGATGTTTGAAGGTCATGCACTCAAGGACCGCCCGTCTGGGGATCCCGAGGGCGGACCGCTGGGGCTGCCAGCGGATATTCTGATTGCTCCTGACGGCAAAGTGTTTGCCAGTCACTACGGCAAGCACGCCTACGATCAGTGGTCGGTAGACGAGCTACTCGCCATGGTCGAATCGACGTCATCGGGCATTGGCGCCGCGAACAGGTGACCGGCCGTTCGGATTGCCGCTTGCCCCGTGCAGTTTTGGCGGCCCGTCCGCTGCGGGGGTGGGAACAGCTCCCTGGAAAGACATGGAACTCAAGTCCAGCGTTGAATGTTGCGGGGATCTACTATTGGGGTGTCCGACGTCCTCCGACTTCAGAAGCGTAGAGAATGTGAGGCGTCGGGCATTGTATTGGCCCTGTTGGTTCGTGGATTTCTGTGGCCTGCCAGTCAACCGACCACGATCTTTTCCAATCTGTCCGCGGACTCGCGCCCGAATCGACGGGTCACGGTGCGCAGCAGATCCAGGTCAATGGGGCCTGGAGCCGCCTGGTAGGCTGACCGGGCGTCGAGGAGGTCCTGTGGCCCGCCTGCGAAACACTTCATCGCAATAAAGTCCTCGCGTCCGACGATGCGGAGCGTCTCGCCGCGGAACTTGACCTCCAGCGTCCGGGATAAGATCTCCGGATCCATATTGCGAAGACCGCCCAAGAGCTCCACATGATTGTCGAAATCATCACTCAGGACGAGCATCCCCGAGACGGGGTCCTCTGCCGTCGCTGTACGGAGTTCCGTGGCGAAGCCCGCCTGCTTGAATGGCTTTTCAAGCTTCGCCAGGCGACCGGGATTCATGAAGAGTAACGCATCAACATCTGTAGTCGCGCGTACAACTCCCAGTACCGTAAGTGCGAAGGCGCCGATGACCGCGTAGTCGATCGTCTCGCGTTGCAGAATCTCGACCACATCGACGAGTAAAAGGGCGGACTGTCCGCCTTTGCTTGTTCTCACCGCCCGAGCGACGCCAGAGGCAAGTGTGGCACTTGAGCGGCACTTCCTGATTCACGCAGCTCGTTCGCCAGCTGATTGTGCTCGAGGAAAGCCTCGAGCCTTTGCTCGGGTGTCAGCCTCCGGAGAGATTCTTTCAACGACGCATCTATATGCGTGGCGATACTTGATGGGAACGCTCGAGTCGAGGGAGGCCCCCCGGCAGAAACGAAAGCTCCAGCTTCCTGGGGGATAAGCCCGGTCTGGAGCGTAATTCGCAATCCAGCGCGTACCGCAATCCGTAGCAGCAGCTCGAGCGAAAGATCGAAGGTATGTCCATTGACGATCTTGCTGAGCGTAGGCTGTGGCACATCCAGCTGATTTGCGGCGGCTAGCTGACTGATGCCGAGCCGCTCCGTGTAGCGCGCAATCTGAAGCGCGACGTCACTCCGCAATGCATGCACTGTTTCGAAGTCGGGTGGCATCGGATCGGCTCGCAGCTATAGTGAATCCATTATAATAGGCCGTTGACCTGGATACCAGCATATCTATCAATGACTTAGCAACAAGGTAGGGCGCACGAGACAAAGCGATATCGGGGCAGACCGACTTTGTCCCCGATTTCCGACCAGAGTTAGACCCGGACAATGCTGCGTTCAGTCCAATACTGTCCGCCACCAGCCAGGTGTTTTTGGGAAACTTCTGGGGGCATCTCCAAACACGACCAAGACAAAACTAATAGATTCTTAGTGTTAGGAGCCTTTTTCGAGTCCCACCCTAGCCACCAATCCTGTCGCGGGTTCCAAATTCTCCGGCCCAAACCTTCCTATGGCCACGCCTTCCGGATCAAACTCGGCGCAGAAGATTAACTAGGCGCGTGGCACATGAGCAGATGGGAATCATCAATCGGCAAGGCACTGAGCGAGTCTGGCGTAGCGCAATGGCGGTGGCCCGTGCTACTCCTTGCGCTGACTTCCTGCGCAGGCGGCGCTGGCGGGCCTTCAGGGCCCACTGGCCCGCAATCGCAATCAATCGCCTTCACGCAGCCAGGTCCGCTCTACAAGTTCGCCGGTGACGCAGCTTATGCAAACCTGGCTTCCGGCGGCGGCGGAAGCGGCGCCATCACCTACATTAGCGATAAGCCTGCAGTTGCGACGGTCGACCCAGCGAGTGGCCAGGTCATGCTGATTGCGGCGGGAACTGCACAGATCACCGCTGCCAAGGCAGCAGACCCGAATTACCTGGCGGCCCTGGCCAGCTATGCGTTGCGGGTTGCGCCGCGCACGGTTGCAGTGACCGGTTGGATCGGGCCGGCCGACGCGCAGCTCGACGTGGCGCCGCTGCCTTTCGCGCTCGACATCGCGCACTCCACGGATTTCAGCTGCGACCCGGCGAATGTGATGGCCTGCACCAACGGCAGCCTGTCACCGACGACGGCCACCACGCTGGTGGACGCCACGACGCATCAGACGCAAACCTCGATGTATTGGCTCAGGCATGGGCCGAACTCTTCTGCTGGCATTGCCGTGCCCGAGTTCCGTTTCGGCGATACCACGTTGGAAGGTTCTGCCGTAGGGAATGGCAAGCTTTGGGTCCTCACCAGTGGTGCCCAGGGCAACGACGTGTGGTCGTCTGGCGATGGCGCGAACTGGAGCCTCGAGGGCAGGAACGTGCTCGGCGGCCAGCGGCTGGACATCCACCTGGTCTACGCCAACAGCGCGCTGTGGATCCTCACCGGCGAGGGCGGGTCGAGCCGCGTGTGGCGATCCCCGGATGGCAAGAGCTGGTCCCTGCTCGCTGCGCCCAACTTGCCGGCGCGCGCGCTCTTCTCCGCCACAGCATTCAACGGCCGCCTGTGGGTCCTAGGTGGCAGCGATGGCTTGGGGCTGAGCAATGAGCTGTGGTCGAGTGCGGATGGCGTCAGCTGGATCAGGAACAACGCCGCGCTCTTCGCTGAAGGCCGCCTGCAAGCTGCGCTGGTGGGCTTCAACGGGCGGCTGTGGGCCATCGGCGGATATCTCAGGGGCACCCCCTATTCCGACGTGTGGTCCTCGCCCGATGGCGTAACCTGGACACGCGAGACCGCGAGCGCCGCATTTCCGCCACGTTACGCGGCGCAGGTGGTCACCGACGGCACCACGCTTATGCTCTTCGGTGGCAATGGTGACCTCGGGATGCAGATCGTCGACGTGTGGAGCAGCACGAACGGTCGCAGCTGGTCGTTGCTGTCCACTCCCCATGTCACGTCGATGGGCAGCTTCTTCCAGGCCGCTGCGTCAGGTGGCGCCTGGTGGATCCTCGGTGGCCTCAGTGGCGATGTGTGGCGCTCGACAAGCGGGGCCAACTGGGCGCCGGCGACCGTAGATGCGCGCATCCCGGATTTCTTGTCAGTCACGGCCACTGGATACCAGGGCAAGCTCTGGGCAGTTGGCCTGCATGCGCAGTTATTCTCGTCGGTGGATGGGATCGCCTGGACAACCGTCGTCGACCCACTGCCGCTCGCGACCGACTACGCGAGCCTCATCGCGTTGCCCAGCAAGTTGCTGCTGGTTGCGACCGCGAACCCGGGCGTGCCCCAGGCTCACATCGAGGCCTGGCAAAGCACCGACGGTAGCCAGTGGACGCAGCTGGCCAGCAGCCTGCCCTTCGATACAACAGGGCCTCTGCAACTGACGGTGTTCGCGAGCAAGGCCTGGGCCTTCACCGCCACCGTCGCCAATAGCGGCGCCGTGACCCCGCAGATCTGGTCATCTGTCGATGGCGCGACCTGGACGCAGGCCGCTGTGAGCCCAGCGTTCGGTCTACTGACCGGTTACCAGGTCGTCGCCTACGCCAACAAAATGTATCTGGTCGGTGGCAACAGGCTGGGCGGCCTCACCAACGAAGTGTGGAGCTCGACCGACGGTGTCGTCTGGTTACAGTTGCCGGCCGTTAAGGCACTGCCGGCGCGATCCTTCCCGGCGTCATTCGCGCTCAGTGACAAGCTGTGCGTGTCCGACGCGTCGGGGGCGAGCGGCCCGAACGAGCTTTGGTGCTCGGTCGATGGCAGCACCTGGAACCTGGCCACGACCGGGGCGCCGGTCGGCGTGTTCGCGCGGCTCAACGGTTGGACCTACGCCATCGGCTACGGCCCGTATCCCTACGTAGCGAGGAGTCTGGTGTGGAAGACCCAGGGTGGCGGGCTGTGGCGCCTCGGGTATCAGAACGCCTTCCGCTTTCCCTGAGCGGTTGGCACTGGTCCGAGAAACCATTGCGATTCATCAGCCGGAAAACGAATGCTCCAGATGGACCGACAAAGGGCAGCGCAGCATAGCGCCTACACTGGCATCGTAGTGACAGGGAGTTGCTTTGAAGACAACTCACGCGTGCAGGAACTCCGCCGCACGCCTGGCGCAGGGCGGGCGCTTGTCAACCGGCTGCAGATTAGGTGCCCCGCGGCGAGTCGCGCGTAAGCGCATGGTAGACCGCCGGCATCAGCCAGAGTACGAGCGGGATCTGGACAATGAGCCCCGAGATGATCGCGATCGCCAGTGGCTGCTGCATTGATGCGCCCTCTCCAAGCGCGAGCGCCAATGGAAACAGCGCCAGAATGGCGGCGATAGTTGTCATGACAATAGGGCGGAAGCGATTCAGGCCCGCCTGCAACAAGGCATCGTGGGGTGGCAGTCCATCCTTGACCAGTTGCTGATATTCCGAGAACCAGAAGATGGCTATTTCCGTGACGATGCCCACTACCATCGTCATGCCCATCATGGCAGAGATGTTGAGGTCCACGCCGGTGATCCAGAGACCCGTGAACACCGCGGGCATCGCCAGCAACGGCATTAGGATGACGGCGATGGCCGCCCGGAATTCCCGGTATAAAAGCAACAGCAGCAGGAACACCAGTGCCACGGCCGAGGCGAGTACGCCCAGCAAACCGCGAAAGGCGATGCGCTGCTGCTCGTAGAGTCCGCCCAAAACATAGTAAGTGCCGCGGGGCATCAGCGACGACTTGTCGAGAAAGGTCTTCAAATCGGCCACGGTTCCGCCGAGGTCTCGGCCGGCGATACGAGCGGTGACGGCGACCATCGGCTTCAGGTTGTCGCGCGTGACTTGAGGCTGCCCGCTCTCAATGCGCAGGTCCGCCACACGATTGAGGGACAGGTAATGGCCACCCGGGGCCAGCAAGCGCATGCCGCGCAGTTCGACAAGGCGGGTCTTGGCCGGATTCTTCCGCCAGACACGCACGTCGATGCTGTGGTCGCGCTGCTGGAACTGCGTGACCACGTTTCCGCTCAGGTAGGCTTTGATCTGCGCGGCAACCTCTCCGGCGTCGAGGCCTTCGGCGCCCGCGCGAATTGGGTCCACATGCGCGACGACACCATCGCCTGCCAGCACCACGCCGCTGCGGATTTCAGTGACGCCGGGTACAGCAGCAATCGCCTTGGCGACCCTGGGGGCAAGCTCGACCAGTTGGCCAGGGTCGTCACCGAAGAGCTTTATTTCGATTGGTTGCGGTACAGCCGTCAGGTCGCCGATGAGATCTTCCATGAGCTGCGCGGTCTCGACCTCGAGTCCAGGAACATCTTTCTGCACCCGGGTACGCACGTCGCTCATGATGTCTTCGATGCCGCGACTCCGGTCCGCTTTGAGCCGTACAAATATGTCGCCCATGTTCGATTCGGTCAGGCCCCCCCCGAGCTGCAGGCCCGTGCGCCTGGAGTAGGTCTGCACTTCGGGCGTGCTGCGGAGGACCGCTTCCACCGACTGCAACATCGCGTCCGTATCGCTCAGTGCGGTACCTGGCGGCGCGATGTAGTCGAGCACGAAGCCCCCCTCATCCATAACTGGCATGAAACCACTGCCGACCGCCCGCCAACTGAGGTAGCCCACGAGCACCAGGGCAATTGCCACGGGGACCAGGTAAATCGGCTGCCGTACGACCGAGTCCAAACTGGATCGATAGCGCGCGATGAGTCCTTGCGTGAAGCGGTTGGGGCTGGCGTGCTCCGGCGCCTTGCCGCCCTTGAGCAGGTGAGCCGCGAGGATTGGCACAACGAGTGCGGCGGCTACGAAGGAGATGATGAGCGAACAGGCCAGCGTCAGTGACAACGCCTTGAAGAAGGCTCCTGTCACTCCGCTCAGAAATGCGAGCGGCACAAAGATGACGGTAGTCGCTGCGGAAGATCCGGCAAGTGGGGTGATGAAGGCGTGTGCGGCGTCGCGCATGCGGATGGCGGCGCTGCCGTTGCTACTGTGTGCGCCGCGCTCCATCTGCTCGATCATGACGATGGCATCATCGATGATGAGACCGATGGCCGCGGCCATGCCCCCTAACGTCATGATGTTGAAGCTCGCGCCCATGATACTCAGCAGCAGCACCGTGCTGAGCAGGACGGCGGGTACGACAATCAGGGTAATCAGCGTGATTCGCAGGTTTCTGAGGAACAGGAACAGCACCAGCCCGGCAAGCAGGACGCCGATCATGACGGCCTCGAGTACGCTACGCGCCGACCCCGAGATGAGCTCGCTCTGGTCGTACCAGTTGCTGATGTGCAGGCCAGGCGGCAGGTGCGGTTGACGATCGTGCAGAGCGCGCTGCACGTCGCGGACAATCTGCACGGTGTTGCCGTCGGGCTGTTGCTTGACCTGCAGGATGACAGCACTGTGCCCATCGGCCGAAACTCGAGTCCACATGGGCTGCGCGGCCGCATAGACGCGCGCGACCTCACCCAGCCGGATCGCGCCGCGAGGCGTAGCCTTGACCACGATGGCGCGCACGTCATCGAGTCGGGTCAGCCGATTGTCCGCAATCGTCAGGAACAGCTTGTGTCGGTCTTCGATTTTGCCGACAGCTGACAGAATGCTGTTTGAGCTGAGTGCCTTCTGCAGGTCTGTCATCGCCAGTCCGTGGCTCTCAAGCTGTACCGGGTCGCCTTCAACGCGGATTTCCGGAAGCGCGCCGCCGAGCACCTCGATCTTGGCAACGCCGTCGATGGACGAGAGTAGCGGCATCAGTTCGTATCGCGCAATCTCTGTCAAGCGCGTCACATCAAGCGAGTCGGAAGTCAGGCTATAGGCTGCAATCGGGAACACGAACGGGCTCATCCGCCGTACTTCGAAGCTGGTTCCGGCAGGCAAGGTGGGCAGCACGCGATCCAGCTCGGCCTGCACCTGCAGGGTCGCGACGTTCATGTCACTCCCCCAGGCGAAATTCAGCGAAAGTTCCGCGCTGCCGCGACTGGTGGTGGAGCGGACCTCCTTCAGACCCGGCACGGCCTTGACGGCCTCTTCCACGGGCCGAGTCACCAAGTTGATCATTTGAGCGGCAGGTTGGTCGCCCGCGTCGATGGCGATGGCGATGCGCGGGAACGACACGCTGGGAAAGAGCGCAACCGGCATCTGCACGGAGGTCAGACCCCCCGCGACCACCGCTATGCCAAGCAGGAACAGAATGGCGCGGCGCTGGGCATGAGCCCAGTCCATAAAACTCAAGGCGTCTTCTCCCCGGCATTGGTGGCGGGCGATTCAGCGGCAGCGACGTCATCTTCAAGACCTGTATTGCCGCCTACGACGACCAGTTCCTGTTCCGAAATACCATTACCAAGCAGAGCCTGGTCGGCAGTTTCGGCCAGCACTCCGACGCGTCGAAGGTGGGCCTTGCCGTTGGCCAAGGTGAACAGGTACGCGCCTTGCGAGTCTTCCAGCAACGCGGGTCGCGGCACAAGCAGGCCCCGACGGGGAGGCATGGCGATGTGTGCCTCCAGGGTTGCGCCCAACGTCAGTCCCGATGCCGCCTTGGGCGCCAGTGCTACCACGGCATTGACGAGTCGGGTGTTTACATCCATGGCGTGACCGACCATCAAGAGTTTGGCCGCGATCGGCGCCGGATCATCAGCGCGTCGAAACAGGCTTACCGATGCGCCCGCGACTAGACTGGTGGAGTCTTCCGGTTCGACTCCGAGCTGGACGACGAGATCTGTACCGCTGGCCAGCGTCAACAGTGCGCTGCCGACCGCCGGGCGGTCGCCGACGGCGAGTGCGAGGCTGGTCACGATGCCTGCGAAGGGCGCGTGCAGGATGGTCGTTTCGGTGGCCGCACCGGTTTTCTCAACAGCGCGCCAGACGGCCTGTGCGTCCGACAGCGTGCGCTCCGCAGCGGCCAGCTGGTCGTTGCTGGCCAGCTGCAGCTCATGCAGCCGCTTCATGCGGGCGAGATCCTCGGTGGCAAATGTCAGTGCAGCTTTGGCCTGCGCAGTTGCGACATCAGTTGTCGGGGCCCGCGCCAAGGTCACCAACGACTGGCCAGCGCGAACGCGCTCGCCATCGTGAACGGCCATGGCGGCGATCGTTCCCTCGTAGGGCATCGCTAGTACACGGGCTCGTGACTGGGCGGCAACGAGGGTACCCATTGCAATGGCCTCTGAGGACAAGGACCCGGCGTGCGGTATGACCGTCTGGACCTTGGCGACGGTGGATGCGGGGGCTGAGTCATCTCCCGAATGGCATGCTGAAAACAAGCCCGCCGAGGCAACGAGCACCGCTATGGCCAAGTGGCCTGCGGGCCGACGGCCATGGGCTGGTGTTTTTTGTCGTTCATTCATGGGCGCGCACCTGTGACTGGGCGGGTTCAACCTGGGTACCGAGAAGGGTTGCATAGGCGATGGTGTCGTCCCAGAGCGCCTGGGTCAGGTCAAGCTGCGTGGTGTGTGCGGATAGCCAGGTGCCAAACACGGCTACGTATGCCGACGGGGCCAGTGCTCCCGAGAGGTACGCGGCCTCCGCGCGGGGCTGGTTAGCGTCCAGATCCGGCAATCGACCCGCGAGGTCGGCCAGCTGGGAGGAGAGTGCGTCGATCTCGCGATCAAGGCGGGTGCCGTCGGCGACAGACTGATCGAGGCGTGCGAGATATTCGGCCCGCAGTTGCGCCCGAGTAGCTTTCTCCACGGCAATAGCACCGCGCCCGCCATCGAACAACGGAATGGAAAGCGAGACACCGAGGCTGCTGGTGTGAACGTTGGAGGTATCTCGGGCCCTGGAGCCGCTGACCGAGATGTTGGGAAACTGGGCCAGCACCGCCTTTCGCAGCTGTAATTCCTGGCTGTCATAGCCCGCTCTGAGCGCAGCGAGGTCCGGGCGGCGTTGCGGAAGTGAAATGATGGCCCGGTCCAGCAGGGCCCGGTCCAGCAGGCCGGTTTCCGGGCGGGTTGGCGTTCCCGGATCACCCAGCTCCAGGTAAGCATCGGGTTGCAGCCCCAGCAGGGCGTGCAGCTCAGAGCGGGCCTGCAGCAGCTCGCGCGCGGCGGCACCCCGCTGGGTTTGCAGGTCATTGAGCAGAGCCAGGTCGGCACTTGCCTGTTCCAGGTTGATATCGCGACTCTGCAGTGTCGCCAGCGCAGACCTTTGCAGCCGGGTCAATAAGGAGCCGGCCTGATCCAGTAGCTTGAGGCGCTGCTGCGCCAGAGCACCATGCACGTACAGGGAGCGCGACTGTGCGACGGTCTGCCATTCCTGCCACAGCAGGTCGAGTCGTGCCTGATCGCGCGCATAGCTCGCAGCCTTAGCCGTACTCCCATGGAGGAGAAACGACTGTAGGTCCAGTGACAAGCTAAGGCCGTAAGCGCGGTACTCCGGGTAGCGCGGATCGCTGGAACTTACCTTGTCCGTGGGCCGGTCAGTCGATAGCGAGGCCTGCGGATCGGGTAGCAGGCCGGCGGCATAAGCCTGGGCCTCAGCGACGTGATATCGGGCCCGTATAGCCAACAGGTCGGGACTGGCCCGTAACGCACGACCGGCAACTGCATCCATGGTCCAGGGCGTCTGGTCACCGACATTGCTTGTCAGTTCAGCCCGGTTTGGCAGCGGCAAGGGGTGATAGATCGAGCAGCCCGAGCCGCCGGCGGCAACGAGTCCCGCGAGGATAGCCGTGCGTCCGAGTCTGGCGGGCAAGTGCAATTTGGGAATCATGGGGCCTATCGGTTCTGAAGTGCGCGCAGGTTAGCAAGGGTGACTGAAACGAACCTGAATGGCGACAAATAGTGCTGGTTATCGCGTGCACGACAGCCTTCACTCTGCGGAAACCGCCGCGCGCTCGGAAGTAGAGCGCGGAGCCGGTCCCGGACCGGCACGCGGCAGCGTGATGCGCACGAGCAGCCCGCATCCGTCTGCGCCTTCGTCCTCTACGCTCAGCTGCCAGTGATCATCCTGTAGCCGCGAGCGCAGGTGGATCGTGCCGTCTGCCGGCGAAGCGTTCACGGCATTGCTCAGTAAGTTCAACAGAACGCGACGGATCCAGCGGGGCTCGAAGCGGGCAAGGCCCGCACCCTGGTGCTGCCATTCGAAATGCAATCCCTTGTGATCGGTTAATACCTGCGCATCGGCGCTGAACGACTGCAGCAACGCGACCGGATCCTGGGCCGCGATTCCGAGCTGGATACCGCGCGACTCGGCGCGCGACCGGAACAGCAGATCGTCAATGGTGGCGTTGAGTCGAGCCAGCTCCTCGAGGATGGTATGCATCTCCTCTTCGCCCTCGGCATTGAGGCTTCCGGAGGCGAGGATTTTCTCCGCATGCAGACGCACGAGGGAGAGTGGCGTCTTCAGTTCATGGGATGCGTCGGCGGCAAACCGCCGCACGTTCTGAAAGGAAGCTTGCAGGCGGTCGAACATCGCGTTGAGCAGCTGCGCAAGCGCGGAAATCTCGTCCCGGACCGCTGGAACTGGGATTCGATCGCCGAGATTGTCAGAGCCAATACGGCTGGCGGTCTGGCTGATGGCGCGCACCGGGCGCAGCGCATAGCGACTGAGGCCAAAGCCTATGAACGTGCTGACAGCCAGCATGAGCGCCATGAGCGCGCCGCTGACTTCGGTATACCCTTCCATGACCCCTGTGACCTGCCGTTCCGGTGTCGCCACGATCACATCGTAGGGATGGAGTACGAACTCCCCGACTCGGAGAGTACCAACCCCTGGCCACTCGACATCGTAACGATCAAGTCCCTTGATGTCGGGGATGGGCTGGCCATGCAGGTTGCTCGAGTAGAAGATGGTGCCCGTATTCCGCCCATGCACGTCAATATAGAAAAGGACTGAAGCGACCTCGGTCGTCTCACGGATCCGGCGCTCGATCTCAGGAGCCGTCAAAGTAGCCGAATCCGGTCCAAGATGAGCGCGAATCTGCTGGAATTCCGATCGATTGAGCAAGTCGAGCCCTGCAATCAGATAGGAATGCAGCATGTAGTAGCCGGCTACGAACAGGCAGGCGAGAGTGGAGGTGGCTGCCGCCGCATACCAGATCGACAGGCGCGCGCCGATGGACTTCACTGCAACTCGAATCCCACGCCACGGACTGTCTTGAACATGGGCGTGGCGTCAATAGACGCGAACTTGGTCCGCAGCCGGCTCATATAGACATCCAGAAGGTTGGCATCGATCTCATCATTGGACGACCAGACCTTCTCGCATATCAAAGTACGCGGCAACAAGCGTCCGGCGTTCTGCATGAAGATTTCAAGCAGTGCGAACTCGCGACTGGTCAGGTCGATGTTCTGGCCGTTGAACTGCACTGTGCGTCCTACAAGATCGAGCTTGAGGCCGCGATGCTCGAGAACAGTTTCCTTGACGTTGGCGTGCCGCCGCAGGAGCGAGCGTAGCCGTGCGAGGAGTTCCGGTAGGCTGAAAGGTTTGGGCAGGTAGTCGTCCGCGCCGACGTCTAGCCCGCGAATGCGGTCCAGGACTGTGTCCCGGGCGCTGAGAATAATGACCGGTTCATTGAAGCCCGACCGGCGCCACTGGTGCAGTACGTCCAGGCCATCGCCATCCGGCAGTCCCAAGTCGAGCACGATAGCGTCAAACCTGGTCTCACTCAGGGCATTGTGTGCGGCAGCGCAGGTGTTGGCGAGACCCACCGTGTAGCCAGCGTCCGTCAGTCCCTGCCGAAGCAGCGTGCCAAGGCGCTGTTGATCCTCGACTACCAGAATATTCATATTGCCTTTAGGTGCGCCTCCGGGAGTAACGCTTCATAAGCACGGTAAGTCTCACTGAAAGAGCCCGGAAAATGATTTCGCCAGTCTGGAGAATCGCGGTCTCCATGGACGCGGCAGTATGCGCCCTCGCAGCCGGCCCTCAGGCCAAAAAGCCGGTGGCTGCCGAACCGTCGTCGATCATCTCGCGGATCAACATTGGTGGCAATGACGCTGCCTACGATGGCTCTGGTGCATCCGAGGATGTTGCTGACAAAGAGTTCTTTCTAAAGAACGTTTCACTACGCAATGGCGACTTCCCAGTCGAGTCGCCGATTGAGGCCGAAGCGCAGTCCGCGCCGTCTGCAATTGAACTGCCGTTTGCGGATTCGATGAGCCAGTTCGAAACCGGCGAGCGTCACGGTGGCGGCGATGAACGACTTGAATCCCTTCAGTGGTCCGCACCGCGCTTTGATCCCGCGGTGGTCCTGCTCGATAGTGTGGTTCAGGTATTTATTCCTCCGGACGCGCACGTTGCGCCATTTCACAAGCTCCCGCCGCAGCCCCCACAACGCGGGACGTCTGGGCACGTGAGCATCGAGGGCGACGGGACGCGGAAGGCATTCGCAGTTCGAGTGGAGCGCTTTGCGAAAGAAGGACTGGGCCGCAGCGATTCCTCGGTGGCGCCGCAGCAGGAAGTCGATCGTCTTCCCGTGCTGGTCAACGGCTCCATACAAGTAGTGCCAGTGCCCACGAATGCAAACATCCGTTTCGTCGCACCTCCACGACCCACCGACGCGTCGCCGGAATCGATCCCAGCGCTTCTGGAACTCCGGGATGTACCCAATGCCAGCGGCGGCGGCCCCGCAGGGATGGTCTCGCGCCAACGTCCAAGAACCCCGGCCCTGACCGTCTACACGGGCATCGGCAAGCCTTCGGCGAGCGCCACGCGCATCAGGGCTTCTTCCAACAAGGCGCGCGCGTGCCCGGCAGTCTGTCGGAGGTAGTGGTGCAAGGCAGCGTCTTGGGCTCCGCGGTTCGCACATTCCGCGCTGTATTGTTCAAAACTGGCGAGGTTACGCACAAGTTCGACCAGGTGACGCGGACATTCGCAGAACACGGCAGTCGACGCACTTGCGAGCTCGGACAAAGCGCGCTCGTCGAACTGTCGCGGCGGCGGCTCGGCAGTGCGGTGCGAGCCCGGGACGGCATTGACTGGCAACGACCATGATCGCAACCGCGTCCAGCACAGCGACGCAATTTCGACTGAATCGGCCGGCGCACGCGCGACTTCGTGCCCTGCGGCACGCAGCCGACGGATCACCGCGCTTGGCGAAAAACGGTACAGCACTATCGCCTGACCGGCGCCGAAAGCGGCTTTGACGCTGCCGACCACATCGAGTGACGCATCATTCAAGGTTGCAAACTCGATGACAGTGACATCCGCCGGTACCCGGCGTGGCGCCTTGATGGCATCAGCGACGGTCGCAAACCGCGCGACGACTCTTAGAGCGCTGTCCGACGCCGTTTGCTCAAGTCGCCGCGCAAAGACTGCCGGTCCAATGAGTGCAATCTGCAATCGCTCGGGAGCATCAGCACGCTGCAGATCGGGCGGCAGTGCAAGCACCGTCGCCGCAGTGTGAGCTGCGATTAGCGCTTCGTCAGTCAACGACGCAATCGTGCCAATCGCGTGCCCCATGTCCACAAGCTGCTTAACCAGGGTCAGTCTGCGCACATCACCAGTGCAGTAGAGCCTTTGACCTCCGGGACTCGTGCGCGGCCCTACTACGCCGTACCGGCGCTCCCAAACCCGCAGCGTCTCCACGGGCACGCCGGCCAGCCGCGCCGCAACACCGCTGCGGTAACGGGCCGCCGCTCCAGGGTCGGCCATATTCTTATCGGCCATGGATCTCTCCGATTCCCGTCTGAACGCGAGTACAGCTTTATGAACCGTATTAGACCCGAGATTTGAGTTGAAAACTAGTAAAACTCGCGATATAGTTGCGAAATAGGGCCGACAATAGATATGAAACCAGTTCATTACCGCAACCGAGGCGCTGCCGAAGCGCGAGCTCGGTCTCACGCCAGGAGAGCAGCGGCGACTGGCATGTTGTGGGCGCGAACAGGCTGAGAATGCCGTGCGCTCATCGCCCCGCACTCCTGAGCTGTCTGGCGATTCCACGCATTGGCGTCGAATCTTCGGGCGCGGTTCCTTCCTCGCCGCGTTGATCTTCATCGCCTGGTTACCGCTAGGGATCCTGAAAATTGCCCCATTCGTACTGGAACTGCCCGGGGAGTCCCGCCTGCGGCTACATGCTGCGGCGGCCATCCTGTGCCTGCTGGTGGCCGCATGGGGATTCTGGGAACGTCAATGAGATGCCGCCAACGCCTTCCATCAACTCCCGTTTCATAAAGGTTGAGTCAAATGATCAAGATGTCTGATGCATGCATTCTTCTTGCGGTAATGGTTTCGTTCGCCATCTCCGCGTATCTATGGTTTACGGGGCAGAAGACCGAGGGGCTATTCACTGCCACCTGGGTACCTTCGATTCTGTGTTTCGGCATTTATTTCAAGGTGCTGAGCCTGCAAGGATCACAACGTGAGTGACTCACATATTTTCTTGTGTGGGGTAGTCTGCTTCGGCTTGATGCTGCTTGGCCTGCTGCTGACCAGGTACGAATTTACGAAAATGTCGCGTCTCGCTGTCACCGTGGCGCCCGCCTCGAAATCGAAACACGAATTCGCAGACCTCCGGCAGAGCAGCGCATCGCGCGCGGCAAACAATGAGTACCGTTAGTCAGCGAAGATGCCCGATGGTTCGCTTACCAACGCGGGCCGGCTCGCTCTGGCCGCTGCACTTAGAATCATTGCCAACGTCAGTCTTGTGCAAGGCATGATCAGCCAGCGCTCAGAACGGAATTTGCTTGCCGCGATGATCGAACAACAGCCCGCTCTGCTGAACAGTAAGCGCATCGAGCACCGACAGCAGTCGCTGCGCCGATTGCGCAGGTGTCTGCACGTCGAGACCCGCTTTCGCGAATGGAGCCGAAAGCCTGGTGTGCACCGTACCCGGATGTAATGCCACGCAAATCGCCTGCTTGTGCGTGCGCCCAAGTTCGATCGCTGCGGTTCGCACCAATTGATTGAGTGCCGCCTTCGATGCACGGTAGCTGTACCAGCCGCCAAGCCGATTGTCTGCAATGCTGCCGATACGTGCGGACAAGGTCGCAAAGATCGCACGCTCGTTGCGGGCTAGCAGGGGTAGAAAGTGCTTCATTATCATGGCGGGGCCCGTCGCATTGACGGCAAAAGCATAGGCCAGGTGGGCCGGGTCCAGTTCGCGGAGGCTCTTCTCCGGTATGAACGATTCGCTGTGCAGAAATCCTGTCGCGTCGATCACCAGGCTGAGACTGGCGCCAAGCGTCGCAGCAGCAGCAGCAATACTGGGCTCATCGAGCAGATCCACTGGCGGAGTGCTACCCCGCCCGAGCCCAACTACCGGGCGACCGAGTTCTGTGAGTGCGCTCACCAGCGCCGCGCCGATCCCGCCTGACGCGCCGATCACGACGGCTGGTACCACCCCAACCCGTGAGCGGCTGTTCGCAAGTTGATCGGCGCTGAGCGGCGATGCCATTCGCAATTA
>JAYUZE010000144.1:0-2573 GCA_043752035.1 Gammaproteobacteria bacterium
GCAGCAGGTTGATGCCGACGAACGCTGTGAACCACAGCCAGTAGCTGCACAGGTAGAGCGGGCTGCCGTGCACACCGAACGCGAGCGACAGCAGCATGAATGTGCCAGCGATGACGCGAGTGAATTGCCACGAAGTCATGATGATTGCTCCTGTGTTGAAGGCTCCGGCGCCAGGAGAGCCGAGGGCGCATGCCGATAGACGGCGTAGTACAGCAGGGGGATGACGACCAGCGTCAGCACGGTCGAGACCAGGATGCCGAAGATCAGCGAGATCGCCAGACCATTGAAGATCGGATCATCCAGGATGAACAGCGCACCGAGCATCGCCGCGAGCGCGGTGAGTACGATCGGCTGGGCACGCGTGGCGGCCGAGCGCACCACCGCATCGCGAAAATCGGCGCCGGCCGCCAACTGCAGCCGGATGAAATCCACCAGCAGGATCGAATTGCGTACGATGATACCGGCGAGTGCGATCATGCCGATCATTGAGGTGGCCGTGAACTGCGAGCGCAGCAGTGCGTGACCCGGCATCACACCGATAATGGTCAGCGGAATCGGTGCCATGATGATCAACGGTGTGGGGTAGGAGCCGAACTGCGCGACCACCAGCAGGTATATCAGGATCAGGCCGACGGCATAGGCCGCGCCCATGTCGCGAAAGGTCTCATAGGTGATCTGCCACTCGCCATCCCACTTCAGGGTATAGCCGCGGTAGGGATCGGAAGGCTGACGGATGAAATACTCCTGCACGCCGCCGCCGTCGGGCGCCACGATGCGATCCACCGCGCTGCGCAGGCCAAACATGCCATACAGCGGGCTATCGATCTTGCCCGCCACGTCACCGGTGACGCAGACCAGCGGCAACAGATCCTCGTGATAGCGCGGCTGCTCCACAGTACTGTGGGCGACGTTCACTACCGCCGTCAGCGGCACCAGCGAGCCATTCGCGGCGCGCACCCCCAGGCTCAGCGCTGCATCCAGGCTGCCACGCGTGCTGTCCGGCAGACTCAAGCGCAGTGGTGCCGGGTACTTGCTGGCATCCTCCAGAAAAGTGGCATCGATCCCGGTGAGCGCAGCACGCAGACTCGCCACCACCTCGGCGGCGTTGACGCCGAGACGCGCCGCGCGCGCGCGATCGACGGTCACGATGTCGCGTGGCGCGGCTGTGACGTAGCTCGCGTCGACTTCGACCAGTGAGGGCTGCTGCAGGAAGGCGGTGCGCACGGCTTGCGCGAGCTGCAGACGGCCGGCATCGTCCGGCCCGTATATCTCGGCGACGATCGGCGCCTGCACCGGTGGCCCCGGCGGCACTTCGACCACTTTGACCACTGCGCCATGGCGTTGGGCGATTGCGGCCAGCTGCGGCCGCAGGCGCTCGGCAATCGCATGGCTCTGCTCGCTGCGTGCATGCTTGTCGACGAGGTTGACCTGGATATCGCCAAGCGCACCGCCCGATCGCAGGTGGTACTGGCGCACCAGTCCATTGAAGTTGATCGGCGCTGACAAGCCTGCATAGACCTGGTAGTTACGCACCTCGGGCTGCTCGCGAGGTAGCGCCCCACCTCTGCCAGCGTCGCTGCCGTGCGCTCGAGTGGCGTTCCGGCAGGCATGTCGAGCAGCACCTGGAATTCCAACTTGTTGTCGAAGGTCAGCATCTTCAGCACGACCCACTGCATCGCCGGCAGCGTGATCGCCAGCAGAATCAGACCCGCAACTCCAGCCCACAGTTTCCGTCGCTGGCGCTGGCCGTTCGCCGCATCCAGGAACGGCGTGAACAGTTTGCGAAACAGCGGCTCGAGGCGCGCTGCCCAGCTGGTGTGCGCAGCGCCGGTACCAGCGCCGCTGCTCGGCTTCAACCACAGGCGCGCCAGCCACGGTGGCAGCACGAAGGCTACCACCAGGGATATCAGCATGCCCATTGAAGCGTTGATCGGGATCGGCCCCATGTAAGGGCCTATTAGCCCGCTGACGAAGGCCATCGGCAACAGCGCCGCGATCACCGTGAGCGTAGCGAGGATAGTCGGGCCGCCGACTTCGTCCACGGCCTCCGGAATGATCGCGCTCAAGGCGCGCGTGCGCGAGCTGCAGGTGCCGATGAATGTTCTCCACCACCACGATGGCGTCATCGACCAGAATACCGATCGAGAACATCAGTGCGAACAGGCTGACGCGATTGAGGGTGAAGCCCCAGGCCCAGGAGGCGAACAGCGTTGCGGTGAGTGTGAGAGCCACCACAATGCCCACGATTGCGGCCTCGCGCCGCCCCATCGCGAAAAACACCAGCGCCACCACCGACGCGGTCGCGAACAGCAGCTTCTCGATCAGCTTCAGGGCCTTGTTATTGGCGGTCGCGCCGTAGTCGCGCGAGATCTCGACGCCTACGCCCTCGGGTATCAGGCTGTTGTGCAGTTCCGCGATCCGCGCGCGCAGGCGCGCTGTGACATCGACCGCGTTTTCGCCGGGCTTCTTGGTCACGCTCAGCGTCACAGCCGGATATTCCGCGGCCTTGCTGCCCGTGGTGCCATACCACAGGTAGTGCTCGGGCGGTGGTGGTCCATCGACGATACGGGCCA
>JAYUZE010000145.1:0-15038 GCA_043752035.1 Gammaproteobacteria bacterium
CTGGTGCGCGTGCAGCTGGTGGCGACGCTCGGGCGCAATGCCGATCGCAGCCTGATCAGCAGCGTGGTGGCGATCAGCGATGTGCCGGCGGGCGCCAACCGGCTGCAGAATGTCAGCGCTGCATTCGAGAGCGCGTTGGGCCAGGCGCTCGTACAACTGGTGGAAAAGATTCAGCCGCCGTCAGTACCGTCGTCGGCGTCGTCGCCGGCCTCGCCGCCGCCATAACGGCTTTGCGCGGCCAGGATGGCCGCCGAGTGCTCGCAGGTCCAGTTCATCAGTGCATCGATCTGCGCGGCGAGGCCGTGGCCGGCAGCGCTCAGCGCGTATACCACGCCCGGCGGGCTGGTGGGAAATGTGCGCCGGCTGATCAGGCCGTCGCGTTCGAGGTTGCGCAGCCGCAGCGTCAGCATGCACTGCGAGATATCGCCCTCTGCGGCCAGGGTACTGACCAGGCGACGCAGCGTGGCCGGCAGGTCCAGCTTTGGGGGCACGCCGCCCCGCTCTTGCGGTGCGTTCATGGGCATTTCCAAGCGTCGGTAGCCACAGGGCACATGGCTTTGCCTGCTTTACGGCCATGGTACAGATGCTTATTGTGGGTGCAACAAGCAGGCGCCATCATCGCGTGGCAGCTGGGGAGCAGGCAGCGATGGCGAAGAGTTACGACATGGTGTGCCTGGGCGCGGGCCACAACGGCCTGGTGGCGGCGGCCTATCTTGCCAAGGCCGGCAAGCAAGTGCTGCAACGCGCCGAGCGCGCCACGCTCGCGCCCTTCAGCATCATGGTGAGTCATTGCGATCCGAAGGAGAACATCAAATTCCGTGCCGGCGAAGAAGTCAGCCACGCGATCATGCTGGAGTTCATGGCCGACCGATATTTGAGCGAAATGCTCAACAGCTTCGATGCGCTGACGCGCGGACGCATTTCCGAGCGCGTGCTGGGCGCGGGTGGTGACGAGAGCATCAACGATCCGACCCGCGTACCGGCAGGCAAGGGCATGTTACACGGCAACACCTTCGCGCCTTACAATCTCGAGGATGGCGGACCGGCTTGTTGGGATGAAATCCGCGAACAGATGGGCGATCGCCGCATGCGGCACTACCAGAAATTCGTCAGCAACCGGACGTCCGACAACAACGTGGCGCGCAACGCATGATCGCACTGCTCGAAGCCAAGGCCGCTGGCCTGCTGGCACGCGGTCATCTCGGCAATAACCTGCTGGCCGGAGTCGTAGTGGGCATCGTTGCCTTGCCGCTGGCGATGGCCTTTGCGATCGCGTCGGGCGCGCGGCCGGAGCAGGGCCTGTATACGGCGATCGTCGCGGGCCTGATCACGGCGCTATTTGGCGGCACACGGCTACAGATTTCCGGACCCACCGGCGCCTTTGTCGCGGTGCTGGCGGTGATCACGGCGCAACATGGCGTCGGCGGCCTGCAAGTGGCGACCCTGATGGCCGGCGTGATCCTGCTGGTGTTCGGCGTGGCGCGCTTCGGTGCCGTGATCAAATATATTCCGGAGCCGGTGATTGTCGGTTTCACGGCCGGCATTGCGGTGATCATATTCGTGGGCCAGTGGCAGGGCTTTTTCGGCCTGCAGCCGGCAGCCAGCGGGCCGCACTTCCTGCAGAAATTCGTCGCCATCGTGATGAGTATTCCCAGCCTGCATCTGGCCACGATGGGGCTTGGCCTGTTCACGCTGGCAATCCTGCTGCTCGGGCCGCGCGTGCTGAAATCCGTGCCGGCGCCGCTGGTAGCGATGCTCGCCGCCACCGGGACGCAGTCGATCTTCCATTTTCAGGGCGTAGCGACCATAGGCAGTGCCTTCGGCGGCATACCGCGTTCGCTGCCACCGTTTGCGTTGCCGAGTGTTGATCTCGGTCAGATGCTCTCGCTGGTCGGGCCAGCCTTCACAATCGCGCTGCTGGGTGCAATCGAATCGCTGCTGTCAGCGGTAGTTGCCGATGGCATGACAGGTACGCGCCACGATTCGAACCAGGAGCTGATCGGCCAGGGTCTGGCCAACATCGTCGCGCCGCTGTTCGGTGGCTTCGCCGCGACCGGCGCGATCGCCCGCACTGCCACCAACATCCGCAACGGCGCCACCAGCCCCGTGGCCGGCATCGTGCACAGCCTGCTCCTGGTGCTGGTGATCGTGCTGCTGGCGCCGCTGGCCGGCGCGATTCCACTGTGCGCGCTCTCGGCGATCCTGTTCGTGGTCGCCTGGAACATGAGCGAGCTGCCGCACTTCCTGCGTCTCGCGCGCGGTGCGCCGCGGCCGGATGTCGCGATCCTGCTGCTGACCTTCGGGCTGACGGTATTCGTCGACCTGGTAGTGGCGGTGAACGTCGGCGTGATGCTGGCCGCGCTGCTGTTCGTGCGACGCATGGCTGAGTCGGTCAATGTCGAGATCGATGAAGGCGGCGCGGCGGCGGGCGCGGCGGGTGCCGACGCGACGCCCGGTGTTGCGGCCAGCGCCGCCGACGAGCGCAGCGATGTGCTCGTGTACCTGATCGACGGGCCGTTCTTCTTCGGCGCCGCGGGAAAACTCGAGGGGACGCTGGCGCACATTCAGCGGCGCGCGCGGGTGCTGATCCTGCGCATGGGACGCGTGCCCTTTGTCGATGCCACCGGCATCTTCGCACTCGAGGAGATGGTGCACAGCTTCCAGCGTCACGGCGTCACGGTGTTGCTGTGCGAGCTGCGCGCCAATGTGCGTCTCAAGCTGGAGCGCGCCGAAGTGATCGGTAGTGGCGTGCGGGTGTATGACACGCTCGAGCAGGCGCGAGCGGCCGCCGCTGCTGCGCCATAGCGCTAGCGCAGCGTTACCAGTTCCTCGGCGGAACTCGGGTGGATTGCCACGGTGTCATCAAGATCGCTTTTGCGCGCGCCCATGCGCACCGCGACCGCGAAGCCCTGCATCATTTCATCCGCGCCCGGGCCGATCACGTGGATGCCCACCACGCGTTCATCGGCGCCGGCGGTGACCAGCTTCATCGCGGTGCGCGGCTTGCGGGTCGTCATCGCGTGATACATCGGCACGAAACCGGTGGAAAAGACTTTGACTTCATCGCCGAAGCGTACGCGCGCCGCGGCTTCGGTCAGGCCCACGGTGCCGATCGGTGGATGACTGAACACCACGGTAGGAATGTTCTCGTAGTCGAGCTGGCGTTCGCGCATGCCACCGAACAGCCGATCGCCGAGCCGGCGGCCGGCGGCGATCGCCACCGGTGTGAGCTGGGCGCGGCCGGTGACATCGCCGATCGCATAGATACCGGTGACATTGGTCTCCTGATATTTGTCGGTGCGGATGTGGCCCTCGGCATCGCGCAGGATGCGTAAGCCGTCGCAGCCGAGCTGCTCGCTGTTGGCGCGCCGGCCTACCGCCCAGATCACCGCATCGAAGGGGCCGAGTCTGCAGCCATCAGCGGTGGTGATTTCCAGCGGGCCGCCGGCCTGGTGTTCAATCGCCGCCGGCACGGCATTGGTTACCACCTCGACGCCTTCATCGCGCAGCGTGACCAGCAGATTCTCGCCAAGCATCGGCTCGAAGCCGCGCAGCAGCCGGTCGTGACGCAGCACCATCGTGGTGTGCGAACCCAGCGCCGAGAATATTCCGGCCAGTTCGACCGCTATATAACCGCCGCCGATGATCGCGACGCCGGCGGGCGGCGTGGGCAGCTCGAAGAAGCCATCGGAGCTGAGCGCGAGTTCGGCGCCCGGAATGTCCGGAATCGTCGGCCGACCGCCGGTCGCAATCACGATGTGCGTTGCGGTGTAGTTGCGGCCGTCGACCTGCACGGTCTGTGTCGCGGCAAGACGCCCGCGGCCGCGCAGCAGTTTGACGCCGCGCTTTTCGAGATTGGCGGCGTAGATCTCGTTGAGCCGGGCAATGTAGGCATCGCGCTTGCGCTTGATCACCGACCAGTCGTGTCGCGTCAACGAGACGTCGAAGCCGTAGTCCGGCGCATCGTGGATCGCGGCCGCTACCTGCGCGGTATTCCACATGATCTTCTTGGGCACGCAGCCGACGTTCACACAGGTACCGCCCAGCCGGCCGGATTCGACTAGCAGGGTTCGCGCGCCGTACTCCGCGGCGCGTTGCACGCAGGCCAGTCCGCCACTGCCGCCGCCGATCACGATCAGATCGTAGTCCATGTTACGGGTTCCCATCTTGTGCCGCCTCTGGCAGTCTACCGTTATGCCAACCAATAATCCGCTGCTGGGCGATGCTCCGCTCCCGCGCTTCGATGCCATTCTCCCCGAACATGTGGAACCGGCAGTGCGCACGACCCTGGCCGAACAGCGCGCCCGGCTGGCGGAGATTGCCGCACTGCCAGAGCCCAGTTTCGCCACCGTGGTGGTGCCGCTCGAGGAGATGCGTCATCGCCTGGCGCGTATCTGGTCGCCGGTCGGTCATCTGAACGGGGTGTTGAACTCCGAGGCGCTGCGCCGCGCCTACACCAGCTGCCTGCCGATGCTGTCCGAGTATTACACCGATCTGGCGCAGAGCGAGCCGCTCTATAGAGCCTATCTTGGTATCCGTGAGCGCGAGTATGCCGCGCTCGATGCCGAGCAGCGCGCGGTGCTGGAGCGTGCGTTGCGCGACTTCCGGTTGGCCGGCGTGGCCCTCGACCCGGCGCGCAAGGCGCGCTTCAAGGCAGTGATGGTCGAGCTTGCGAAGCTGCAGGCCAAGTTCGAGGAAAACGTACTCGATGCCACCAACGCCTTCACGCACCGCGTGACCGACGCCGGCGAGCTCGGCGGCGTCAACCAGGGCCTGATCGAGCGCGCAGCGCGTCGCGCCAGCGAACTGGGCCTGAGCGGCTGGGTGTTCGGGCTCGATCAGCCCACCTACGTGGCGATTGTCACCGATGCGCATAACGCACCGCTGCGGCGCATTTTCTACGAGGCCTGGACCACGCGCGCCTCGGATCGCGGGCCCGGCGCCGGCAAGTTCGACAACAGCGCGCTGATCGGGCAGATCGTGCAGTTGCGCCACGAGGCGGCGCGCCTGCTCGACTTCGCGTCCTTCGCCGAGTACGCGTTGGCCGATCGCATGGCGCACAGCGTGCCGGAAGTCACCGATTTTCTGCGCAAGCTGGCCGTCGCCGCGCGCCCGCACGCCAGTGCCGAGCTGGCCGAACTTGAGACCTTTGCCGGCCGCAAGCTCGATGCCTGGGACCTCACCTATTATTCCGAACGCCTGCAGCACAGCCGTTATCAGGTGTCGCAGGAAGAGCTGCGTGAGTATCTGCCGCTGCCGCGCGTGCTCTCCGGTCTGTTCGAAGTGGCCGAGAAGCTCTATGGCGTGACGATCAGCGAAAAGAGCGGTGTGCCGCTGTGGCATCCGGACGTGCGCTACTACGAAGTGCGCTCCGCGTCCGGCGAGGCGCTCGCCAGCTTTTATCTCGATGCCTACGCGCGCGCCCACAAGCGCAGCGGCGCGTGGATGGACGATTGCGTCGGCCGCAAGCAGCTGCATGGCACGCTGACGCTCCCGGTGGCTTACCTGGTGTGCAATTCGCTGCCGCCGCAGGATGGCCGGCCGGCGCTGCTCACGCACGACGATGTGATTACGCTGTTCCATGAGTTCGGACACGGCCTGCATCACATGCTCACGCGCATCGCCTATCCCAGCATCGCCGGCATCAATGGCGTGGCCTGGGACGCGGTCGAGCTGCCCAGCCAGTTTATGGAAAACTACGCCTGGCTGCCGCAGGTGCTCGAGCGCGTCAGCGCCGAGGTGCGCAGCGGCGTGCCGCTGCCGGCAGCCAAACAGCAGCAGCTGATTGCCACGCGCAGCTTCCAAGCCGGGCTGGCGACGCTCCGCCAGGTGGAGTTCGCACTCTTCGATATGCGCCTGCACGCCGAATACGATCCGGCGCGCGGCGCATGTGCCTACGAGCTGCTGGCCGAAGTGCGCCGTGAAGTAAGCGTGACGCCGGTGCCCGAGTGGAATCGCTTCCCGCACAGCTTCACGCATATCTTCGCCGGTGGCTACGCGGCCGGGTACTACAGCTACAAGTGGGCCGAGGTGCTGGCGGCCGATGCCTTCGCCGCGTTCGGCGCGCGCAATGCCTTCGATCGCGCCACCGCCGGCAGATTCCTCGACAGTATCCTGGCGCGTGGCGGCAGTCGCGATCTGCTCGAGGCCTTCGTGGAATTTCGCGGCCGCAAGCCCGACATCGCGCCGCTCCTGCAGATGCATGGCATCGACACCGCCAGGAATGCGGCCTGAGCGATGACCCGCGTTGCCACCTGGAACCTGAACTCTTTGCGGGTGCGGCTGCCGCAGTTGCTCGAGTGGCTGGCGCTGTATGCGCCCGACGTGATGGCGCTGCAGGAAACCAAGGTGGTCGACGAGATGTTTCCGGTTGGGGAGCTCCAGGCCGCCGGCTATCACAGCGTGTACAGTGGGCAGAAGACCTACAACGGCGTGGCGCTGCTGGCGCGCGCGCCGCCACAGGCGGTGCAGAAGGACATGCCGGGGAGCGATGATCCGCAGCGGCGCGTGCTGGCCGCCACCTGCGGTGCGCTGCGCGTGATCAATCTCTACGTGCCCAACGGGCACAGTCCGGAGTCCGACAAGTTCCAGTACAAGCTCGGGTGGTTGCGCACACTGCGCGCCTGGTTGCGCGCCGAGATCGCCGCGCACCCGAACCTTGTGGTGCTGGGCGATTTCAACATCGCGCCCGAAGATCGCGATGTGTACGATCCGGCGGCCTGGGTGGGGTCGGTGCACGTGAGTCCGGAGGAGCGCAGCGCGCTGCAGGACACGCTCGCCGTGGGGCTGGTCGACGTGTTCAGGCGCTTCGAGCAGCCGCCGCAGTCTTTCAGCTGGTGGGACTACCGCACCGGCGCGTTCCGCCGCAATCATGGCCTGCGCATCGATCTGCTGCTGGCCTCCACGGGTCTGGCCGAACGCTGCCGCAGCTGCACCATCGATCGCGAAGCACGACTGGCCGAGCGTGCCTCGGACCATGCGCCCGTGGTGGCGGAATTTGACATTTGATGGCGCGGCGCCGGCTGCCGGGGCGGTTCGAACTGTGCGTCAGGTCGCTGGTGCGGCGTCCGGCGCTGGCCTAGACTGAGCGTTCCATGGCTATTGCGGCAGACGATCGGGCTTTGCGGCCGCCTTCCCTGGCGGGCCTCGGTGGCATTCGCCGCAGCGATTTCGACATCACCAATACGGTGCGTGTCAGCTCGCACAGCGCGGTATTGCAGGCCGTCGAGCAGCTCTACGCGGTGGCCTGGCCCGGCGCTCCGACCGCCGTGGTGCGCCGCGCCTTCACCCAGTTCGACGACATGTTTTCGGGCCGCGTGCCTGGCTACGCCGGCGTCGACACGCTCTATCACGATCGCCAGCACACGCTGGATGTGACGCTGACTATGGCGCGGCTGTGTGCCGGCTACGAGCAGCAGGTCGAGCCGCTGTGGAAACTCGGGCCCGAGCGGGCGATGATCGGCATCGTGTTCGCGCTTTTTCATGATGTCGGTTACCTGCGCCGCAGCGCCGACACCGCGCAGCGCAATGGCGCCGAGTTCACGCGCACGCATATCAGCCGCGGTATCGAGTTCCTGCAGGAATTCCTGCCGGAGCTGAACCTTGCGCACTGGAACGACATCGCCGCCCAGGTCCTGCATTTCACCGGCTACGAAAAGCCCTTCACCGACCTGGTGCTGGAGGATGCGCGCAATGTGCGCCTCGGCCACCTGCTCGGCACCGCCGACATGATCACGCAGATGGCTGATCGCTGTTACCTGGAAAAATGCCGCGACCGGCTCTATCCGGAATTCGTGCTGGGCGGTATGGCACTGCCGCTGAGCAATGCCAGTGCGCAGCAGGTGCGCTATGCCTCGGGGCTGGACCTGTTGCGCCAGACGCCGCAATTCGTCGAGGAAACACGGGCCAAGCGGCTCGATGGCGAATTCAACCGCGCCTACCGTTACCTGGAAATCCTGTTCGACGGCAGCAACCCGTACATCGAATCGATCGAGCGCAACATGGTCTATCTTGACCAGGTACTGCGCAGCGAGAGCTGGCGGATGCTGCGGCGAAACCCGCCGCTCTATGCCGCCGACCCGAACGCACTGGCCGACGTGCGCGGGCTGATGCTGGGTTATTTCAAACGGGCCTGGCTGCGCGACTAAAGCGCGCTCGCGTAGCGTGCCGCCTGCGGCACCTCGGCCACTGTTAACACGTAGCGTTCAAACAGCTCCGGTAGCCGTGTGGCAACGATATCCTTACCTGCCAGCGGTGCTTGCGCCAGTGCGGAGCGCAGCAACTCGGGGCTCATCGCTGCCAGCGCTGGCCCCGCCACCGGCGCGAAGCTCAGGTGCCAGGGTTCGGGCAGCACGCCGCCGCGGTCCTGGTCGTAGGGCCGAAAGAAACCGTAGTCCGCGGCTCGCGTCTCCAGCCAGTCGTTGAGCGCGGCATAGCGGCCGCCGGCGGCAAAATCCTCGCCCAGCAGGTCGATCGGGCCCTGATGTGGTGCCATCCGGCGATCGACGAGGTCGCAGTCCGAGCCCCAGTGGTGGCGACTGGCGCCGGGGAGCGCCGACCAGATCAGTATCGCCGCGACCCGCTCGGCCGGACTCAGGGCCGCACTGTCCAGTACGCGGTTGTCGCGGCCCCGCAGGATGCGCTCGCCGTTGTACTTGGCATTCCAGATCCACAGCTGCTGCTCGAAGTTGCGAAACGAGGACACCGGCAGCATTTCGATGCCATCACCCAGCGCCGCCTGCCGCATGGCCTGCAGTGCTTCGAGGGCATCGCGGTGCAGCGCACAGCGCGGCTCTTCGCACTGCTGCACATGGTTGCTGGCGTAGCCGGTCAGCTGCAATTCGCTTAAGGTGGCGGAGTTGGCGTTAGGGGTGCGCATCGTGCATCATTCTAAGCGGGTAGTGGATCGTATGGGGTGCGCGTGCAGGGTTCCAGGCTGATCAGCCGTTATCTGGCCGCTTTGGTGCTGTGCCTGGGGCTGATCGGCGGCACGACCCTGCTCGCCTTGCAGCCGACGCTATCCACTTCAACGATGATTTTGCTGGGCCTCTTTGCGCTGAGTGCCGCTGTACTGGCGGCCTGGTGGTTCTGGCAACAGAACCAGCGCCTGCGCGACAGCGTCGAACAGCTGATCGATGGCGCCGAACACATCAGCCGCGGCGAGTTTTCCCATCCGCTGCCGCCGGTGGCGCAGGGCGGTCGCCTCGGCCTGCTCGAGACCGCCTTCGAGCGCATGCGCCTGGCACTCAACGACACCACTTACCGGCGTGACTACCTGCACAGCGTGCTCAACAGCATGAGTGACAGCGTATTCGTAGCGGCGCCCGATGGCTCGATCCGCATCGTCAACGATGCCGCGCAGCAGCTCACCGGGCTGACGGCCGCGGAGCTCACTGGCATGAATGTCGCCGCGCTGCTGGCGACCGTACCCGAGGGCGGCGCCGATCCGCTGCAAAGTGCGCGTGCTGCTGGCGAGACGGTGCTGCGCGCGCGGGCCGGCCAGACCATACCGGTCTCGTTCGTGGTCTCGACGGTTGCGACCAGCGACGCGCAGTTCGCCGGCGACATCTACGTGGCGCGCGACATCACCGAGCGCAAGCGTGCCGAGCGGCGTATCCGCTACCTGGCGCGCTACGACGCGCTCACCAAGATTCCCAATCGCATGCAGTTCCAGCATCTGCTGCAACAGGCGATTGCGCGCGCGCGCCGCGTCGGTCAGGGCGTGGCACTGCTGTATGTCGACATGGATCGTTTCAAAGAGGTGAACGACACCTTCGGCCACGCTTCGGGCGATCGGGTGCTGGAAGTGCTGACCGAGCGGCTCACGCGTGTGCTCAGCAGCGATGCGGTGCTCGGCCGCCTGGCGGGCGACGAATTTGCGCTGTTCGTCGACGGCGTGAGCGCCGATGCCGAGGAAGCCGGCGAGCAGGTGGCGCAGCTGGCGCGCACCGTGCTCGACACGGTCGGCGCGGCTTTCCACGTCAACCAGCAGGAAGTGTTCCTGACGGTGAGCATCGGCGTCGCCTTCTGTCCGCGCGATGCCGACAACGTGATCGACCTGATCCGCAATGCCGATGCGGCGATGTATTACTCCAAGCAGAACGGCGGCAACACCTTTGCGTTTTATTCGCAGGAAATGAACGCGGCGGCGGTGGAGCGGCTGATGCTCAGGAGCAAACTGCGGCGCGCGGTCGAGCGCGATGAGTTCGTGGTGCGCTACATGCCGAAGGTCGATCTGCGCGACGGGCGCATCATCGGCGCCGAGGCGCTGCTGCGCTGGCGGCTGCCGGGGCACGGCGACATTCCGCCCGCGCAGTTCATTCCGCTGGCTGAGGAAAACAATCTCATCAACGTGATCGGCGAGTGGGTGCTCGAGCGCGTGTGCCTGGACCTGAACCTGCTGCGCCGTGACGTGCGCGATCCGGGCCGCATCGCGCTGAACCTGTCGCTCAAGCAATTGCGCCAGGCGAGTTTCATTCTCAACTGCCGCGCAGTATTCGAGCGCCACAACGTGCCGCCGCAGAGCCTGGAACTCGAGATTACCGAGACCACGCTGATGGCCGATCCGCGCCGCACCGTGCATATGCTCAATCAACTGGCGGACATCGGCCTGCACCTGTCCATCGATGATTTCGGCACCGGCTATTCCTCACTCTCGGCACTGCAGCAGTTTCCAATCGGCACACTGAAGATCGACCAGTCCTTCGTGCGCGACCTGGCCGATGATCCGGCCGATGCGACGCTGGTGCGCACCATCATCGACATGGGTCACGGCCTCGGGCTCGAAGTGGTCGCCGAAGGAGTCGAGCTGCCCAAGCACGTGCAGCCGCTGCGCCAGTGGGGTTGCGATCACGCCCAGGGCCGCTTGTTCGGCGAGCCGCTGGGTATCCAGGAATTCCTGGTGCTGCTGCAACAGCAGCAGAATGGTCCACCGGCCTTTGCCATGCTGATCGGCGCCAGTGCGGGGCAGGCGCTGCGCGCCTGAAGCCCCCATGAGATATCGCGAGAACCGGGAGCAGACCGCAGAATTGTTGCGCATGGTATTGCCGATGATGTCGCGGCACGCCGCCGGCTTTCATCCGGTCAGTTACGCGGTCTGGTACGAATATGCCGCCGGCGCCAACCAGGGACTCAAGACCGCCGTCGATGCGCTGCTGACCACGGGGCAGAAACTCAATGACGACGAGATTCAGGACCTATTCGATCGCCACGTCGCGACACGCGATATCGAATCCTCGGTACGCTTGCGGGCGCGCATCCAGAAGGTGGTCGAGGACGTCACCGAGGCTACCAGCCAGGCCAGCGACGAAGTTGGCCGCTACCACGACGGGCTGGGCGTCTATCAGGATCGGCTGCAGCGCGAAGACAGTCGCGAGGCGATCGCCGAGCTGGTGCATGGCCTGATGGGTGACACCAGCAAGGTGCTGGGGAGCACGACCGATCTGAAGCAGAACCTGGAACACAGTGCCCAGGAAGTGCAGCGCTTGCGCGCTGAGCTCGAGGCCGCCGTGGGTCAGGCGCAACTCGATCCGCTCACAGGCTTGCTGAACCGGCGCGGCCTCGAACAACAGGTGGCCAGTGCCTATCCGCGCGGCTTGCCCACGGGTGCGATACTTGGCATCGAGATCGATCGTTTCAGCGGCATCATCGAGAGTTACGGCAACGTGATGGGCGATCGGGTGCTGGCGACCGTGGCTGGACAGTTGCTGAGCGCTGCGCCCGGCGATGGCGCGCTGCCGGCGCGCGAGCGCTCAAATATTTTCCTGCTGTGGCTGCCCGGCGCAACGTCGGCCAACGCGGACGTCATCGTCGATCGCATCCGCCGCGGTGTCGAGAGTTGCCGCATCCGCCGCCACGATGCGGAATCCAGTGTCGAAGCGGTGAGCGTGAGCATCGGCGTTACGTCGGTGGCCGAGGGCGAAACATTGAGCGCGGCACTGGCACGCGCCGTGGATTCCGTCCACGGCTGATTTCGCGGGCCGGCGCTAGTGCGCGCCGCGCATGCTCTGATAGGCCGCCAGCGCCGCCGCGCGCGATGCCTGCAGATCGACCAGCGGCCGCGGATAGTTGCCGCCCAGTTCCACACCCGCAGCGCGCAGCAGCGCCTGCGGCGCCAGCCACGGCGCGTGCAAGTCTGCATCGCCCAGTTGCGCCAGCTCCGGTAACCAGCGGCGCAGATACTGGCCCCGCGGGTCGAATTTCTGGCCCTGGGTGACGGGATTGAATACGCGAAAGTAGGGCGCCGCATCGGCGCCGCACCCCGCGACCCACTGCCAGCCGAGCGTGTTGGCAGCAAGATCGGCGTCGACCAGCGTGTCCCAGAACCAGCGGGCGCCGGCCTGCCAGGGCTGACGCAGATTCTTCACCAGGTACGAGGCGCTGATCATACGCACCCGGTTGTGCATCCAGCCCGTGGCCCACAGTTCGCGCATGCCGGCATCGACCAGGGGAACGCCGGTGCGGCCGCGCTGCCAGGCGCGCAGCAATGCCGGGGATTGCTGCCATGGGAAGGCTGCGAATTCACTGCGCAGCGGCTGCTCGCTAGTGTGCGGAAAATGATGCAGCAGGTGCCAGGCGAACTCACGCCAGATCAGTTCGTCGAGAAACTTTGTGCGGCCACTGGCATCGGCCGGCGTCGTGGATTGCAGCACCGCCTGCCAGACCTGGCGCACCGAGATCTCGCCGTGGTGCAGATGCGGCGAAAGCCGCGAGCTGCCGCGGATTCCAGGCTGGTCGCGCGCCTGCGCGTAGTGGGCCAGCGCGCTGCCTATAAAGGTCTGCAGCTGCCGCGCGGCGCCGGTCTCGCCCGGTTGCCAGGCGCTGGCCAGCCCTGCATCCCAGGCCTGGTGCGGCAGATACTGCAACTGCGCGAGTGCCAGTGAGGCCGGCCATCGCTCAGGCGCTGGCAATTGCTCCGGCGCCGCGCGCGGCGCCACGAACTGCAGCTGTTCGAGCAGACGGCGCCGGAACGGTGTGTACACCTGGTAGGGCGCGCCGGCCTGCGTGAGCAGCGTGCCAGGATCGGCGAGCAGTGCGGCGCTGCGGCTCTCCGCCAGCATACCCGCGCTGCGCAGCTTGGTTTCGATCGAGGCATCGCGCGCGCGCAATGCCGGTTCGTGGCGCCAGTTCCAGTACACGGCATCGGCCCCGCACTCGCGACAAAGTGACTGCAGGGTTTCGAGCGCCGGGCCGCGCCGTAAAATGAGCGCCGAGGCGCGCGCCTGCAGCGCCACGCCGAGGCTCGCGAGCGAGTGGTGCAGCCACCAGCGCGCGGCCGCACCGGGCGCCCAGGCAGCTTCATCTTCGCTGCTGTCGATATACACCGGTATTACTGGCGCGCCGCGTTGCAGGGCGGCCAGCAGCGCCGGGTTGTCGGCGAGCCGCAGATCGTGGTGCAGCCAGACGATGGAGGCGGACGCGTTCAGTTGCTCACCGGTTCGGGCGCCGCGCCGCGTACTGCGGTGGCGCCTGATTGAGGCGATTCAGATATTCGCGTCGCTCGACCGGTGTGTAATGCAACCAGTCGACTTTGTCGCTCCAGTTACTGCGTAGCTGCCGGTCGCCGACAGTAGTGATTGATGCCGGTCTATCTGCCGGCGTGCCGCCCGCGGCGACGGCCTGCAGTGTGCGGGTGTGACCACTGCTCAGCAATTCGTGAATCGCGCGCGCCACGGTGGGGCTGCGCGGCAAGGCACTGTGCTCGCAGCGCAACTGGTAGTTTGACCGACCCTCGAGTCGCGCCGAATCGAAAGCCACCGTGCCATCACCGGCGGAGCAGACCTGATAGTGAAAATCCTCGCTGTCGCAGCGGATGCTGGTCACGGTGCGTTGCCCACGACCGACGATGGCGCAATGGCGCTCATCGCTGGCCGGCAACCCGGCGAAGAAGTCGCGCGAGTTCTGCAGCAGCTCGAGGTTCGGGCGCGGGCCGCTGAGCGGCCAGTTCGCCGCCAGATGCAGATCGGGCGCAGTGGCGGCCGCGGGCGGCAGCAGCTCATAAAGGCTGGGAAAGCTGCCGAACACCTGTGCCGCCAGCGTCTCGGCATCGTGTCGCTGGTCGAGCGCCGCGAGGCGCCGCACTACCGGATAGGTGCCGCGCAGCGCCTGCAGCGCGCCGTAGGAACCGCCATGGGGCACGCCGAGTGAAACCATCCGCTGCACGCGCTCCATGCCGGGCAGCGCGAGACTGGCGCGCGCGACCAGTCCACCCATGCTGTGCGCCACGATCATGACTTGCGGTGCGTCATCGGCCAGCACGCGCGCAGCGAACTCGCGCGCCAGCACAGTGAGGCTGCGGCGCCAGTCGTACTGGTGCATCAGCACGCGGTAACCCACGGCCTGCAGACGCAACTGCAGGGCCAGATAGGTATAGGGAATGGCGCCCAGTGTGATCAGTTCGGCAGCATCCCCGGGTGTCGCTACGGTGTGCAGGCGCATCAGCTCGAGCCGGCCGCCGATGATGTCCTGCGGGTCGATCCACAGCAGGTCAGCCGCCTCGGGCGAGGTGCGCGCCAGGCCCAGTTGCGTGCCCATGATGCCGGGCAGCAGGTACACGGGGGCTGGGTGCCTGGGTTTGGCCCGGGCGGCGAGCTGCGCCAGCTGCGCAAGCAGCAGATATTCCGGGCGGCCGAACACCGCCTGCAGTGCGCGGTGTGAGCGGCCGCTGGCCAGCAGGGTGCACAGCTGCGCGTCGTCGAGGCGCATCCGGTCGTAGACCGAGGGCGGCGATATGACACTGGCTTCCATATGTGAAAGCATACCCGGCCGAGCCCACGGAGTGGTGCATGCAGATCCTGCTGGTAGAAGATGATGTCGAAGCCGCGCGCCATGTGAGCCATGGCCTGCAGGAGGCGGGCTATGTGGTGCACACCTGCGTCACCGGCAGCGAGGGACTGGCCGCGGCCAGCACCACGCGCTTCGATCTGCTGATCGTCGATCGCATGCTGCCGCAGCTCGACGGCCTGGCGCTGATCACGGCGCTGCGCCAGCAGGGTGTCAGTACCCCGGTGCTGGTGCTGAGCGCGTTGGGCACGGTCGAT